>CAZCPL010000009.1:0-38472 GCA_964500255.1 uncultured Solibacteraceae bacterium | reverse complement strand
TGCAATTGTGGGCGGATCCAGAGACATTGGGCGATGCGTTTGCGGAAATCGCGGAGCTCGCTGAGCAGTGCAGGTTCCGCGATTGCAGGCATGAGCCAGGCACTCCGGGTTGCGCCGTATTGGCCGCCAATCTCGACGAAGGCCGTATGCAAGGGTTCGCGAAGTTGACGCGCGAATTGGACTATGTGGAGCGGCAGCGCGACATGAACCTCAAGCTGGCGGAAAAGAAGCGCTGGAAGAGCATCCACAAAGCGATGCGGAACTTCGATAAGAGAGCTTGACGGTCGCGCCAAGGTCGACGGGGGCGCGCGCTATCGAGCAGTCCGCGCGCGCCTGGGGTTGTCCGGTGGGTTGAGCTTCAGGATCCACTCGAAGACCCGGGCCGTTTCGTCGAATCGCTTGAGGCGCCAGAGGAGAGTCCGTCGCCGAGCAAGCAGCGGCGGAAGGGGCGCGGCTTTAGTTTTGCCTGCAAAGCGATGTTTCCGAGGATGGAGTGGGCGTCGAGGCAACGCGGATCCTGGGAGCAAAGTTTGTTTCCAGGCCAGTGCGCTGATAGCAAGAGGCTTCGCGGGCGAGCTTGCGGAGCCGGTCGATCTCCCGGTGTTGAGGAGGATCTCGAATCCGTTGCGAGGACTTTCGAAGTCCGCGGCGGACGCCGATTGCCGGACTCGATCCAGTGAGCGGAGAGTTCCTAGGCGAAGTCTCCGAAAGCACCGCTCGAATTGTCGAGGTCGGGGTCGCGGGAATGGCAGCCGGCAGATATCGAGACGTTCAGTCGGCGATGGCGTCGAGACTGCGGACAAATGAGAAGCAGGCACGATCGGGAAATGAAACTCAAAGGGCGGAGCGTCGCTTCAATCTCACGCTCGATTGGATCCGGTTTCTTCGAACGCGATGTCGGTGTACTCCAAGTCGAAATCCTGAGCTACTCCACTTCTGCAGTAGGACTCCGCGCGTAGGCGGCTCAATTTTGCCTAATCCTGCAGTTCTGTGTGCACTGGTGCACCAATTTTGCTTCGATGGACCGATGAGGGTAATATCATGCGAGCTTGGCAGCGGATATCCGCTCTCAGCCTTCTTGCGATGGCAGGAGGTCAGGGGCAAATCAACCATGCGATCCGTTTACGGTCGCGGGTGATTGACCCTGTTTCCGATCCTTCTCCCGTTCTTGGGAGTATTCAAATAGCCAATCAGGTGGTAGGCGAGGATGTCCGGAAGCGGTGGCTGATTCAGTTTGAGCAGACGGTGGAACCGGAGACACTGATGCGGATGCGCAATCGCGGGATCCGGGTGTTGGGTGCCGTCCCTGAGAACGCCTTCCTGGTGTCTGCGCCGACTGCGGAGCAGTTTTCCGGATTGGGTGTGACATGGCAAGGGACGCTTGAGGTTGGGGATAAGCTGAGTGCGGCGGCTCTTGAGGCGGATGCGAGTCAGCCCAACTATTTGGTTTTCGAGTTCTATCGGGATGCGGATATCGGGCGGGCGAGAGCCTTGTTGGTAAATGCGGGAGTCGAGTTGAAGGAACATCCTGATTTGCAGGCGTGGCAATTGATGGGTATCGCCAGCAGAGATACTGCGTTTCAGGTTGCGGCGGATGAGTCGGTGCTGTATGTGTTTCCGGCGTCACGTGAGCTGATCGAGGGCTTGCCTGTCTCGGCCTGCAAGAGCGCGCTTCGCGAAGATGGGGTGGTGGCGGCGATTGCGGCTGGCGTGGGGAATGGTTGGGACGGAGCGGGCAAGGGCTCCACGGCGCTGACGTATTCCTTTGGGTCGATGACGGGCAAACTTCCTGAGGCGACGGTTCGTGCGGAAGTGCTGCGGGCGTTGGCGGAATGGCGCAAGTATGCAAAGTTGAGTTTCACCGAGACGAACGGGCGAACGGGCGCGCGAAACATCGATATTGTTTTTGGGGCGGGTGCGCATGGCGATCCGTATCCGTTCGATGGGAAGGGCGGTGTTTTGGCGCACACGTTTTATCCCGCGCCTCCGAATTCCGAGCCGATCGCCGGGGATCTGCACTTGGATGACGCCGAGCCTTGGGATGGAGCGATGGATCTCTACAGCGTCGTGCTGCATGAATTGGGTCACGCGTTAGGGCTGGGACATTCCGGGGATCCGGCTTCGGTAATGTATCCGTTCTATCGCAAGGTGACGCAGTTGGCGCAGGACGATATCAATTCGATTTTACAGATTTACGCGGCACAGGACGAAAGTGGCGGAACCGGTGGCATCACGCCCCCGGAGACTCTGAATGTGACGGTGGATGCGGTGCAGACTCCGGTGACTGTGTCTTCTGTGGCATTGAGCGGCAAGGTAGTTGGTGGGCAGGATCCGGTGTCGATCACCTGGACGACGGATGCTGGGGCTCTTGGTTCCGGACGTGGCGCGCGGGCTTGGGCGATTGCGGCGGTGCCGTTGAATCTCGGCGCGAACCGCATCCATATCACGGTGCTCGATGGTGCGGGTGTGCGCTACACGCGTTCGGTGACCGTGGAACGGCGTGCCGAAACGGTCATTGTGCCACCGGTTGCGACCGTTCCTGAGATCCAGTTCGCCGAACCGTTGGGGGATCTCACGACCACGGCTACGATTGTTCGCGTGAGAGGTACGGCCACACACGTTTCGGGTATCCAATCGGTGAATTGGCGGAATGCGAAAACGGGGGCCAGCGGACTCGCTGCAGGAACTGGAAGCTGGGATTTGGCGCTGGTGATTTTGCAGGCTGGCGCCAATGCGATCACCGTAGAGGTGAAAGCCCGCGATGGCAGTGCGGCTTCGAAAACGATCACGGTGACTCTGGCCGCGTCGTCGACGAACAATCCGCCGCCGCCTCCGCCTCCACCGGTGCCGACGCCGATTCCCCAACCCTCTGGAGATACTACGGCACCGACGCTCGCGATTACGTCACCAGCGAGCGCCTCTTACACAACGAGCGCGACTCACATCACCATCGCCGGAACTGCACGTGACAATGTGGCAGTGACCTTGATTGCTTGGTCTACTGCTTCCGGCAATGGATCCGCAGCGGGTATTTCCAGTTGGTCCGTCAGCGTGCCGCTGTTACTGGGCATCAACAATGTCGTGATTCGCGCCCACGATGCGTCGGGTAATTCAAGTTGGCGCGCTGTCAGCATCACTCGCCGCTAGCCTGTGTCGTGATAAATTGAAGAAGGCGCGCGCTGGAAGGATGGCCGAGTGGTTTAAGGCTCCAGTCTTGAAAACTGGCGAACTCGTAAGGGTTCCGTGAGTTCGAATCTCACTCCTTCCGCCATATTTCCCGCCTTGCCGCTTGCGTTTCCACTGACCTTTTCCTTTTCCTTCATCTTGCTTGGGTACCGTTGGCGAATCACGCTCCTCTGAATCCGCCGTATCTGGCAATCGGCGCGAGCCGGGGGCTTCGCCACGAAGTTGCCCCGGCCCGAACGAGGATCCAGAAGTGCCGATCGCGCTGGGCGAGGCCTCGCGCTTTGTATTATTCATCGAGCAGCTCTCGGTTTCAGATCGCTGTGTCGAGGCGAATCAGCGAATTCCAACGGAAACCGAGAACCAAAGCTCCGGGCACGGAAAAGCCCATCCCAATGTTGCAAGCGATCAAGGCAGAGTAGCGGACTGCTCCCATCCGGTAGATCGCCAGTGCAAAGCAGGAACGAACGGATTCGAGAATCCCTGTGCCTACAGCAGCCGATATCGAGCAGTTTCGAAAGCCGCTACGGGAAAGGGTTGCCGCCACGGTGCGTCCATTCATTTCGGAATCGTCGGAACAATCCTGATAACCTGAAATTACCTGGATGTTTCCGATCCGACCTTGCGCCATCCTTGCCTTGCTTTCTACCTCGTTCTGCGCGGGGCAGCATCTCTCGATATCCCTTCTCGGCGACTTGAACCGCCGCGCCGGCGAGATCGCCTACGCCAAGAAAGACTGGATTGTCGCGCAGGAACTGCTCACCAGCGCGCTCCATTTGAATCCCTACGATGGGCGCATCGCGTATATGCTTGGCACAGCGCTCATCGTCGATAAAGATCGCGATCCACAGAAGTTGCGCGCCGGTACGTTTTACTACGCTCGCGCGGCAGTGCTGTTGCGGGAACCGAGCCTCATCAACTGGGTGAAACGACAACATGTTTCGATGTTCCGCACGGCTCTTGGGTTGGATCGTTATTGGGATTTTGTGCGCGTGACGCCTTTCGCACCGGAGACTGTGGAACAGTACCCGCCGACGCAGCCAGAGCCTCTCGATTCGCAGATGGCTTTTCTGATGCTGCGCGACGAATTATTGGGACCCATGGGTCCGAAGTTTTTCGAGGACGCGCTGAGCATGAACTCTTCGCCCCAGTTTAAGGGCAGGCTGGTGAGTCAGCGTCCGGCAAGCAATCCTGTGGAACTCACCATTTCTGTAGATCAACCGGGTATGCCTGAAATCAAGTTGATGCTCACGAAAGCGATTCCCGGAAGCGCCCCCGTGGGCACGCGTTTGGAAGTAGAAGGGCTGGTTCGATCCTGGCAGCCGGATCCGTTTCAGTTGATTCTGCAGTCGGATCCCAAGGAAATCCACGGCTGGCCATTCCCGATTCCGGCCGATTCTCCGCCGAAACAGATTCGCCAATAGTAGCGCTATAGTGGGGCTTATGGCCACGACTATCCCCACTACGCCAGTGCATCTCGAGAAGATGTACGCCAACAACAAGCTCAAAATCGCCATGCCGCCCAAGTTCGAAACGCTTGAAGAAGAGCGGCTGCATCGCAAGCAGCGGCTGGCGGGGGCGCTGCGCGTCTTTGGAGCTTTCGGCTTTAGCGAAGGCGTCGCGGGACATATCACGGCGCGCGATCCGATATTAGCCGATCACTTTTGGGTGAATCCGTTTGGCATGCACTTCAGCCACATTCGTGTGAGCGACTTGTTGCTGGTGAACCATGCGGGTGAGGTGGTCGAAGGCGATTGGCATGTGAATCGCGCGGCCTTTGCGATTCATGCGGCGGTGCACGCGGCACGCCCGGATGTGGTCGCCGCGGCGCATGCGCATTCGATTTATGGCAAGAGTTGGTCGTCGTTGGGACGCCTGCTGGATCCGCTGACGCAGGACGCTTGCGCGTTCTACAACGACCATGCCTTGTTCGATGACTACACGGGGGTCGTTCTCGAGGTGGAAGAGGGGCGCCGCATCGGTGAGGCGATCGGGTCGTGCAAGGCCGTGATCTTGCGCAATCATGGGCTGCTCACAGTCGGACGTACAGTGGACGAGGCGGCTTGGTGGTTCGTGACCATGGAGCGAACTTGCCAGGCGCAACTACTAGCCGAAGGCACGGGCCATAAACCTGTCAGCATCGATCTCGCCCAGGCGGATGTCACGCGCGGGCAGATCGGAACCTCGCAGGGCGGATGGTTCAGCTTCCAACCACTTTGGGAAGATATGCTGCGCAAGAATCCGGATGTCTTGGACTAACCGGTCGTCGTTCTGAAGGACGCGTTGTTCAAGCGGCTGAAGGTCCCGACCGAGTCAGCCGCCGAGGCTCCCGGAAGCCGATGCCCTGCGTGAGGAGAGATCCGAACGTACGAAGCGGAGTGTCGAACTCCTGCACGGCGAAGGCAACAGACAGCACTCTGGAACGGAACGGTTGTTTGACCTTGGGGTCGCGGGCGGTGGCACGTCGGGAAAGAGCCAGGCGGAACCAGGAGAGACCCTACCCGCCAGTCGAGTCGGACAAAGACCGCAAGTATTAGGCCGGAAGGCTGAAGTCGAGCGGAGCAGGGAGGGAGTCCGAGGGACCAGCAGTGCGGCTGGGGGAACTATTTCCGGACGGGCAGTGCCGACCGGGAGGTCAACAAGTTGGACGGCTTTGTGGTGAACATCTCTGGCGATCAGCTACACGAGATGGGCCTGCATCGGCGTCGAAATCCTCGCATCCACCAAGAGTCCCGCCCGTGATCCCGTGTACTACCCGCAAAATACCGCCCCCGTTAGCTGAGAATTTCGGACCCGCCGCCGCACTATATTGCAGATGGTGCTCTGGCTCGTCCAATCCGTATTCCTGTGGGCCGTATCCGATCCGGACTCCGCCTACGCCGCCCTCAAACTCCGGGACTACGACTCCGCCCTTCTCCACTTCCGGAAGTCCCTGGTAGTAGACCCGGCCCAGCCTAGACTCCGCCAGGATTTCGCCTACACCTTGCTCAAGACCGGAGATACGGAAGAGGCCCGCGATCAGTTTGCAAAGGTCCTCGAAACCGACCCGGCGAACGAACACCTCGCACTCGAGTACGCCTACCTCTGTTTCGAAACCCGTAAGCCCGTGGACGCCCGTCGCACCTTCGCCCGCCTCGCTAAAGATGCCAAAGATCCGAAGATCCGCGAGTCGGCGGCAAAGGCCTTTGAAAATGTCGACGCTCCACTCGCCCAAGGAATCGACCGCTGGCGCAAAGCGGTCGTCGAGACGCCGAACAGCTTTTCCGCCCACCAGGAACTCGCCCAACTCGCCGAACAACGGGACGAGTTAACCCTAGCCGGCCAGCACTACGAATACGCCTGGCAACTGCGTCGCGACATGCGGTCGTTTCTGCTCGACCTTGGGCGCATTTGGAAAGCCCAACAACGAGAAGAACAAGCCATCGCCGCCCTTCTCGCCGCATCCCGCGGAGCCGAACCTCGCGCGGCCGACAAAGCTCGCGCGCTGTTGCCCAAGCGCTACCCCTACGTCTACGAGTTCCAGAATGCACTAAAGCTTGACGATCGGAACCTTCCCCTGCGCCGCGAGTACGCCTACCTGCTTCTCGAAATGGGTCGCAAACACGAAGCAGAAAAAGAGTTCCAACTCATCACCACTCTCACCCCCAAAGACCGCATCGCCTCCGCCCAGTTGGGATTTCTCTGGCTAACCCAAAAGGAACTCGCCGGTCAAGCCAAGCCGCTGCTCGAACGCGTCCTCGAACAACCGGTGGATGACGAACTCGCTGACCGTGTCCGCACCACTCTGCAGCGTCCCCAAACCTTGCGTCGGCGTGCCGAAACACCCGAAGCCAAGGTCAACACCGAGGCCCGCGATCTCGCGAAAAAGAGCCTCGATGCAGGATATCTGAAAGACGCTGTCCGCTACCTCGAAGTGGCTCACGAAACTGATCCCATCGACTTTGGAATTATGCTGCAGCTCGGCTGGACCAACAACATCCTCAAAGAAGATCGCACCGCGATCAAGTGGTTCGGCCTTGCGCGCAATAGTCCAGATCCTAAGCAGGCAGCCGAGGCCGACCGCGCCTATCGCAATCTCGCGCCGCAACTCCAACGCTTTCACACATCCACCTGGATGTACCCATTCTTCTCCTCACGCTGGCAGAATGCCTTTGGTTATGGCCAAATCAAAACGGAATTCAATGTCGGCAAATTGCCATTGCGCCCTTACCTGTCCACACGATTCATTGGGGACGTCCGTCGGCAAATCCGTCCAAAGGGCAACCTTCCTCCGCAGTATCTCTCCGAAAGCTCGTTCATTTTCGGCTTCGGGCTGCGGACTCTCGTCTGGAAGGGCGTGATGGCGTGGGGAGAGGCGGGACAGGCACTGCGCTACCTTGGACGCGGCGCCAATACGGGCCTCTTCACGCCCGACTATCGCGGCGGCATATCCGGCAGCCGCTCTTTCGGACACAATCTCGGCGCGACCAAGCCCGGCTGGTTTACCGAAACCGCCAATGACTTCGTCTTTGTCAGTCGCTTTGACCGCGACTTTCTGCTGTATTCGCAGAACAAGACCGGATACACCTTCTCGCGCGCCGAAGACAGCGGATTCCAACTGCAAACCTTCTTCAACTGGAACCTCACCGCGGACGTGAAACGCTACGCTTGGGCGAACTTTGGCGAGGCCGGTCCCGGTGTGCGCTTTCGCTTCAATGGACTGCCGCAGTCGATGTTCTTCATCCTGCAGGGCGTCCGTGGACGTCACTTTTTCGAAAATCCCAATGGGCGATATTTCAACGATCTGAGAGCGGGGTTCTGGTATGCGTTTGCTCGCTAGCGTTGTGCTTGCTGTGGGGCTCCAGGCAGGCGTCCCGCCAACGTACCACGTCCTCGGCGACGATCCCGGACCCTGGCCCAAAATCCTCTCCTCCGTCGGCTTCCAACCCATTCGCGGAGGCGCAGCCGGCATCGTCGTCCTCCGCCGTGGCAGTGATCGTGCCGGTGAACGCTGGCGTGAACGCGTGGAAAACGGCATGTTTCTGGTGCTCGAAGGCGAATCCGCCATGGCGGAATCCCTCGGCTTCCGCCCGTCGCCCAAGCGCGTCGTTGCCCAAAGCATCCGAGAAGAGCGCGCCCCTCATCTCTCCGTTGTCTGGGAAAAACCTATAGAATTGCCCGTTTGGTCCATCCCGCACGAAGCCCGGGTTTTCGCCTCGGAACGTTGGGATGGTGCGCCGCTTGTGGCCGGCATGAAGCTTGGCCAAGGCGCAGTGCTCTGGATCGCGGTCACCCCCGGCACAGAAGGCTACGAACGATTTCCCTATCTGTTGCAATCGCTCGGGGACCTTGGCCTGAAGCCGCCCTTTCGCTCGCAAAAGCTCTGGGCCTTTTTTGATTCCTCTTATCGGTTGCGCGTCGATCTCGACTATTTCGCGCGGCGCTGGCGCAAATCCGGCATCTCGGCTTTGCAGGTTGCAGCCTGGCACTTTTATGACGAGGAGAACTCCGCGTATCTGACGCGTCTCATCGAGGCCTGTCATCGCGAAGGGATCCTCGTTTACGCCTGGCTCGAACTTCCCCACGTCAGCGAAGGCTTCTGGAACAAACATCCCGAATGGCGCGAGAAAACCGCTTTGTTGCAGGATGCGCACTTGGATTGGCGCAAGCTCATCAACCTCACCAATCGCGATGCCTTTAGCGCGGCCTCGCAAGGGGTTCGAAAACTGCTTTCCGATCACGATTGGGATGGAGTTAACCTCGCCGAACTCTACTTCGAATCGCTCGAAGGCGCGGCAAATCCGGCCCGCTTTACGCCGATGAATGACGATGTGCGAGCGGAATTCCAGAAGCGCTCGGGTGCCGATCCGCTGAAAGCCTACGCGACCCCTGAGTTCCTGGAATACCGCGTCGAGCTTGCGAGAAGGCAGCAGATCGAATGGCTCGAAGTCCTCACCAGCGTGCGGAAGACGAAGCCGTGGCTCGATCTCGTCGTCACTCATATCGACGATCAGTTCGACACCCGCATGCGCTCGTTGCTCGGAGCCGATGTCAAAGGCTTGCTGCCCGTGGCCGAACAACGCGACGTGACGTTTTTGATTGAAGATCCCGCGACCGTATGGAATGAGGGCCCGAAGCGCTATCCGGAAATCGCCGCGCGCTACAAGCCTTTGACAAAGCGTCCCGCCAAGCTTGCGATCGACATCAACATCGTCGAACGTTACCAGGACGTGTATCCGACGAAGCAACAAACCGGGACCGAATTGTTTCAACTCCTGCAACTGGCATCCGGCGCTTTTCCGCGGGTTGCACTCTATTTTGAAAGTTCGATTTCGCGCGAAGATGAGCCGTGGATTGGCTCCGCCGCCTCCGTTGTGACGGGCTTTGAACAGTCCGGTGAGACGGTGACCATCACCTCTCGTGACGGCGTTGGGATTCCGTGGAAGGGTCCTGCGACGGTGGACGGCCAACCGTGGCCCTTCCGCGATGCGGAAACGCTCTGGCTCCCCGCGGGTCGGCATGCAGTCGCAGCGGTTGGCAACGCGCAGCCGTTACTCGAAGGCTGCAACGGCGCTCGAATCCTCTCTCTAACCACAACGGGCAACATCGTCGAACTCGCCTACGAGAGTTCGAGTCGGACGTACTGCCGCTTTGCCTCCCCGCCCAAAGACATCGAATTTGACGGGGTGGCCTTTAAGTCGACAGGCTCGCAAGTAATCCTGCCAAAGGGCCAGCATATCGCGAGCATTCAGTTTTGAAGTAAAGTGCGCGGACGACGTAGGATGGTCAAAGTGGATCGCGAACCATCTGTAGCTGAGCGACACCGAAGACTTCAACGCACTCATCCAAGCCTTCGAACGCCTGGGTTGCTATCTATCGGGGCGCTACGAGGGACTGAATGTCTACACCGTTGCGATCGAGAAATATGTCATCAAACACCTCCTTCAGAAGGTCGCTACCGTGACCGGGCAGAGTAAGATCGCCAATGCCCTTCTGCTACTCGAGGACAATCCGATTTTGGTTGTCGTCGATGACAAGAACTCAGATCGAATCGTTGGAGTCCTCAGTGCGTTTGACTTGCTCCAGCGACAGTTTGTTCGTCAACTCGGCGGAGGTCCATGGCGCGAACAGTCACCGAAGCTGCACACCCGTGCGTGCGATCGTCCTCGACAATCAATTCGGAGAGTCGCCCGAACAGATCGTTGCCAACCGCCCGCACCTTTCGATTGAACAGGTTCACGCGGCCTTGGCTTACTATCACGCAAACAAACAGGCAGTCGACCACGATATCGAAGCCGAGAATCGGGCTTACGAAGAGGGTGCCGCCGCGGCCCGTCGCCTGACAAACCTCGCTTTGCAGAATCCGGTCCTGACGTCCGGGTTCTTCTACTTGGGCAACTACTGAGGGCATTGCTGCATCGCGCGGCGCGTTCTGCAAAACCGGGGTAGACTTCGGATAATGACGATCTGCCTCCTCCTCGTTGCCGCGTCCGCCCTCGCCCAGCAACAACCAGTCGACATCCTCATCCAAGGAGGCACCCTCATCGACGGATCCGGAACCCCGCCCAAAAAAGCCGACATCGCTATCCTAGCCGACCGCATCGTCTTCATCGGCGACGCAGCCAAAGCCAACCTCAAACCCACCCGTACCATCGACGCCAAAGGACTCACCATCAGCCCCGGCTTCATCGATCCCCACGCCCACGTCTTCGAAGACCTCTCCGACACCCGACGCAAAACCAATGAAAACTACCTCCGCCAAGGCGTCACCACCGTAGTCGCCGGCAACGACGGCGCAGGACCCTTCAATGTCAAAACCGCCATCGACAAATGGCGATCCTCAGGCATCGGAACCAATGCCATCCTCCTCGTCGGGTATGGATCCGTGCGCCGCGAAGTCCTCGGCATGTCCGCCAAAGCCCCCGCACCCGCCCAACTCGACGCCATGCGAGGACTCGTCAAAAAGGCCATGGACGAAGGCGCCTTCGGACTCTCCACCGGCCTCTTCTACACTCCTCAGAACTTCGGAACCACAGAGGAAGTCATCGAACTCGCCAAGGTCGCCGCCAAATACAACGGCATCTACGATTCGCACATGCGCGATGAAGGCAACTACTCCATCGGACTCCTCGGCGCGATCAACGAAACCATTCGCATCGGCCGCGAGAGCGGCATCAGAGTCCACATGTCGCATATCAAAGCGCTTGGCGTGGACGTCTGGGGCCAAAGCAAAGCCGCGATCGAACTCGTCCGTAAGGCCCGAGCGGAAGGCGTCCGCATCACGGCTGACCAGTATCCCTACGCCGCTTCCGGATCTTCACTGCACGCCTCGTTGCTCCCGCCTTGGTCACAAGAAGGCGGCCAGGCGAAGCTCATTGAACGTCTTGACGACCCAGCCCAGCGCGAAAAACTCGTCAAGGAAACCGCGGAAAACATGCGCCGCCGCGGTGGCCCGGAATCCTTCCTCCTGCTCTCTCCGCGCGATGCCTCGGTCCGCAACAAGCGGCTCGCTGAAGTCGCGAAACTATGGAACATGCCGCCGGTCGAAGCCGCGCTCAAGATCATCCGCAACGGCGGCAGCGGTGTCGCTTCGTTCAACATGTCCGAAGACGACATCGAAGCGTTCATGAAAGAGGATTGGGTGATGACCTGTTCCGACGGATCCTTCGGGCACCCACGCAAGTACGGCACATTCCCGCGCAAGATTCGCCACTATGTTCTGGATCGCAAGGTAGTTCCGCTCCACATTGCAATCCACCGGTCCAGCGGATTGACTGCGGACACCTTCCAGATCAAGGATCGCGGGCGCATCGTGCAAGGTGCATTTGCGGATGTGATCGTCTTCGATCCCGCCAAGGTGAAAGACACGGCGACCTATGAAGAACCTGAAAAGCTCGCGGAAGGAATGCGCTGGGTCTTTGTCAACGGCCGCGCTGCCATCGACGATGGAAAATACACCGGGGTCCTCGAAGGCAAAGCCCTGAGCCGTCAATAGACTCTATTTGCGGCCAGAAGAAGTTCGATCACTCGTCGCCCGCCGTGTGCCATAAACGCCTATAGCTGCCAATCCAAGTCCAATCGCTAGAAAACTCGTCGGATCTGGCACGGAAGAAAGCGAAAGCAGCGGGGACGCCACGAGTGCGGCAACGGTGGTGAAAGCCAACATACGTCCATTGAACACTTCGATTGTCCTTCAGCCAACGTACCTTTGCCCTAGAGAGTACTGTGTCAGTCCCAGTACCAACTCGATCTGTCGGATAATGTGGATCATGTCCCCGCGTCTGCTCTGCCTTCTCGGCTCCCTCACGATAGCCAGTGCCGCAGTCACCCAAATCCACGTCGGTGAACGCATCGATTTCGCCGAAGGCAAGAGCTTCGGGTCCGCCGGCCCCTACGAGCGCTACACCGCCAAGGCCAACTTCGCCATCGATCCCAAAGCATCCGCGAACCGCATCGTCGCCGACATCGATCTCGCTCCGGTCAACGCCCAAGGACTCGTCGAATTCTCCGCGGACATCGTCGTCCTCAAGCCGCGCGATTCCAAGCTGAGCAACGGCACGATTCTCTTCGAGGTGCCCAATCGTGGAGGCCAAGGCGCCCTGAGTATGTTCAATTTCGGCCAGGGATCCACCGCCGTCGGCGACGGCTATCTCATGCAGCAGGGCTACACGCTCATTTGGTGCGGCTGGCAACCTGACATCCCACGCGCCGCGAACGGACTCCGCCTGTACGCTCCTGTCGCCAAAGGCATCCAAGGACTCGTCCGCAGCGAGATCATCGTCGACAGGAAAGCCTCCAGTGCGCCGCTGGGCGATCGCAATCACATCCCTTACGCGGTCGAAAATCCAGAGGATCCCAAGCTGCAACTCACCGTACGCGATGGTGCTATGGGCAAAAAGACTACGATCGCCCGCAAAAGCTGGCGGATCGCTGAAGACAATATCGTGCTCGATTCCGGCTTCGAACCAGGACGTATCTACGAACTCGTCTACACATCCAAAGATCCTTGGATCATTGGCCTCGGACCCACCGCGATTCGCGATCTCATTTCGTTCTTTAAATACGGCGGTGAATCGATGCTCTTCAACAACGAGAGCCGCTTCATGAAGCGCGCCATCGGCTTCGGAACCTCACAAAGCGGACGCTTTCTGCGCGCCTATCTCTTCTACGGCTTCAACGCCGACGAGAAGGGACGCAAAGTCTTCGACGGCGTCTGGCCTCACGTTGCCGGAGCAGGGCGGGGAAGCTTCAACCACCGCTTCGGACAGCCCTCGCGCGACGGGCATCCGCACCTCAACTTCTTCTACCCAACCGATCTCTATCCCTTCACCGATCTGCCGCAAGCCGACAATGGACACAACGAAGGTCTGCTCGACAAAGCCATCGAAGCCAAAGTCGTGCCCAGGATCTTCTACACCAACGGATCCTACGAATACTGGGGACGCGCCGCTTCGCTCATCCACACCAGCCCCGATGGCAAGCAGGATGCGCCTTTGAATACCGACTCACGAGCCTTCTTGCTCGCCGGTACACAGCATGGTGCCAACGCCAAGCCCGCGCGCAACAATACGCGGAACATCGCGAATCCGATGGACTATCGCTGGCCCATGCGCGGCTTGCTCGCAGCGCTCAACGAATGGGTCACCAATGAGGTCGAACCGCCAGCCTCCGCCTATCCGCGCATCGACAAGGATCAACTTGTCTCCGCCAAAGCATTGCAGTTTCCCTCGGTGCCAGGCGTGCTCAAACCTAAAGCCACGCAACCCGCGTACCATGTCGATTACGGATCCGAGTTCGCCACCAGGGGAATCGTTGTCAATGAGCCTCCCAAGGTTGGCGCGGCCTTCCCCACGCTCATCGCGCAAGTGGATCGCGACGGAAACGAGACCTCAGGCGTGCGCAGCCCTGAGCAGCAGGTGCCCCTCGGATCCTATACCGGTTGGAACTTCCGCGACGCGCAGATCGGCGCTGAAGGCACGCTTTACAACATGGTCGGCTCGTTCCTGCCATTTGCCAAAACCAAGGCGGATCGCGAACAGTCCGGCGACCCGCGATTGTCGATCGAAGAGCGCTACAAAGGCAAAGACGACTACGTCGCGCGCATCGAAGCCGCCGCCCGCAACCTCGTCGCCGCGCGACTGCTGTTGGAGCGCGACATCGAGTCAATCAAAGAGCAAGCGGGCAAGCGTTGGGATTGGCTGATGTCCCAATAGTCGCAGGGGAACGCGTCATAATACTCTGCGAAGCTTCGAGCCTTACACTCGAGTTTCAGTTGAGAATTCATTTCGCGCAACGCCCGATCGGGGTGGCCTTCGGCGAAGTGGATTGCCTCACCGCTCCCGGAACGGTCCGCCGGCCAGATGTTTCCGTTTTTCTCCTCGACCGGCCCGCTGGTGTCGATCGCAAGAAGATCCCTTTACCCTGCGCCCCCGATATCGCCGTCGAAGTGATCTCCCCTTCTGAAAGCGCGGTTGACGTCCACGCCAAGACGCTCGAGTACCTCGCTGCGGGCAGCCTGGAAGTTTGGCAATTCGACCACGAAAACGGCGAAGTCTTCATCCAAACGCCTACCGGAATTCGCTTGCTTCGGGTGGCCGATACGCTCGATACCCATGCTGCCAGGCTTCTCGGCTGCCGTTTCGGATCTGCTTGCCGGTTTCTAATCTCCTCACTCATCCCTCCGCACGGTGACTACCGTGATGTCGTCATTCTGGCCCCAGGCCTTGGCCGCCTCCGCGATCTCTGCCGCGGACTTCGTCGAGATCTCCCGCGTTCGGTCGAAACCGAAGAGTTCGCGCTGGGCGTTCTCTGCTTCCACGACGCCGTCGGAGACCAACGTCAATTAACTTCCTGGAGCCAAGGCGGACGCACTCTCCTCATAGCTGGCCGCGGGCATTGTATTGGTATCCTCCATCGGCGCCTTCGGCATGAACTTATCGTGAATCCAGCGAGGCCAGACGCCTTTCTTCAAAGATGTCCCTGCCACTTCGTCCGAACCCTGCCTGAAGCTGGAATCGGCGATCGTAGCCTTGACCATCTGCCTCCGGTCGCGTGGATTGGACGATGACAGGCCGGCTCCACGGAGGTCCAGTGAGGATCAGTTGCATAGATTGTCGGCCACCGTTGCCACTGGACTTCTCGCCCAGCACTCGCTGTGGATCCCTTACTCTGACGTCAAGTCGTCGGCCTCTCTCTAAAGTCAGATTGTTATTGGTGGACTTCTGTCGGCTCGGGTTTCGAACCACCTTCGTCATCGACTCAACGCCCCAGAAGCATGGATCGACCACGTCGCGGTTGGGCATACGCGCGCAAATGACGTAGTCCCCAGGCGGCAACCCTGTGATCTGAAAGCCTCCATCCCCACTCGCCGCGAACTCACGGCTCGTATAGGGACGGGTTCCGATGCCAACAACTCGCACCAGCGGGAGTACGTGGGTTTTTGCGATCGGATGCGTGATCTTGCCATCGATCTCTCCCGATCTTTCGGGTGGTAACTCTACATTGCCTTGTGCCAGACTCTGCGCATCTGCGCAAGGCCTCGGATTTCAAATCCCAATAGAAACAAACTGCACAGATGGATTGTTATGAAAGAAGGCTTGCCGGGGCGGGGGGTACTTCGCATTACAGCCTAATGACGTGCGGAAAGAGTCCTGATGTCAACTCGAAAATGAAGGCAAGTTGTCATAAACCCAAACCACCCGTTCACGCACCCGAAAAATATTTGTATCTCTCGTCCCTTCAATGACTTCCAAGGAAGTTACGCCATCCGGTTTTGGTAACGGCGACCCCTCTCTGCTACCAATAAGTCAGAAGCGAACGCCCGGCGGATTTAAATCCTCCGGGCGTTTCCATTTCTGAACAGGAGCACACTCAATGAACGAAACATCCCGGAAACAGGCCGCCGCCAATAAAGCGAACGCAGCCCTATCCACCGGACCCCGCACCGCCGAAGGCAAATCCGCCTCCTCCAAGAACGCCACCTCCCACGGACTCTACGCCACCTCCGCAGTCGTCTTCCACTGGGAATCACAAGCCGAATTCGATCAACTCCGCACAGACTACCTCGAACGCTTCTGTCCCATCGACCGCCTCGAACGCGACATCGTAGATCGCCTCCTCGACTCCACTTGGCGCCGCAATCGCGCGATTTCCATCGAAACAACGATTCTCAATCTCAAAATCGAAAAAATGGCTGAAGAAGTATCGAAGAAATACCTGGAACCGAACGTTGGCTTACTCCGCGTCGCCCTCGCCTTCGACAAACGCCACGGTGACGGAGCGTGGGATGCCATCGCCCGCCACCTCACCGCAGCCGACCGCGCCTACCAGAAAGCCATGCGCGATCTCTGCCTCCTCCAGGGCAACCGCTTCGGTCAAATGCAGAAAACAGCCCAAGAAAAGGCCGAAATCGTCGAAACTACGGAACGAACCGATTCCACCCCTGAACCCGCTGAACCCGCCTCTGTCGGAGCCACCTACCCAGCCAGTTCCACCATGAAACTCGAAAACCGCAAGGAAACGGACTCCAATGACCAACTCGATCCCCGTCTCGCGGCCTGATTCCATGCCACAAGGTTTCGAAACTCTCGTCGCCAAGCCCAAAGTGCGTCTGACAAGCCAAGCCCTGTCTCCCGCCCTCGAATGGTACGCTTGTCACACCAGCATGTCTCCCGATATTGAGTGCGCTTCGCGAATCCAAGTCATCGATCAAAAGATCGTGACACTCGAAAAAGAGATTGCGGCACTCCCTCGCTACATAGGCGATATCGAGAAGAAACTCGACTCCCATCAGAAACAACTCGACGCCGACAAGGCCGCCCTCGCTGTCAACTCTAAAGAACGCAAGACCCTCGAAGGCACCGTCGCTGACTCGCAGGCCAAGATCTCGAAGCTGAAAGATCAGATGACGAGCGCCAAGACCAACGAGCAATATCAGGCCTTCCAGAAAGAAATCAACCACTTCACCGAAGTGATCTCAAGGAGTGAAGACCACATCCTGGAACTCATGGAATCGGCGGAAACCCTGGAATCTGCCGTCAAGAAGTCCGAGGCCGAACTCGCTGTCGAGCGCAAGCACGTCGAAGGACAAAAGGTCAAAGCCCGCGAACGCGCAGCCACGGATCAGAAGGCCATCGCCGACGCCAAAGCCCAGCGCGAAGACCTCGTCAAGAAGATCTCTCCCTCTGTCTACAAAGCCTACGAGTACGTCAAGAAAAAGGTAGGTGTCAATGTCGTCTGCGAAGCCATTGACGGCAGTTGCACCGGCTGCCGCCTCGCCTTGCGTCCGCAGTTCTACCAGGAACTCAAGTTCGCTAAAGACGTTCGCTACTGCGAAAACTGCCAACGCATTCTTTTCTACAACCAGGCAGTCGCTCCGCCCGTCTAAAAGGTGCGTTGCTATACTGCGATTAAATCGTCCCGGAAGTAGCTGAGGTTCTTTCTCTATGAAGTTTCACAAATTGGTCCTCGCGACCTTGGCTGTTGCTTGCCTTTCCCTGGCCCAACCAGCCGCGTCCCCGATCAAGAAGATCACCACCGTCGAGGGCATCACGGAATACCGGCTCGACAACGGCATGATCGTCCTCTTGATCCCCGATGCATCCAGCCCCAAGGTCACGGTCAACGTCACCTACATGGTCGGATCCAAGCACGAAAACTACGGTGAATCCGGCATGGCTCACCTCTTGGAACACATGGTCTTCAAAGGAACGCCAACGAACAAGAACATCTGGAAGGCCCTGCAGGATCATGGTGCCCAGTTCAACGGCACCACCTGGCTAGACCGCACCAACTACTTCGAAACCATGTCTGCCACCGACGAAAACCTCGAATGGACCCTCCGTATGGAAGCCGATCGCATGGTCAATTCGCTCATCGCCAAAAAGGATCTCGATAGCGAGATGACCGTCGTCCGCAACGAATTCGAGATGGGCGAAAACAGCCCCATGCGCATCGTGATGCAACGCGCCATGTCCGCGGCCTTCGAATGGCACAACTACGGCAAGACCACCATCGGCGCGCGCAGCGACATTGAAAACGTGCCGATCGAGAATCTGCAGGCGTTCTATCGCAAATACTATCAGCCCGACAACGCCATGCTCGTCGTCGCCGGCAAGTTCGACGAGACCAAGGCACTCAATTGGATCGCGGATAGTTTCGCCAAGATCCCCAAACCCGCCCGCAAGCTGCAGAAGATCTACACCGAAGAGCCAATCCAGGATGGCGACCGACAAGTGAACGTCCGCCGCGTCGGAGACATCCAACTCGTCTCTACCGTCTATCACGTGCCACCCGGAACTCACGCCGATTTCTCGGCTGTGCAGATTCTTAGCACGATCCTCTCGGATACACCGTCCGGCCGCCTCTACAAGGCCCTCGTCGACAACAAGAAGGCCGCCAGCGTCAGCGGATTCGAGTTCCAGACCGCCGACCCGGGCGTAGTCATGTTCTTCGCGCAACTCACCAAAGATCAGAACCTGGACGAAGCCCGCACCACAATGTTGCGTGTCATCGAAGGCATCGGCAAAGAGCCGCCGACCAAAGAAGAGGTCGAACGCGCCCGTTCCAAGATGATCAAAGATCTTGAACTGGCTCTCACCAAAACCGATCAGGTCGGCATCAGCCTCAGCGAGTACGCTTCGATGGGCGACTGGCGCATGATCTTCGTCGATCGCGACCGCCTCAAGAACACCAAGCTCGAAGATGTGCAGCGCGCCGCCAAGACCTACTTCAAGGAAAGCAACCGCACCGTCGGCCAGTTCATTCCCACCGAGAAACCCGACCGTTCCGAGATCCCCAAGGCTCCCGATGTTTCAGCGATTTTGAAAGATTACAAAGGCCAGGCGGATGTCGCCAAGGGCGAAGCCTTCGATCCCTCGCCCGCCAACATCGACGCCCGCACCAAGCGCGTCACCCTGCCCAACGGCATGAAGCTCGTGATGCTGGCAAAACAGAATCGTGGCGGCGGCGTCCGCGCACAGATCATGTTGCGCATGGGAACCGAAAAGTCCCTTTGGGGCAAAGGCGCGATCCCCCAGTTCACCTCCCAGATGCTCATGAAGGGAACCGTCAAGCGCACTCGCCAACAGATTGACGATGAGTTGAGCAAAATCAAGACACAACTCAACGTCGGCGGAGGCGGGGCGGGCGTGCAGGCTTCGCTCGAGACCGTCAAGGAACATCTCGTGGAAGCGATGAAGCTCGCCGCCGAAGTGCTCCGCGAACCCTCGTTCCCCGACACCGAACTCGAACAGATTCGCCAGCGTACGATTGCTTCCATCGATGCCGGACGCCGCGACCCGCAAGGTATCGGCCTTCAGGAACTGCAACGCCAGATCTATCCCGCCAAAGATGGCGACCCGCGCGAAAATCGCACCTTCGATCAGATGACCGCCGATGCGAAGGCCGTCAAACTCGAAGACGTGAAGGCCTTCTACAAAGAGTTCTACGGCGCAACCTATGGCGATATCGTAGTTGTCGGCGACTTCGATCCCGTTCGAGTCGAGGCTCTTGCCAAAGATCTCTTCGGTGCGTGGAAGAGCACCACTCCTTATGTCCGCATGACCCGTGGTTATGCCAAAATCGAACCGGAGACCAAGGTTATCGAGACGCCTGACAAAGCGAATGCCCTCTTCCTTGCCGGCTCGCGCTTCCGCATGTCGGATGAAGACCCCGACTATCCTTCGATCGTCATCGCGAATTTCATGTTCGGTGGATCCAACGCTTCCCGCCTCATGGAACGTCTCCGTCAGAAAGAAGGCTTCAGCTACGGCGTTCAGTCGCAGATGACCGCCAGCGCTCGCGACGACGACGGCATGTTCATGACTTTCGCAATCCTAGCGCCGCAGAACATCGTCAAGCTCGAAGCCGCTTATAAAGAAGAGATCGAAAAGGTCTTGAAAGACGGCTTCCTGCCGGCCGAACTCGAAGCCGCAAAAAAAGCTTGGCTCCAACAGCGGGCGGTCGGCCGTTCACAAGACGCCGGACTCATGGGCGGACTCGGCGCAAACGAGTTCCACGGACGCACCTTCGCCTTCCAGGCCAACATGGAAAAGAAGGTGGAAGCCCTCACTCTGCACGATGTCAACACCGCGTTCCGAAAGGTTTTGAGCGTAGAAGGCCTTAGCCTTATTAAAGCCGGCGACTTCAAGAAGGCCGGCATCACCAAGTAATTCCCCAAGGGGCGAGCTTTGAGTTATCCTCGCGACATGGTGAAGTTGATCTCGATCCGCGCCCCTGTTTCGATGGATTTGCAAGGCTGATATAATATTGCAAACCCGTTGGTCACAAGCCAACTTAAATTAAGGGGCAAAATGATACGCACGAACCATGTCACCCGTAGCGCCGCTCTCGTCTCGGCTCTACTGCTTAGTTCACTTCATCTGTATGGGCAAGGTCTTACCGGATCGATTTCGGGCAACGTCACCGATCAATCCGGAGCTCCCGTTGCCGGAGCCGAAGTCCTTCTCACCAACGTTTCCACCAAGCAAGCACGCAACGTCCAGGCCGACGCCAGCGGCGACTTCGTCTTCACTCAACTGCTTCCGTCCACGTACAAAATCGCCGTCTCGTCAAAGGGATTCAAGCGTTACGAACAGACCGATATCGTCCTCAGCTCGACCGAGCGTGTCGCGCTCAAGCGCATCGATCTCCAACTCGGTGACCTCACACAAACCATCGAAGTCACTGCCGAAACCGCCCGTCTGCAAACTCAATCCGCGGAACGCAGCGGCCTCATTACTTTGGAACAAACCCAGAACGTTCCTCTGAAGGGCCGCGACTATCTCGGACTCGTCAAACTTCTGCCCGGTGTCATCGACACGGCCAATCGCAACGCTCCCGGTTGGAACAATCTCGGCGGCATCACCATCAACGGCAATCGCCAGGGCACCATCAACCTCACGCTCGACGGCATCTCGTCGCTCGATACCGGATCCATGGGTGGGCCTTATCTTGCCCCCTCCGTCGACGCCGTCGCCGAAGTGAAAGTGTTGCTCACCAACTATCAGGCCGAATACGGGCGCTCTTCCGGCGGTACCATCAACACCGTCATCAAGAGTGGAACCAAAGACTTCCACGGTGGCGCTTACTACTTCATTCGCAATGAAGCGCTCAACGCCAATGAATTCTTCCGCAATCGCGACGGCCTTCGACGTCCTCAGTATCGCTTCAACTATCCCGGTTACTTCATCGGCGGACCCGTCCCCATGGGCAAGCTCAACAAGAATCGCGACAAACTGTTCTTCTTCTGGAGCCAGGAATTCCTGCCGCGCCGCTATCCGTCCTCGTTGCAGCGCCGCACCTTCCCCACTGCGCAGCAGCGCCAAGGCGATTTCTCGCAGACCTTCGACACCAACCGCGCGCTCATCCCTATCTGGGATCCGCTGAACAACCGCGTGCCGTTCGCGGGCAACATCGTCCCCACCAGCCGCATCGACAAAAACGGACAGGCTCTGCTCAATGTCTTCCCGCTCCCCAACGCGGTCGATCCGACATTCAATTTCAATTCGCTGATCCAGGCCCCGATCACACAGCCCCGCCGCGATTCCATCCTTCGCGTCGACTACAACCTCGGACCCAAAACCCTCTTCTACTGGCGCGGCATTCAAGACTATGAAGCCTACAAAGGCGACTTCGACTTCGTGCTCGCCTCGTCAAGCTGGGCACAGCTTCCGATCAACTATCAGATCCGTTCGGTCGGAATGGTTTCGACTTTGATCCACACGTTTACGCCGACACTCGTGAACGAATTCACCTTTGGCGTGAATCGCGCCAAGCAGACCGTCGATCCGCTCACCCAAGAGGGACTCGACCGCAACAATCGGGCCAAGGTCACTCCGAATCTCCCTCAATTCTTCCCATCGGCGAATGCCCGGAACCTGATTCCGCAGGCGAATTTCGGCGGCGTGCCCAACACCGGCGTTCTCAACATCGAGCAGCGCTTCCCTTTCTTCGGCACCAACAACATCTGGAACTGGTCCGACAATCTGTCGAAGATCTGGAATTCGCACAACATCAAGACCGGCATCTATATCGAAAAGACAACCCGCAACGCGGCTCGTGGCTCGGCCTTCAACGGCACGTTCAACTTCAACCGCGATGTGAACAATCCGTTCGACTCCAACTTCGCCTACTCGAACGCTTTGCTCGGCAGCGTGCAAAGCTACACCGAAGCCAACAACAAGCCCGATGGCCATGCGCGTTACTTCAACATCGAGTGGTTTGTGCAGGACACCTGGAAAGTCACTCGCCGCTTCACCATCGACGCGGGCGTGCGCTTTTACATCATTCAGCCGACCTCCAGCGCGGGCGATCAACTCGCAGCCTTCGACTTTGGAACCTACGATCGCACTAAACAGCCTGCGCTCATCACTCCCTTCCGCAACTCGGCGGGGGCACGTGTAGGACGCGATCCGGTGACGGGCCTTGAAGTCTCGCCAGCCTCTATCGGCCAGTTCGCCTCGGGCGTGGCACCCTTCCAAGGCATGACCGTCTACAACGAAAATATCCAGAACCGACCGCCGATCCAGGTTGCGCCCCGGCTTGGTTTCGCTTGGGATGTCTTTGGAAATGGAAAGACCGCCATCCGCGGTGGCGTGGGCATCTTCTACGATCGCTTCAACGACGATCAGGTTCTCATCCACCGCGAACTGCCGCCCAACACCATCACCCGCACGGCCTTC
Source organism: uncultured Solibacteraceae bacterium (assembly GCA_964500255.1). Taxonomy (GTDB): domain Bacteria; phylum Acidobacteriota; class Terriglobia; order Bryobacterales; family Bryobacteraceae; genus F-183. Next base: position 15,628 of record CAZCPL010000009.1, on the reverse strand, counting down.
AATACAACCATCGCCGATCTGTTGAGCAGCCCGTTCCGCATCAGTCCGCCCAACGTGACCTCAATCCAGCGAGACTTCCAGCCGCCAACAGTTTACAACTGGAGCTTCGGCATCCAGCAGAACGTTGGCTTCGGTACCGTCTTCGACGTTGCCTATGTCGGCAACGTTGGTCGCCACCTCATGCAGCGCCGCAGTTTCAATGCGCTTCCTTACGGCACGCGCTTCCTCGCCAGCAGCATCGATGCGACAACCGGAAATCCTCTGCCGGATAACTTCCTTCGCCCGCTGCCCGGCTACGGCGACATTCAGTACATCGAACTCGCCGGAACCTCCAACTATCACTCGTTGCAGACGCAGATGAACAAGCGCTTCAGCAAGGGCTTCCAGTTCGGAGTTGCTTGGACGTGGTCCAAGGCGCTGACCATCGTCAACGGCAACAATGAGGCGGTCAATCCGTATCTCAACTACCGCGTCCGCAACTACGGCAAAGCCAGCTTCGACCGTACCCACAACTTTGTGATGAACTACCTCTACGACATCCCAAAGCTTTCGAAGTACATGAACAACAGAGTGGTCAAAGCCGTGGCGGACAACTGGCAGATCTCGGGTTTGACCAGCTTCACCAGCGGCGCTCCGCTCGGCATCGGCTACTCGTTGGTTTCGGGAGCCGATCTTGTGGGCGCTTCGGGTGCGGGTATCGACAGCCGTATCAATCTGATCTCGAATCCGATTCTGCCCAAGAGTGAACGCACTCCTACTCGCCACTTCGATACCGCTGCCTTTGCTCCGCCCACCCGCGCGGAATTCGGCATCGGCAACGCCCCGAAAGATGTTCTCCGTGGACCCGGACTCGCTGTCTGGGACGCGACGATCATCAAGAACATTCCCTTCGGCAAGTCTGAGGTCAAGCGCCTGCAGTTGCGCTTCGAGTTCTACAACTTGCTCAACCACACCAACTTTGCAAACGTCGATACAACAGCCCGTTTCGACGCGCAGAATCGCCAGGTGAGCGGCACGTTCGGACAGTATACGTCCTCGCTCGATGCTCGCCGCGTGGTCTTGGGAGCGAAGTTCTACTTCTAATCCGAACAGGTGGATCGCAACAGCCCCAAGCCGAAATGCCTGGGGCTTCGCATTGAGCTCCGCCGAACTGGTATAACAAACAGAATGCAGAATTCGCGCTTTTACGGGTGGACGATCGCCATCATCGCCTTCTTCACCTTCGGCTTGGCTGTCGGGATTCCTTACTACGGCGGACCGTTCTTCTACGACTACTATGAAAAGGCTTTCGGCTGGAAGCGATCGGAGATCACCTCTGGCTTTCCGTGGGGCGTGACGCTGACCCTCTGGGCTGGCCCGATGTTGGTGCATCGCTTCTCGCCTCGCAAGATGCTCATGATTGGCGCGGGCTTCACCTGCGCGGCTTTTGTCGTCTTCGCCAATATGACGGGCGCACTCTGGATGTACTATGGCGCGTGGGTCCTGTACTTGATTGGATACATCTTCTCTGGCCCGATCGTGCATCAGGTGATTGTCGCCAACTGGTTTAAACGCAACCGCGGCAAGGCTATGGCGATCGTTTACTTGGGTGTTGGCGTGTTCGGCGGTATCTCCGCCAAATTCATTGCCGCGCCTCTCACGAAGGCCTTCGGATACCAGACAGCGCTGCTGGTCTTCGGTGGCCTGTGCCTCTTGATTTGGCCGCTGGCAATGTTCCTATTGAAGGACAAACCCAGCGATATGGGCCTGTTCCAGGACGGTGAAGCTCAGCCATCCGAGAACCTCGCGGAACCGCCCAAGAGTATCTCATTCCTGGTGAGCCAGCCTGCCTTCTGGCTGCTCGCGCTCGGCAGCTTATGTTCCATCGGATCCATCGGATCGATCAACCAGCATATGAAGTTCGTCTTCAAGGAAAATGGCTTTACGCAGCAGGCAGTGCTTGATAACTTCTTCGGCAACGCCCTGCTCTGTATCTCGTTCTCAAGCATCGCAGGACGCATCGTGATGGGCTATCTGGCTGACCGCTTCAACAAAAAGTACGTCATGATGGTCACCTACTTTCTGGTTGCTGGAACAATCCCGCTGATCAACCTCGTGACTCCCGCGCAGCCGGAGTATATGTACCTGTTTGCGATCCTGTTCGGTTTTGGCATGGGCGCGGATTACATGCTGATCCCATTGATGGCTGCCGAGCAGTTCGGCGTGACGTCGCTTGCCCGCGCGATGGGCGTGATCTTGCCCGCGGATACGCTGGGCCAAGCCTGGGCACCGTATGCCATCGGCTGGCTGCGCGACAACTACGGCAACTACGCCTTTGCAATGCAGGCGATCTTTGTCCTGTCCATCGTCGGCGCCATCGCTATCAGCCTGCTGCCCAAGTCGAAGCGCGAGGATGCTTCGCCTCGAGTGATGAGCAAATCGTCCTCGTAGGTTAGGTCGAGGCCGTCCGATGTCGCCCGGATGCCCACAGTTGTTCGTTGCGTCGCAGGCACGGTGATCTCACGAGAGGTTCCGGGCGATACGGTGGACTGATGCAGGCTGTCCAACTCAACCTGCATCGTGTGCCCGGTAGTGTTGACCACCGCGACGCGCAGCGTCGAACCGTCGGATACGGCGGATTGCAGATACACAGGACGACTAAAGACCAGCGTTGCCTTGACGGTAGTCTTCACTTCGTTTAGACCTGCACGCAAAAATCCGGTGATGTCGAGTTCGCTCTTGGTCTCGCCGGCGTAGAGTCCGTTGACACGGATCTCCGCGGGGCGATCCACCAGCACACGGACGTTCTTTCCAGGGCGCGCCTCGAACCTGCCATCCTCGGGCAGTGGCATCCGGTCAGCGGCGAGCAGTATTCCCAGCGCAAACGCAATCATGACCTGATAATAGGACATGACCTGGCTCTTGTTCCTGTCCTTCGCGGCCGCAGACCACACGCTGAAGGCCACTCCATCCACCGTCATCGTCGGATACTACGATGCCGCAACCCCGCCTGCGCTGCGCATCCGCAGCGGCGACACGGTCACCATCGAAACCCTGGGCGTCGGTCAACCCGAAATGTTCGAGGCTGCCGGCGTTCCCAAAGACAAGATCGAAGCCGCCCGCTACGCGATCTCCGCCAAGGATCCGAAGGCCCGCGGCCACTTCCTGACCGGGCCTGTCCACGTCGAAGGTGCCATGCCGGGCGATGTACTGGAGGTCGAGATCCGCGATGTTCGCATGAACCTCGACTATGCCTACAACGGCATGGGTTCGAACGGTGTGCTCGCCGACCTCTTCGCCGATCGGCCCGCGGACCGCAAGCGCCGCATCATTCCGCTCGATCGCAAGCGCAACGTCGCGCCGTTTGCGCCGGGAGTGGAAGTCCCGCTGAGGCCCTTCTTCGGCAGCATGGGCGTCGCGCCTCCCGTGAGTGCGGGGCGTATCGGCAGTTCGCCTCCGGGCATCCATGCGGGCAACTTGGACAACAAGGAACTGGTTGCCGGGGCGAAGCTGTACATCCCGATTCATGCCGAAGGCGCGCTCTTCCAAGTGGGCGACGGCCACGCCGCGCAAGCCGACGGCGAGGCCGACCAGACCGGGCTTGAGACTTCGTTGACCGGGGTCTTTCGCTTCACCGTTCGAAAGGATATGAAGCTGAAGTGGCCGCGAGCCGAGACCGCGACGCATTTCATCGCGATGGGTCTGGATCCGGAGATCAATAAGGCAATTCGCATCGCTGCTGAGGAGACCGTCGACTATCTCGCCGCAGTGAAAGGACTCAGCCGCGAGGATGCCTACATGCTCATGAGCGTCGGAATCGATCTGCGCTTGACGCAGTTGGTGGATGGTACCAAGGGGGCGCATGCGATGATCCCCAAGTCGCTCTTCCAAACCAAGTGACGCTGCGAAAGCTCATTCGATTCGACGGGCTCGCGGCGTTGGCGTCAGGCTGTGCCGTGTTGCTTGTTCGGGAATGGATCGTCGGCTGGAGCGGACTTCCTGCGAGCACGCTCGCCACCATGGCGGGGATCAGCCTCGGCTACGCGGCTTACTCAGTGAGCCTGTCATTGAAGGCGGTGATTCCTGCAATTGGGGTGAAGGCCTTGATTGCTGCGAACCTCGTCTGGGCGGCGGTATGCGTCGGCGTGCTGGCGTTTCACTCGGCAACGTTGCTCGGGTACGCCTACCTCTCGATTGAGGCACTCTTTGTTCTGATCCTCGCCTGGCTGGAACGGACAGAACTTTCAAGACTCCCTGCGATTGACCGATAAGGCTGCGTATGCATCTCAAGGTCGTAACCGTCGATCATCTTTCCGGCGCTCTATCTGAGCGCGAGCGATGGGCGATTCCTGCGTCGCAAGTTCCGGTTCGATTGACCGCGACTGGATCGCCGGAAGCGATGGTGCTATCCACTTGCAACCGTGTGGAATGGGTTGTTTCGCGTAGTACCTCGCTTGAGGCGTTGTTCCCCGGTGGATCCCCGATCGCACAGACGTTCGAAGGAGTTGAGGCCGTTCGCAGGCTCTGCCGTGTGGCGTGCGGATTCGAGTCGATGGTCTTGGGCGAGCCGCAAATCCTGGGGCAGATGCGTGAAGCCTGGGAGACGGCGCAGGCGGCTGAGACGGCGGGTCCCGAACTACGGTTCCTGATGCCGAGGCTGTTGGGGCTGGCCAAGCGCGTTCGCAAAGAATCCGGTCTTTCGACGGCAGCGAGGAGTGCCGCGCATGCAGCGGTGGATCTGGCGCTGACCTCGCCGAGTATGCGGACACTGGTCATCGGTGCGGGAAAGATGGCAGCGCTCACCGTTCGGCATCTTCGCAACCGAGGCGTGGCAACGATCCATGTCGCGAATCGCACTTATCAGCAGGCGGTGGATCTATGTTCGACCGTGCAAGCATGTCCAGTCGACTATTCGCAGATTTACTCGTTGCTGCCGTCGTTCGATCTGATTGTCTGCGCTGCCGCAGCGCCACACATGATTCTAGGCCGGAAGGAGTTCGACGGCCGCGAAACGCCGGTCACCCTCGTTGATCTAGCCGTGCCGCGCAGTGTCGATCCAGCAGTACGCGATCTTGCGGGAGTTCGTCTGATCGACGTCGACGACCTGCGGCTGTCTGGAGACCTGGGCGCGCCACAGGGAATTCTCGACAAAGCCGAAGCTGCGTTCGACCGCGAGTTCACGTTGTTGCTGAAGGCTTTCGCGAGGCGCAAATATCACGGTTCCATCGCCATGTTGGAATCAGGCTGGGAAGAGATGCGGATCCGCGAATTGGAACGGCTTCGCCCCAAGATGCCAGAGGTCTCGGCGGAAGAGTGGACCCGAATCGAAGGCCTGACCAAGCGGATCATCCGCAAGGTTGTGCATCCCATTGTATCCGCGCCCGCGTTGAGTGAGTCTGCGGTGGAGCGGCTGCGGGTCTGTTAGGCTACGTCGCGGACGCAACGAAAGCCGATGTTCGTGGTCGCCGAATCCGGCGTGTTTGAAGTTCGCGCGGCGAGGCGATAGCGGTTGCAGTAGGACACGTGGCAGAGATAGGAGCCGCCCTTCATCACCTTCGCGGTTCCGAAACCGGGGCCAACGGGATTCACGCGCGTTGCCGTCACATGATAGCTCGCGTGAAACCAATCCGCACACCATTCCCAGGTGTTGCCGGAGACTGCGTACAGTCCGTAGGCGTTGGCCGGAAACGCATCCACCGGCGCGGGTGCGGCGAAGCCGTCTTCGGCCGAATCCTCTTCGGGGAAGCGGCCCTGCCAAACATTGCACATATGCTTGCCGTTGGGCGTTAAGTCATCGCCCCACCAGAACAGTTTCTGTTCCGCTCCTCCGCGCGCCGCGAACTCCCATTCCGCTTCGGTTGGCAACCGCTTGCCCGCCCATTCCGCATAGGCCGCTGCATCGCTCCACGAGAGTTGCACGACGGGGTGTGTGTGCCGTTGCTCGATCCCGGTGCCCGGGCCTTCGGGATGCCTCCAATCGGCATCCGTCACTTTGCACCACCAGCGAACATTGGGCACGCGCTCATCGACAACTTCGAGGTGGTCTTTCACGTGGCCCTGGAACACGAACGACCATCCGAAGCGTTCCGCTTCTGTCACGTATCCGGACTTGGCGATGAACTCACGGAACTGGTCGTTCGTGACAGGATGCTGGTCGACGAAGAATGGATCGATGGTCACTTCGCGCACCGGTCCTTCGCCGTCCTGTGGGAATCCGTGCTCGTAGTCGGTGCCCATGAGGAAGAGTCCGCCATCGAGTTTCACCATTCCTTCGGTGGACCCATGGGTTGCACGCTTGCGCTCTTCGGCCATTTTCCGCGAGGTGGAAATCGCCACAGCGCGCTGCTTGCTGGGCACGCAACAGGGATGCGTCACGTCCGCATCGGCAAAGAGCTTGAACTCGGGCTTCATTGCTTCACGTCCTCCACCTGAGCCGCCGACCAGAGCTTATCGAGATACTGTTCGATCAGCTTCTGGCGCTTCTCCTGCATGATCGCTTCGGCAATGCGGTCTTTGACGTCTTCGAGCGGCATTGGCCCTTCGGGCTGCTTTTCAATCACTTTTGCAATGTGGAATCCGAAAGGTGTACGGAAGATCGGCGAGGTCTGTCCAGCTTCCAGGCGAAAGGCGACAGCGTCGAACTCATCGACCATCTGCCCCATCGGGAACCAGCCGAGGTCGCCACCGCGCCCCGGGCAATCGGACTGCTTGTCTGCGACTTCGGCGAAGTCGACGTTGGCTTGCAGTTCGGCGAGTGCGGCCTCGATGCCTGCGCGCGCGGCCGCTTCGTCCTGCTTCTCGTCCACGTTCTTGACGATGTGTGCGGCGTGGATGGTCACACCGCGAACGAACTGATCTTTATTTTTACGGTAAAACTCGCTGATATCTTTGTTGCGCGGATCGGCGAGGTTCGCGCAGACGCGTGCGAACAGGCGATCGATGCGGAGACGCAGTTCGATCTCTTTGCTGACCTGTTCCTCACTGCCGGGCGCGATGGTGCCGCCGTTCTCCGGGCGGATTTCCGCCATGTTGCGTTCGATCTCTTCGGCGGGAATGGGTTCCGGGTCGGCCCAAGCCGCTTGTTGCAGCAGCGCCCGTTCGACGACGTTCTCGCGAGCCCACTGCTTAACGCGGGATTCGACGGTGAGGGGATCCTCACCGGCCATCGCTTCTTCCAACTTGGGACGGATGGATCTCGCTTCTTCGCGGATCACCTGATCTTCGATTCGTTCACCATTGACGAGTACGGGCATTAACCCTTTATGATAGAGCGAATGAAGCTACACCAGTGGAACGAGATCGCGCGAGAAGAGATGAGCCCGCTGTTCACCCGTCAGGTGATTCACTCGGATACGATGACCCTCGCGAAGTTGGTCATCAAGAAGGGATGCATTGTGCCGTTGCACAGTCATCCGAACGAGCAGCTTTCTTACATCGAGAGCGGCAGCTTGCTGTTCAAGATCGACGGCCAGGAGATCTTGGTAAAGGGCGGGGAAGTGCTGCAGATTCCCAGCAATGTTCCGCATAGCGCGGAAGCAATGGAGGATTCAACCGCGACCGATCTGTTCTCGCCTCCGCGACAGGATTGGATCACTGGCGACGACGCTTACCTGCGCAAGTGATCATTCAAAGTTGCGGGTCTTCCATCCGCCGAGTGCCGCGCCGATGATCAACGTCTCGCCCTCGGTCCCTTCGTAGTGCGGCACTCCGGCACGGACAATGAAATGCTGTCCGTCCATGCGCCTCCCGAAACCAAGTAGCAGCGTTCCGCGAACGACCGTGACGTGCGCTCGTTGCGTGTGTGTATGTGCTTTCACCCAGAGTCCGTCGAGCATCGAGAAGGCGTAACTGAAGGGGGTTCCCGGCTTGTCGCGGTCTCCATCGAGCACGGCGTATTTGGCGCCGCCGTCTTCGTTGCGTTGACAACGAATCTTGTCTGAATGAGAGACTCGTCTGGGCGCGCCCTCGCGTGGGGAGCGCCGGCAAACACTCCGATTCTTGCTATTGCAGGGGATTGTTGCGGAAATAGTCCACCGCGACGTTTGGCGCGAATATCGATTCGACGGCTGGCGTGACTTCGGGGGATCCGTGAATGGTGATCTCTTTGAGCCGCGGCAGGGTGGCGAGTTTCTCGATGCCGTTGTCTGTGAGGCCCGCGCATTCCGAAAGTTCGATGGGTTTGAGCGAGTGCATGCGCGAGAGCATCGCAAGACTGCGGTCGGTGATGAAGGTCTTGCAGGCTGGCCAGATGCTCAGTTGCGGCGTCGCCGGTTTCGCGGCAATACATGCACCCTAGGCTTTCAAGGTTTGCGCAGCGTCCGATGTGACGGAAGGCGTCGTCGGTGAAGTCCATCGGCATGAATTGGGTGAGCGACGGGAAGTCAGGCAGCTTGGACAGCGCGTCATCGTTGACGTTCTTGCAACTGATCGCGAAACCGCATAGCGCCGGCATCGCAGCGAGCGCGCGGAAGCCTTGCGTGTCGAAGTTCGCGCAATCGTCCCCAGATGAATTCGATGGTTTGCGATTGGCTGAGGCTTCGATAGCCTGCTGCCGTTGCTACTGCCACCTGTGCGAGCAACATGCGCAGCCCGTCTTTGTCTCCCGCGGTTTTGCCTCCCGCGTTTTTGCCTCCCGCGTTTTTGCCCCCGACGATCTGCATCGCTTCGTCGTCGCAGAGCTTGCCGTCGATTCCCGGAAAAGCGAGCCTTGGCAGGTGTTCGAGTGCGTTTGCAGTGAGGCCGTCGCAGTGCCAGAAGAAGGAGAGGCCTGAGAGACCTTCGAGGCCTTTCAACTGGCGGACGCCTGTTTCGTCGAAGGGACTATTGAGTAGAAGATGAACTGGTTCCGCGAGACTTGTTTGCCGGTGCTGAGCTTACGCAGCGGAGGCTTTCCGGCAAGGGCTTCCACCGGTATTGGTTCCCATCACGTTGACGGTTTCCACCTGCCCGCATTCGCTGAGATAGGCGAGTCCGTCGTCTGTGATGTGCAGTTGCCAGCAGAGCTGTAACTCACGGAGTCGCGGCATCTCGGTGAGGGCGGCAAGGCCTTTGTTTGTGAGGCGCCCATGCCAACCGGACAGGTCGAGCGAGGTCACGGTGACGTCGGAGCGCCTGGCCAAGCGCAGGAGCGCATCGTCCGTGATGGACGTTGCGTTGAGGCGCGTGATCTCGCGATGGTGCATGGCGTCGAAGACGAGATCCCAGTCGGTATCCTCGATCTGCGGGGAGACCTCGAGGCATCGCGCTTTTGCGTTGACGCGGAAGCGCAAGTTAAGCCCCCATTCGGCACTCGGTGTGAATCGCGCGGACGGCCTTGTCCATGCCATCGCGGGCAACCACTATGGCGATGGTGGATTCGCTCGAACCCTGCGCGATAGCGATAATATTGACGTTTTCGCGCGAAATCGCGGTGAAGATGCGTCCGGCCATGCCCTGCGATCCACGCATACCTTCGCCGACAACGGCGATGAGTGCGACGTTCTCGTCGACGTCGATTGGCTTCAAGTAGCCGTGTGTGATTTCGAGAGCGAGACCTTCTTCGAGATGATCCATCGCTGTGCGAAGCTCATCCTGACGAAGGATGAAGCAAAACGATTGCCGGTAACTGGAACTGGTAATCGCAAGGATTTCCGCATTGGCGCGAGCGAGCGCACCGACGGCGCGGGCCATGAGCCGTGTGCCGCTGAGGCCGCCCGCAACCGGTTCGATGGCGATCATCGCGACGTTCTTCATCGATGTAACCGCGCGCGGGCCGTGCGAGTCTTCGGTGATCGAGGGGACGATCTTGGTTCCAGCCGCGGCGAGGTTGAAACTGTTCTTGCTCCACACGGGGATCTGGCGTTCGACCAGAGGTGCGAGCGTGCGCGGATGCAGGACCTTTGCGCCATTGTAGGCAAGTTCCGCAGCTTCGCCATAGGTGACTTCGTGCAGGACTTTGGCGTCGGTGACGAGGCGCGGATCGGCGGTCATGATGCCGTCGACATCGGTCCAGATCCAGAGTTCGGCGGCGTCGAGTGCGGCGGCGAGGATGGCGGCGGAGAAGTCCGAACCACCGCGTCCCAGGGTGGTGGGGCGGCCGTCGGCAGTGGATCCGTTGAATCCCGTCACGACAGGCAGGATGCCGTTCTCGAGCATAGGCCGAAGCTTAGCATCGCAACGTTCGCGGGTGAGCGCCATCAAAGGAGACGCGTTGCCGAAGACGCCGTCGGTGGCGATGACGTCGGCACCGTTGACGGCGGCTGCCGGCGTGCCTTGGGAATCGAGAAATCCGGCGAGCAACAACGCTGAGAGGCGTTCGCCGATCGCAATGGCTTCGTCGACGGCGCGCGGAGGGCGTTCGCCCAGCATGAGGACGCCTTGGGTGATGCGATCGAATTCGGAGAGCAATTCGGCAATGCCGGCTTCCGCTTCAGCGTGTTTGAAATCGGGAAGCAGTTCGCGACAGGCCTCTTCGTGGCGCATGCGCAAGGTCGCGAGATTCGCCTGCAAATCGGTCGCGTCGCCCGCTTCGGCCTTGCGGAGGGAGTCTAGCAGGAGGTCGGTGATTTTCGACATTGCCGACACTACGACCACAACGGGACGCGTGGCGCGCTGATCTTGCGAGATCCTGGCGGCGATCTTCATCCGGTCGGCGGAACCCATGCTGGTTCCACCGAATTTCATGACAAGCAAATCCTTCAACTGCTGCTTCCTTCCTTGCATAGCGTGCGGCTTCGAACGATGTTGAGGATGGCCTCTTCCACCTGTTCGAGAGAAAGTTCTGAGGTGTCGACGTGGATCGCGTCTGCCGCTGCAACCATGGGCGAATCCTCACGTGTTGCATCGCGATGGTCGCGCTCTTTCATCTGCTGGGCGATGTCGTCGACGTCGGCGGCAATGCCCTTGGCGTTGAGTTCGGAGGCGCGGCGGCGGGCGCGCACGAGCGGATCGGCATCGAGAAACATCTTGACTTGCGCGTTGGGAAAGACAACGGTGCCGATGTCGCGGCCTTCCATCACGATGGAGGTTCCGGCAGCGATGCGGCGCTGTTCTTCCACCATGGCGCGGCGGACTTCAGGATTTGCGGAGACCTTGGATGCGGCTTCGGATACACGAGGCTCGCGGATGGCGGCGCTGACGTCCTCGCCATTGAGATAGACCTGCTGTTCCGGGCCGAAGGCGATGCGCACTTCTCGGGCGAGTGCCGCGATGTCGTCGATATTGCGTGTCAATGCGGCGAGGGCGACACAACGGTACATCGCGCCGGTGTCGATGTAGATGTATCCGAGTTGTGCAGCGACGCGGCGTGAGATGGTGCTCTTTCCCGAGCCGGCGGGTCCGTCGATCGCCACGACGGCGGGAGTTTGGTGCATTGGGGAGTGAACCTTCTAGTGTAACGGGACCTTCAGTGCAATGGGCAGTGCAATGGGACTTGATAAACTTGGCCCACGTGCAATTTCTATTGGCGATCTCGTTGTTTCAGGGCGTTGACCTTTATCAGGACCGCGTGCGGCCTCTACTGGCTTCGCGCTGTTTGGCCTGCCATGGGCAAATGCAGGCTGGAGGGTTGCGTTTGGATGGCTCGCAGCCAGTTCCGAAAGAGAAGTTGCTGCGGGCGATTCGCTACGAGGATGCGAAGCTCCGGATGCCTCCTGGCGGGAAGCTGAAGGATTCCGAAATCACGGCACTGGCCGAATGGATCGACCAAGGTGCGCGCTTCTCAACCGCCAGCCAGCAGCTTTGGTCATTGCAACCTTTGACGAAGCCCGCGAGGATGGGCGTGGATGCGAATATGCTCGGGGTGCTTGCGACGAAGCGGTTGCGCGCGAATCCTCGTGCGGATGAGCAGACTCTTCGTCGGCGGATTGCGTTTGATTTGACGGGGCTTCCGCCTGTGAGCATGGAAGAGCCGCTCTCGCGGTTTGTCGATCGACTTCTTGCATCGCGCGAGTTCGGCGAGCGATGGGCGCGATACTGGCTCGATGTCGCGCGTTTCGGTGAAGACGACTATACGGGGACGGCTCCGAAAGAGTACGCCAACGCTTGGCGCTATCGCGATTGGGTGATCGGCGCGGTGAATCGCGACATGCCCTACGACTTGTTTTTGCAAGCCCAGATCGCGGGCGATGTTTTGGATCCGCAGCGCGGTTATACGCGGGAGCAGTATCTGGGCGGCTTGGGGCTGTTTGGCTTGGGGCCGTGGTATTACAGCATTTCACAGCCTCCGCAGGCTCGCGCCGATGAGCGTCATGACCGCGTGGACATGGTTGGGCGTGGCATGTTGGGCCTCACTGTGGCCTGCGCTCGGTGTCACGATCACAAGTACGATCCCATTTCGATCAAGGACTATTACGGGCTGGCTGGCGTGTTTGCGAGTGCGGCTTACAAAGAGTATCCGCTGGCGGAAGCCGCGAAGGTTGCGGAATGGGATGCGAGGCAGAAGCGGGTGAAGGAGATTGAGAAGGACCTGCAAAAGTTTCTCGATCAACAGACAGAGCAGTTGTCTCAAGTGTTTTCGCGGCAGGTGGCACGGTATCTGATGGCCACCGTGAAGCCCGATGCTGAAGTGGACGCCGAGTTGTTGAAGCGCTTTCAAGAGTATTTGAAGAAGCGCGATGTGCAGCATACGTTTCTCAACGAGTGGCACGACTTGGTGGAGCGAAAGGGTCCGGAAGCGGAACTGCGTACGGCTGCGGATCGCGTGCAAGAGGCGCTATTGGCTGTGGTGGTGGAAAAGAAGTCCATCGACGACGAGAATCGCGAGAACGTGCTGCGGGCGAAGTTCGCGGCGGCGAAGGTGAAGCAGCGGCATATCGTGTTGCCGTTCGGATATCAGTCTTTTGAAGATTTCAATCCTGGAGCGGATGTCCCGTCGAAGTCTTTGCCTCGCGACAAGTTTCAGTTTTGGCATCGCTTCTTCAACATGAAAGAGGCACTGCTGCGGTTTGACGGCGATGCGCTCGAACGGTTCCTGACTGGCGAGTGGAAGAAGCACGTGGATTCTCTGCGCGCCGAAAAGAAGCGACTCGAGGAGCAGAACGGACCACAGTATGCCTTTCTGCACGGCATGGCGGAAGGCGAGGCGTGGGATTTGAATCTGAATTTGCGCGGGAATCCTGAAGCGCTGGGTGAAGTGGTTCCGCGACAGTTGCCGTTGTTGTTGAATGCCGGTCTAGATCTCAAGGAGCCGCTGGATTTGAATCAGGGCAGTGGCCGCCTGCAGTTGGCGCAGGCCGTATCGGTGCATCCGGTGGCGATTCGCACGGCGGTGAATCGGGTGTGGATGCACTTGTTTGGATCGGGCATCGTGCGTACGCCGAGCAATTTCGGAACAGTGGGCGATACGCCTGGGAATCGGGAATTGCTGGACTACCTGGCCTGGCGGTTCCGTGAATCCGGGTATTCGATGAAGACGCTGATTCGCGAGATTGTGTTGTCGCAGAGCTATCAAGCTTCGTCGGAACGCAATGAGGCAAACGAAAAGATCGACGGTGAGAATCGCTACTTCTGGCGGATGAATCGGCGCAGGCTCGACGCGGAGGCGTTGCGCGATTCAATGCTGGCTGTCGCAGGGACTTTGGATCCCAAAGGTTTCGAAGTGGAATCGAAGGCGGCTGTGGAGACGACGCGGCGGACGATCTATGCGAAGGTTGGGCGGTTCAGGCAGGATGAGACGATGTCGCTATTCGATTTCCCCAGTGCCAGCGTGACTTGCGAGCAGCGCGTGTCGACGAATGTTCCGCTGCAGAAACTGTACTTTTTGAATAGCGATTTTGTGCGTAAGCAGTCTGAGGCTTTGGCTGCGCGTGCGGGTTCTGATGTGGGGCGGATGTATTCGATTGCGCTGGGGCGCGCGGCTACGAATCGCGAGGCGGGATTGGCTCGCGGGTTCCTGGCGGATGGGGGCACTTGGGTGCAATTGGCGCAAGTGCTGTTGAGTTCGAACGAGTTCGCTTTTGTCGATTGAGGAGGGCTGGATGAAGTATTTGGTGCTTTTGCTGTTGCCTTTGGCTATGGAGGCGCAGAAGCGTCCGCCGTTGCCGCAGCCTCGAGCGGTGGCGCCCGGGTCCACGGCCTCGGACGCGCCGTCGGATGCGATCGTGCTTGGCGTGGACGCCTGGCTCAAGCCGGATGGCTCGCCGACGGGATGCACGGCGGATGGCAAAGAGATGGTGTGCGCGACCGGTGCAAAGGATGCGGTGAGCAAAGAGAAGTTCGGAGCAATCCAACTGCATATTGAGTTCAGGCCTCCGGGGATGCCGGCGATGAAGGGGCAACTGCGTGGCAATAGCGGCGTGTATTTGCAGAGCCGCTATGAGGTGCAGATTCTCGATTCCTATGAGAATCCGACGTATGCGGATGGTTCGCTGGGGGCCGTGTATACCGAGGCTCCGCCGCTGGTGAACGCTGCGCGGAAGCCTGCGGAATGGCAGAGCTACGACATGATCTTTCATCCTCATCGGTGCGATGAATCGGGCGCGGTGATCGAGAATGGAACGATCACGGTGATGCTCAATGGAGTGCTTGTGCAGGATCATCATCGGATCATCGAGAACCGACGTGGATGCGGGGATGGTCCGCTATTGTTGCAGGATCATAGCGGGTTCAAGAATGCTCCGCATACGGAGATGCGGTTCCGGAATGTGTGGGTGAGGAAGCTTTAGTGGTGGATTCTTCGGGGAGGCTCTCAGATTTTGCAGATTCCGGGCGAGGTCGATGGGCGGAGATAAATCTCCGCGCGGACTAAAGCCCGCCCCACCAGACGGGAGTTGCGACTTTGCCAATCCACACATCCGTCCGCTCCAGGTATGAAATTTTCAAGGGATTGGATGGCTTGAAAAACGTGGCAGGACTCAAGGGTCCCCGGCGATCTTGGCGTGAATGCTTCCACCGAGTGCCGCCCTTGCGGCTACTGTCACTTGGAGTTGTCGGCTCGTAGGCCGCTGTATGATGGCGGCGGGCCGGGGCCTTATCCTTGAAAACGCGGAGTTGACCTCCGTGGAGGCCGCAGACGTGCTGAACGTCTCGCGCCCGTTTCTAATCAAGCTCCTTGAGGACAACGTGCTGCCGCACCGCAAGGTTGGCAAGCACGGCCGCGTCCGTATGGAAGACGTGTTGGCTTATAGAGCGAAGATCGGCCGTGAGCGCGAGGCGGTCCTCGACCAACTGGCCAAAGACGCGTAGGAACAGGGCATGGGCTACTGACCGTATGAGCCACTACACGGCGCTGCTAGATGCTAACAGGGCCCTTGCGCGACCTCCTACAACTCGCGGTCACGGATCTGTTCAAAGCCCAAATGGACAATGGACATTCATCGCGAATGGATCGAGGCGCAGCATGAGGAAGGAGCCGCAACGGGACAAAGCTCTGATCTTTAGATGTTGCGGGGCACCTGGAACCCGAACAGCGAAATATTGGTAGCGGGAGCCAAGACAAGACTGGAAAGCTGTGACGTGACGCCAGGATTACGCGGATCAGTGTTGGCTGGAACCTCGGTGACCCGAATACGATGACCCCGGTTGCACGCGGTTTCCGCAAGTACCAGTGGAACCGCGACATGGCACAAACCATTTATTCTCATGTTCTCGACATCAAAGGGCGCCCGATCGAAGATGGGCTTAACGTGAGAATCCGACAGGAGGGCCATTTTATGCGGCCTTCTTGAGAACG
>CAZCPL010000008.1:30792-56562 GCA_964500255.1 uncultured Solibacteraceae bacterium | reverse complement strand
CCATTGGATGTCGTGCCGTTCGATTGGGTGAGCAGCACGCTGCGGCATGTCGGGGTGCTGACCCATGCAATGCTGCATCGTTGTTGGCGTGAGGGAGGGGACGCGGATTGGGTTCGTGTGCAACGTCCTGCTGTGAGGCGATCCCTGTTGAGTTTGGGTGTGTCCCCCGGGGAATGCAATGACGCCTGCGGCAAGGTGGAGGCGGCGCTGTTGAAGACACTTGCCGACGCTCGGGGGGCGTGGATACTGTCTCGGGCTCATGAGGATTCGCGGAGCGAAGTTGCTCTCACCGGGCGTATTGGCGGAGAAATCGTCCGCGGCGTGATTGACCGGACCTTCGTCGATGAGACGGGAGTACGCTGGGTGGTGGACTTCAAGACGAGCAGCCACGAGGGTGCCGGTCTGGAATGGTTCCTGGACAATGAAATGGCGCGATATCAGGATCAGTTGGAACGGTACGGTCGGCTGTTTCGAGCGATAGATCCGGACGAGCGGGTGAAGCTGGGCTTGTACTTTCCGCTGCTGTCCGGTTGGCGCGAGTGGGATCTGCCAAAGCTTTAGTGTCCGCCTTCGGCGGGCTTTTTCTTGTCACTCTTGTTGTTCTTCGATCGGGGCGGCAACTTCTCGGATGTGACTTCCAGATTCTTTTTGCGGCCATCTTGCTGTGCAGCGACCTTATTGTCGGCCTTCTCGGTTGGCGACGGTTTCGGGGGTTCGGACTTTTTGGGGGGATCGTGCTTGTCGGAATCCTTGCCGTGCGAATCTTTCTTCTGGGCCTCCGCCTTTGCAGGAGAATCCTTCTTGTCGGCTGATTTGTGATCGTCCTTCTTCTCGGGGCCGTCCTCAGCCTTGCCGTGACCGGATTCGGCTTTGAGTTTCGCTTCGGCGGCTTTTTCCACGATCGATTTATCGCGTTCCGCCGCTTCCGTTACCTTATACTGAACGATGACCGAAATGCGCCGGTTCGATGGGTCTTCCGGGTCTTCCTTGTTGCGAAGACTCTGGGCAGCAAAACCTCGCACTTGGGTGACCTGATTGGGCTTCAGGCCAGCGTTCTGCATGATGCGACGGGCGGCGTTGCCCCGGTCTGTCGAAAGTTCCCAATTCGTGTAGCCCTTCTGGCTGGAGAACGCCTTTGCGTCTGTGTGTCCTTCAATCACGACCTTATTGTCCAGTTTGTTGACTTCCGCCGCGAGTTTCGTCAGGAAGTCCTCACCGGTGGCGCTTGGTTTGGGACTGCCCGATTCAAAAAAAAAGCCCTTCTCGGTTTCCATGAGTTCGACACGCAACCCCTCGCCTGTGACCGTCATTGACACCTGGTCTTTCATCTCGGTGAGTTCGGGCGTTTCTTTCATGAGTTGCTCGAGTTTGTTTTTGAGCTCGTCCATGTTGTCGCGCTGAATCTGCAGGCTCTCACCCGATCCCGCTCGTGAACTGCCAGCCATGCGGCCGTTGCCCGAAGGATCTTTGAAGTAGCCGGCTACGGAATCCTTCACGTCTTGTGAGGTGTTCAGGAGCCACAAAACGATGAACAACGCCATCATCGCGGTCACGAAGTCTGCGAAGGCGACTTTCCAGGCGCCACCATGGTGGCCGCCGTGGTTGATCTTCTTTTTGATGACGTAAATCGGTGCGAGCTTCTGATCGGACATAAACCTAGGCTCCGGCCCCGCCCTTACATACCTTTTCCATTTCCTTGAACGACGGACGCTCGTGCGGTGGAATCATGCGGCGCGCGGTTTCCACCGCAAGTATCGGAGCCGCACCCTTGATGAACGAGATCACCGCCATGCGCAGGACTTTGTAGTATTCGCCCTCGGCGTCATTCATCTTGGTGAGATACGACGCGATAGGCCCTAGAAATCCATAGCACATCAGAATGCCCAGAAATGTCCCGACGAGAGCTGCACCCACCTTGTGGCCGATCTCTTCTGGCGGGCCGCCGAGCGCACCCATTGTGATCACGATACCCAACACGGCGGCCACAATGCCTAAGCCCGGCAGCGCATCCGCGACGGCTGAAATCGCGCCTACCGGGATATTCGCTTCGTGGTGATGGCCTTCCATATCCATTTCCATCATCTGATCGATCTCAAACGCACCGACGCCACCACTGATGGCCATGCGCAGCGTGTCACAGACGAAGTGCACGGCATGATGATTCTTGAGGAACGCCGGGTACTTTGAAAAGATCGGACTCTTGTCCGGCTCTTCCACATCGGCTTCAAGCTTAACCATGCCATTCTTGCGGGCATGGACGAACAGGTCGTTCAGCATCTTCAAGGTCTCTAGGTAGAACTTGCCCGTATAAGGACTCGGCTTGAGTGCGCTCAGAAAGGACTTGAAGAGCCCAATCACGACCGATAGCGGATTCGCGATGAGCAGCGTGCCTACGGCTGAGCCGCCAATGATCACAACCTCTGCCGGTTGCCACAGGACCATGAGTTCGCCGTGCTCCATGAGATAACCACCGACGATGCCGCCGATTACCACGAGAATGCCTATGATTACGAACATACAATTGCCTTATCGGGTGAACGTTGGAGGTTTGAGAGGGATTAGCGGACGGACAAATCCATATATGACTCGGCGATCCAAGCGGGCGGATCCGGCTCATTCCGCGAAGGATTGGGGATATGCAGGGATACTCCTCAGCACTCGAACCAACTGGGTCCGATGTCTCCGACAAACTGGCCTGGTGTTCGATAGGCTGCGTCCTTCATTGCGATCGGAACCGCGCCAGCATCTCCGACAACACCTCGGAGTGCAACAGGTTCGCGTGCATCGACAAGACCTGTGGAATCTCGCGACCAAACACCCAGGGAGATCCGCTCCGATGCCGCCAGCGCAACACCCAAGAGCTCGACATATTCCTTTTTGACCCGTGCCGCCGTGTCCAGATCTCTCCGTTCCACCGCACGACGGTGGATCAGCGCCCAGATGAAGTCGGAGTTCTCAACCGTGAATGCCACCTCATAGCTGCGAGACTCCAGAAACGTCTCCCCGCTGCTCGAGCAGGCGTCGCGTAACGACCTCGCCCTGTAGAATGCCATCGGTAAACTGATTGAGCGGGATCCTGTTCGGATCTGGATGCGAATAAGTTTGGTTGCCGAGGTCGAGTCCCGCATTGAGCCACTCTTTGAGCAACCGTATGCGCGCTTCGCGTTCGCCGCGCACCTGCACGTTCACCAATCCGATCGCCGGTGTTCCCTTCAACGCTGTGGTGGTTCGCGCGGCGATCGCCTAGGCAATCAACGGTATGGCTAGTAGCAACAGAAATCTTATAGATCGCGATCTCGGACACCGATCAGATAGAGGAGGCCGTCCAGTCCCAAAGTCGAAATGGCCTGGCGGGCGGTCTCGCGCACAACCGGTTTCGCGCAGAAGGCGATGCCCAATCCCGCGAGTGCGATCATTGGCAGATCGTTCGCGCCGTCGCCCACGGCGATGCACTGTTCGAGGCTCAAGCCTTCTTTCTCGGCAATCTCGCGCAAGCGGCGCGCTTTCACTTGACCGTCCACAATTTCAGAGGTGATTTCGCCCGTGACAACGCCGTTCACGATATCGAGATCGTTGGCGTACAAGTAGTCGAAACCCAGCTTTTCCTGCAATCTTTTGCCGAAATACGAAAATCCACCTGACAGGATGGCCGTTTTGTAGCCAAGTTTCTTCAGCGTCGAAATCAGCCGCTCGGCACCGTCGGTGAGTGGAATCCTTTCCGCTACCTGCGCGAGTGACGATTCGGGCAAGCCCTTCAACAACGCAACGCGGTTGCGAAACGCCGAAGGGAAGTCGATCTCCCCGCGCATCGCCGACTCAGTGATCCTCGAAACCTGCTCACCCACGCCCGCCACTTTCGCGAGTTCGTCGATCACTTCCACTTGGATCAGAGTCGAATCCATGTCGAACGCAACCAGACGTCGCGTACGCCGGTAAACGTTGTCGTGTTGGAACGCGATATCGATATCGTGCTGCCGGGTCAGTTCCATGAAGCAGGCGCGGACGCTGTCTTCGTCAGTATTCTGTCCGCTCAGCAGAAACTCAATGCAGGCGCGCGCATTCTCGGCGTTGTTCAAAGGCGTGCGGCCGCTGAGGCGATCGATGCGGTCGATATTCATGCCCGCGTTGGCGATCACCTCGGTGACACTTGCGAGATGTTCCGCCGTTATCGTGCGGCCCAGAATCGTGGCGATGAAGCGTTTCTTCGTTTGCGATCCAACCCATTTCGCGTACTCTTCATCGGTGATCGCGGTGAAACGCACCTGCATGTTCAAATCATGCGCTGCAAGCAAAAAGTTCGCGAGCAGATGCGATGACTTCACATCCTCGCTCATTTCGATGAGGATGCCGAGGGCAAGCGCGTTGTGAATGACCGCCTGCCCGATATCGAGCACGCGAACGTTGTAATCCGCGAGAATCTTGGTCAGCGAATGAGTCAGGCCAGGTTTGTCGTGGCCGGTGATGTGGATGAGAAGTACGTTGGCGGGTGGCGAGAGCACGCCCCTTTATTGTATCGGGGCCAGCCGCAACGGAGCTTCGCCACCGAGTTGGCGCATCGCCGCGCCGATGTCCCAATTTGTGCGTAGTTCACGGATCTGACCCTTCACCACATGGAACATCCCCATCCCTCTCACTTCGAATCTGCGCCCGGTTGGGGGAATGCCGAGGAAGTGTCCCGTATGGGCGCCGGTCACGATATCGGAAATCGTGCACCACTCGCCACTGACGACACAGTGTTCCACGTTGAACTTGAGTTCGCTTACCCAAGTCGCCAGCATCGCCGGATACGCCTTCACCATCGCGAAACTTCCCGGTTCATTGCCGTCGAATCCGGTGACGTCCGGATGCACCAAGGCATCCAGATCCTCGGCCCGATTGTCTTCCATCGCTTTCAAATACCGTTCCACCACTTCCCGCGGTCCTGGATACTTCTTCCATCCTTCTCCCCGAACCTGAAAGCGCTCGTCCACTTCCACCTGATAGCCGCTTACCAAGCGGTTGGTTTCGTTGGCCATGCCAACAATCGACATCAACTCGCCGAACATCGCATCGGTCATGCCCGCCTTCCAACTCGCCGCCGTATGCGAAGCAATGCAGTAATGACACTGGTTGGAGGCGCTCACCGCAAGGTACATCATCTCTTTCGTCAGCGAATCGAGGACACCCGGCTGCATGATCTCTTTGAGGGTTTGCCAGGTGCGGCGCAACAGCGCTGGGTCGTGCGCGATCGATTTCCAAAAGTTCGAAATCCAATCGACCCGGCGGGTGGCCATAATGTCGTCATAGACCGCCTTCACTTCCGGCGAGGCGTCGGCGTATTCAACGTATCCAAATGCAGGCATAGTTTCCGCATTATAAACTGAAGAGAACGTGAAACGCCTGCTGCCTTTGTGGATAGCGCCCCTGTTGGTCTTCTGTCAGGAAATCGAGTTCAACCGCGAGGTTCGTCCCATCCTTTCTGACAAATGCTTCGCTTGCCATGGCCCCGATGCCAAAAACAAAAACATAGCTCTACGTTTGGATGTCGAAACGAATGCCAAAGCCGATCTCGGTGGCGGACGCCGCGCCATCGTTCCCGGCGATGCCACCGCGAGTGAACTCATGAAGCGCGTCACGGCGGACCGTCCTGCGCGTCGGATGCCTCCTGCATCTACCGGACATGTGCTGACCTCGGCCGAAACCGACACGCTGAAGCGCTGGATCGAGCAGGGCGCGAAGTGGCAACCTCACTGGGCGTTCATTCCGCCAAAGGCGGTTGCGAACGCCACAATCGACCAGTTCGTTTTGGCGAAATTGCAGCGCGAAGGGCTTCGGTTTTCTCACGAAGCCGCGCCGGAAGTGCTGCTGCGGCGAGTGACATTGGATCTCACGGGCCTGCCTCCGACACCCGCGGAAATCGACGCCTTCCTCAAAGATCGCAGCTACGAGAAAGTGGTGGATCGGTTGCTGGCGAGTCCGCGGTATGCCGAACGCATGGCCGTGCGCTGGCTCGACGCCGCACGCTATGCCGATACCAACGGCTATCAATACGACGGTGAGCGCGTCATGTGGCGCTGGCGCGATTGGGTCATCGACGCGTTCCGCAAGAACAAGCCTTACGATCAATTCGTTGTGGAACAGATCGCGGGCGACATGCTTCCCAACGCGACTCTCGATCAGAAGATCGCCACCGGATTCAATCGTAACCATCGCGGCAATACCGAAGATGGCATCATTCCCGAAGAGTATGCAGTCGAGTACGTAGCCGATCGCGTCGAGACCACATCGACAGTGTTCCTCGGCCTGACGCTAGGCTGCGCGCGTTGCCACAACCATAAGTACGACCCGCTGCCGCAGAAGGATTTCTATAGCGTTTTCGCCTACTTTAACAATCTCCCTGAGAACGGCCGCGCGATGAAGTACGGCAACTCGCCTCCTCTCATTGCCGCGCCAACGCAACTGCAGCAAGAGGAACTGCTGGCCATTGACAACCGCATCGCGGTGGAACGGCGCAAGCTGCTGTCGATCCTCGCCCGCGAGCCCGTGAACTTTCCGACAGCCCAGTGGACCCCTCGTTCCGGGCTCGACACCCGCTGGCTGGCCCGCCAACCGATTGAGATCGAGAAAGGTGCGCCCTACGATATCCGCGATCCGTTCACGCTTGCGGTCCGTGTGACGGGCGGAAACGATGGGCCACTCATCAGCAAGATGGTGAACGATCCAAAAGGCAAGGGATTTGGCATCTACGCGCGCGCAGGCAAGCTGCACCTGCACATCACATCGAACTACGCCGACGACGCGATTCGCATCGATACCAAGCACGTTGTGCTGCAGCCGAACGCCAAGCATGTGGTTGTTGCGACCTACGATGGAACCGTTGCTGCGGCGGGCGTTGCTCTCTATGTCGACGGCAAGCATGTCGACGTCATCGTCGATCGCGATACTCTCTATCGGCCTTTCGTCAACGCTGGCGGCGTCTTCAAACAGCCCTTGCGTATCGGACTCGGCGGAGGCAAGGATCTCAGCTTCAAAGGCGTGGTGGAGGAGGCTCTCGTCTACGGGCGAGTGTTGAATTCCGATGAGTTTAAGGCCCTCAATGGCAGTGCGGAGTTTGCGCGCAATGAGTTCCTCGAAAGCGATCAAGGCCCTGCTGGGCGGGCGTTTCGTGAATTGGAGACGACTCTACGCAAGCGCGATTCGCTGCTGCGTTCGTTTGCCACGGTAATGATCATGTCCGAGCGCGAAGGTCCGCGACGGGATACGTTCCTGCTCTTGCGGGGTGCCTACGATAAGCCCGGCGAGAAGGTGGAACCGGCAGTTCCAGAATCGCTGCCGCCACTGCCTGCGGGCGCGCCGAACAACCGGTTGGGATTCGCAAAGTGGCTGGTGGATCCTGCAAATCCGCTCACCGCTCGCGTTGCCGTGAATCGCTTCTGGCAGATGATCTTCGGCGTCGGCATCGTCAAAACAGTCGAGGATTTCGGCCTGCAAGGCGATGCGCCCAGCCATCCTGAAATGCTCGACACGCTTGCCGCCGATTTCATGCGTAGCGGTTGGGATGTCCGCGCGCTGCTGAAGCAGATGGTGATGTCGAGCGCCTACAAACAAACCTCCAGCGCCAGTGCGGAACTGATCGCGCGCGATCCCGACAATCGTTTACTGGCGCGAGGTCCAAGACATCGCTTGAATGCCGAGGTGATCCGCGATCAGGCGCTCGCCGTCGCGGGGCTCCTGCACGAGAAACTCGGCGGACCTTCCGTCAAACCCTATCAACCCGAAGGCCTCTGGAAAGACCAGATCATGCAGGACATGTACTATGTTCAAGGCAAGGGCGAGGATCTTTACCGGCGGGGCCTCTATACGTTCTGGAAGCGCACCGTTGCGCCTCCGATGATGGCGAATTTCGATGCCGCGGGCCGCGAGGCGTGTGTGGTTCGCGACAGCCGCACCAACACTCCGCTGCAGGCGTTGAACCTCATGAACGATGTCACGTTTCTCGAATCCGCGCGCTTCATCGGCCAGCGGATGCTGCTCGAAGGCGGAGAAGACAGGCTCGGCTATGGCTTCCGCCTCATTACCGGCCGCGCACCGGATCCGCGCGAGCGTGAAGTTCTCAATAGTGCACTCGGCTATCACCTCGACTACTTCGCCACCCACAACGCCGAGGCTTATCTGAAGCAGGGCGATTCCCCCCGCGATATTTCGTTGAAGCCCGCGGATCATGCCGCTTACATGGCTGTTGCGAGCATGCTCTTGAATCTGGATGAGGCGGTGACCAAGCAATGATGACGCGTCGCGACTTCTTCACACGCACAGGTTTCGGACTCGGATCGGCAGCCGCGGCGTCCTTGCTGCATGGTGCGGATTCCTTGCCAGGGCTGCCGCATCACAAACCCAAGGCCAAGCGCGTGATCTTTCTCATGCAGCATGGCGCGCCTTCGCAGCTCGATCTGTTCGACTACAAGCCCGCACTTGCCAAACTGCGTGGCAAAGACCTGCCGGAATCGATCCGCATGGGGCAGCGGCTCACTGGAATGACGGCCTATCAGGCGACCTTCCCGACGGCACCAACGCTTTTCAAATTCGCGCAGCATGGCAAGAGCGGCATGTGGTTGAGTGAACTGCTACAGCATACCGCGAAGTTGGCCGACGACATTTGCCTGATCCGGTCGATGCATACCGAGGCGATCAATCACGATCCCGCCGTGACCTTTGTGCAGAGCGGCTTTCAACTCGCAGGACGCCCCAGTATGGGCGCTTGGATCAGCTATGGGCTAGGCTCTAAATCGAAGGATCTGCCTGCCTTCGTCGTGCTCGTCTCGTTGGGCGGAGGCAACTCGCAAGCGCTCGCCGATCGCGCCTGGGGCAGCGGATTTCTGCCGGGCAAGTACGCAGGTGTGAAGTTCCGATCCGGTGCGGATCCCGTGTTGTATTTGTCGAATCCCGAAGGCTACACGAGCGATGCGCGCCGTCGCTATCTCGACGATCTGGCGAAGCTCAACAGTCACAAACTCGAACAGGATCATGATCCGGAAATCGCCACACGTATGGCACAGTACGAGATGGCGTTCCGCATGCAGACATCGGTTCCTGAACTCGCCGATCTTTCGAAAGAGCCGGATTCTGTCGTCGAAATGTACGGTAAAGATGCGCGGCGTCCTGGGTCGTATGCTTCCAACTGCTTACTCGCGCGCAGGCTCGCCGAGCGAGGCGTACGCTTCATTCAGTTGTTCCATCGCGGTTGGGATCAGCACAACAACCTTCCTCGCGAAATCAGAGGGCAATGTGAGCAGACCGATCAACCGACTGCTGCCCTGTTGATGGATCTCAAGCAGCGTGGCATGTTGGACGACACGCTTGTGGTTTGGGCCGGTGAGTTCGGTCGCACAGTCTACTCACAAGGCGTCTTAACCGAGACCAACTATGGGCGCGATCATCATCCGCGCTGCTTTTCGATCTGGTGCGCCGGCGGTGGAATCAAAGGCGGCCAGACCTACGGTGAGACCGACGACTTCTCCTACAACATCGCCGAGAATCCAGTGGATCTGCACGATCTCCACGCGACGATGATGCACTGCCTGGGTGTCGATCATCTGAAGCTGACGCACAAGTTCCAGGGGCGGCACTATCGCCTGACGGACGTCCACGGACGAGTGGTTCGCGACCTGTTGACCTAGACCGACCTAGACCGACCTAGACCGCCGGATCCCAGCCAAAGCCGGGCTTGTCGTGCGGCTGCATGTAAATGCCTTCGGGTCCGCGGGTGAGGCGGTAGTCGTCCTCGAACTTCTTGTAGTAATCCTTCGGACCGCCCGGCGGTGGCAGGAACATCTCGCACCAAGGAGCGTTGACGGTGGACATCGTAAACGCCACCGACTCCGGCGTCAAGCCGCCGCCATGCGGAATCACAGGGATATCGTAGGCCGCGGCGAGCGCTGCAATCTTCCGCAGTTCGGTGAGGCCGCCGCACCACTGGGCGTCGGGTTGCCAAATTTCCGCCGATTCGTGTTCAAGCAGTTGGCGAAAGCCGTAGCGGCCGTATTCATGCTCGCCGGTCACAATGCGCGTGGATTTGATGGCCTTGCGCAGACGTCCAAAACCCGCGTAGTCGTGCGGCTGCAGCACTTCTTCCATCCAGTAGATGCGATAGGGTTCCATCAACTCGGCTATTTCGAGCGTGTAACGTTCGGTCCAGGCCATCCAGCAGTCGAGCATGATGTCACCATCCGGACCCAATGCCTGCCGCGCGCGCTTCACTAGATCCACGTTTTTGCGCAGGCCATCACGGCCATCGGCGGGGCCGTGCGGAATGGCCAGCTTCAAGCGCTTGTAGCCGAACTCGACGTGCTGCTCGATGTCGTTGCCGGTGCAGTAGGTGGGGATGCGGTCCTTCGTCTGCCCGCCCAGAAGCTTGTAGACAGGCATGTTGACCGCTTTGCCGATCACATCCCACAGCGCGACATCGACGCCGCTGATGGCGTTCATCGTCACGCCCATGCGGCCGTAGCTCATTGTGGAACGCCACATGATGTCCCAGAGTTTCTCAATATCGAAGGGATCCTCGCCAATGAGCAGCTTCACCAGATGCTCTTCGACGATGTAGTTTCCCGCGCGCCCACCGTTGCCGTATCCCTTGATGCCTTTGTCGGTGGCGACTTCGACGGTGAAGTCCTCGAGCTTGCCGGGATCGGGATTGAAGAGCGATCGCGTGGCCTTGTACTTCGGGTAGATGGACATCGGGTTGGCCACTTCCACCTGCTGTGTGCTCCAGGCTCCGGCGGCAGGCGTGAAGGGCGTCACAGGCAGCCTCGGCCGCGCCTTCACTATCTTCACGCTGGTGATCTTCAACTTGCTCCTGCCGAGATCCGGCATCTGCGGTGGTGCGGCTGCTGCCGGAAGGGCGGCTACAACCGCCGCACCTGTCGTATTCAGAAAAGATCTGCGATTCATGTGGATGCTCCTGATTGGCGAATCCATAGCATATCGCGTGCAAGCCCCGATGAGATTCGGGATCGTGAACCGCCGAAGGCAAAATGCGGATTGGCTAGGGTTTCACAGCACCGATGCCAAGGCCTGTCAACGCAGCCGTCTTCAACGTCCCGTCGCGGATCACGAAGATGCCTGGAAAGTCCTTCGCCCACTTCTCATTGGCACCCGGCAGGTATTGGCGAGAGTTGGCCTCGATGCCGCTCACGCCTGGCACATGTGAGGCGATGCTGGCGGAATGAATGAGCGATGCGCCCGGACAACTGAGATCCTGCACGCAGAGAAACATCTTGTACTTCTGCCCGGCGGCGGCCATCAGCGCTGCTTGACTCTGGCCTTTACAGGCCTTCAGTGCGATTCCCGTGTACCCGAGTTCGCGGGCCAACAGCAGCGCATCGACGTCGGTCAACGATTCGTCGATCACGACCGGACGCAGCTTCGCCGCCCGATGCATTACGTTCTTGCGATCCGCCTTGAGATCGCGTTGCGTGGGCTGTTCGATGTACTCGATGCGGTCGAAGCCACGCGGGGTGAGTTCCTTGACCTTGCGCAGAAACTCAAGCAGATACTCAACGTTCGGACACCGCTCATTGAAGTCCACGCAATAGCGCCAACTCACTTCGGGACGCGTCTCCTGAGCGATGCGGTCGATGCCCACGACGCGGTCGATGTCCCACTTCAGTTCGTCGCCCTGCAGCTTGATTTTGATGTGATGCAGCCCGTTGTAGCGGATCCAATCGGGTAGAGTTTCCGGCAGTCCGTCATTGAGCTTGGTCTTCAATTGCTCTGCTGTGAGAGAGTCCGAACCGCCGACGGAGTGATATAAATTTACCTCCGGACGCGGCGTTCGCAGCAGATACTTGTGTAGCCGGTCGCCTTTGAAATCCTTGCCGAGGTAGTGCGAAAGATCGTTGTGCAACAGGTCATCGCCATACGTCGCCCAGCAGTTGCGTCCATGAACTTTTCCATAGGCGTCGTGGATCGCGGCGTCGATCGGACTGGCGGTGACGAGCGTGCAAAGCTTCGGGATCTCGGCACCGGCAGCCTTGAGGTAGGCCGGTTCGAGGGCGGTGTTGATGTCGATCGGATGGCCATATTCCCGATAGTTCTTTGTGATGGGGCCGAACTTCGCCGCGAGATCTTTCATCGCCTGCAGCGTTCCGTCATAGGGCAGCGTGCGGGAAGGGAAGGCCCAGACGTTGCCGAGTGGCATCGATCCGAAACCCTTGGCAGTCTTGCCGTTGCGGGTACGAACGCGGCATTCCACGTTAAGCAAGGTGGCGCAGTCAACGGCGGTGCCGACGAACTTGTAGGGCGCGCGGTAAAGGATGTCCTCGAAGCTGATTGAGACGTCTTCGACGCTGATATCGGTGGCGCTCGGCTTGGCGATGGCGAAGGACATCGAAGAGGTGAGCAGGGCGCGTCGGGAAATCGTCATAGTTTGAAGAAGATCTTGCGTTGATACAGCCAATAGCAGAGATACCACATCACGCTGAACGCAAGTAGCGCCTGCGGAATCGCGCCGAGCGGGCCGAGAAAAGCAAAGCGCGCCGAGAAGACGGCGAGTCCGCGATCCAACCAGCCGTAGAGGACTTGTGAAAACGAATAGATGAAGATCGAGTTCATGCCCAGGATGAGGAACGGGAATGTCCAGCCGCGAATTTGGCGGATCTCGATGAGCCAGTAGAGCAGTGCCAGAATCGCGATCACCCATCCGGCGCTGTAGAGTGCGAAGGACGCGGTCCAGAGCCGCTTGACCATCGGGTTGATGGGTTCGAGCGCAAGTCCCGCGAGCCAGCCGGCGACGGCGGCTGCACTGAGGATTCTGAGCTTCTGGCTCGTTGAAAGCGGCTGCATCAGCAGCAAACCGCACCAGCATCCGAAGAGGATCGTGACCGCGTTCCCGAGAAAGTTCAGCGTCGTGTAACCGCCGCTATAGTTGTATCCAAGAACCGCGAGATCGATCACGGCACCGATGTTGCCGGTCTTTGAGAAAGGCCCTTCAGGGCCGGGGAATGCCACGAACAATCCCCAATGCAGCGCGAGCGTTGCCACGCCGACGGCGACTTGCCATACGAACCGCAGTTGCAGGATGAAGAAGCAGAGCAGGTATCCGAAAGCGATCTGCGACAGGACATTGATCAGTTGCAGCTTGGGTTGCGTCGCGCCGGAATTGAAGTTGCTCAGGATGTTGCTCAGTGCGATCAGTGCGAACGCTCGCCAGGCCACATGTTTGAGTAGTTGTGCGAAACTCGCCCCTTCGGCGCGGCGTCGTTCGAGTGCCAGCGGCATCGCCATTCCAACCATGAACGTGAAAGCGGGTTGAATCAGATCCCAGAATACGCAGCCTGTCCAATCCACGTGATCCACTTGGCGGGCGAGCCATTCCCATCCCGGATAGTTCTTGAGAACGGACAATCCGAGGCCGTGGGAAATTAGAGTGAACATGATCAGACCACGATAGGCGTCGAGGCTGAGCAGTCGTTTGTTGGGATCGCCTGTCATTGGTTTATCTTAGAAGATGCAGATGAAATCCGCCGGTTTAGACGAGCGCCGTGTACTCAACGCCACTGAAGCGGCGGAACTCTTCGACACCAATCGCACAGCCCTGCACCGCTATCTCTTATCTGCGGGGATCGCCTCCGCCGATTGCGACGAAGTCGTGCAAGAGACTTTTCTTGCCCTGGTTCATCACCTGTCGCGGGAAAAGCCCCGTGACAATCTTCGTGGTTGGCTCTTTCGCGTTGCTCACAACTATGCTTTGAAGCTCAGGATGCGAGCCTCTCGAAGCGCGGAACTCTTGGATCTGCATCGCGATCCATTGCCAGATCCAGAACAGCGCGCGGTGTTGCAACAGCGCCAGCGGCGCTTGCTGGCCGTGGTTCGGGCACTTCCTGAACAGGATCGTGAATGCCTCTCGTTGCGAGCGGAAGGCTTCCGCTATCGCGAGATCGCAGAGATTCTCGGTATCTCGTTGGGCTCAGTGGCCAATGCGATGGCTCGTTCGCTCGACAAGCTCAGCCGTGTGGATAGCCGCGCATGAAGCATCCCTCGGATCAGGAACTGTTGCTTGCGGCCGATGGCGAACTGGATCGTGGCCATCTGGATTCGTGCGAGGTTTGCCGTGCGCGGGTGCAAGTGCTGGATAGAGCGCTTGCCGACTACCAGATTGCACAACGGCAGACTCGTGCGGCTCCTCCCCAGCCCTCTGGCTACTATTGGTTCGGTGGTGCGGTTGCCGCGCTGTTGGCTTTGACGATTTGGATGCAGGCCTCGCCGTTCGCGCAAGGCGGTCCGGATCCGAAGTTGACTCCTGGAGCTTTTGCTTCTTCTGTGTCTTGCGTTGCGGACGTGCAGCCGCCCGCGATTTCTCTCGCTATGGCGACGGAGGTGTTCGGAAGTTACGGGATCGCGAAGCCGATTCCTGGCGAGTTTGAAGTGGACTATCTGATTCCGCCGGACTTGGGCGGTACCGCGGATCCGCGCAATTTGTGGCCCCAGCCCTATTCGCGAGGGGTCTGGAATTCACGGGTCAAAGATGCCTTGGAAGACCGGCTGAAGGTACTTGTATGCGCCGGCAAAATGGGACTTGCCGACGCGCAGCGCGACTTACAAAACGGCTGGGTGGAAGCCTACAAGCGCCACTTCAAGACACAGCAGCCATTGTACGAGCACGCGGGCTTCATTAAGGACCGGGCATGGGAATAGACGCCGCGAAGTACCGGTGCGCAAATTTCTGGCTGGAATTCGGCGGAATTCTGGTATCATCTCCCCAGGGGAGCGTTCCTGCGACGCAGGTTTGGCCTTCTAAAAATTGATCCTATGCAATTTGTCATGGAATCCGGCTCGTCTCGAAAACACTGGTGTGCAGGCTCCTGCTCGTAAGAGTCCTTGGAGAAGTCTAAAAGTGTGCGGAGGATTCCCCCCATGTTTTTCCTGGGGTCAATGACGGAGGTTGAACCGCGGTGTGGTGCGTTCCCCTGCTGATCACTCTCCCCTCAAAAAATGAAGCTCCTCTTTATCGGTGACGTTTATGCGTCGCACGGACGCAAAATCGTTTCCGAAAACCTGAAGTCCATCGTTGCGGAACATTCGATTGACCTGATCATTGCCAACGTCGAAAATTCAGCCGGCGGATTCGGCGTCACTCCCCTGATCGCGGAAGACATGTTGAGCCAAGGCGTCGACTGCATGACCTCCGGTAACCACATCTGGGACAAGCGCGAAATCTACGATTACTTCACTCGGCAGCCTCGCTTGATTCGCCCCGCGAACTATCCGCAAGGCCCTGGAAGTGGCTTGTACATTGGCCAAACTAAGGGCGGGATCCCGTTTGCGGCGATGAATTTGCAGGGTCGTACCTACATGATCCCGACCGATTGCCCGTTTCAAAAGTCGGATGAGTTGCTGCAGCAGATTCCAGATGAGGTAAAGATCCGGTTTGTGGATTTTCACGCCGAGGTCACTTCCGAAAAAGTCGCGATGGGCTGGCATTTGGACGGACGCGTGACGGGAATGGTGGGTACGCACACGCATATCGCCACTGCCGACACACGCATTCTTCCGGGAGGAACCGCATACCAGACGGACGCGGGAATGACGGGATCTTATGCCGGGGTGATTGGCGTTCAGCGCGATCTGATTCTCTACAAGTTCAAGACCGGGATGCCTGTCAAAATGGACGCAGCCGAAGGCAACGTCGAGATGCATTGCGTGGTGATTGAGGCCGACGAATCCACAGGCAAGGCGACGAGCGTCTATAGACTGACGCGTTCGCGCTGACCGATCGTGCTCATTGCGGTTGCCGCGAGCAGCGTCAAGAGTGCGAGTGCCGCCACAACTGACCAAGGCTTGTCCGCAAGTGAGATGAGGAAGGGCAGCGGCGTCGAGACGAAGGTCGCGACGATGCGCAGCCGCTTCTCTGTATTTTCAAAGAGCGCCAGCCAGACTGGCAACAGCATGAGCCCGGCATCGTAGCCGTAGACGTGAGGAGTCACAAGCAGGCCGGCGACGGCCGTTGCGAGCCACCAGCGCCATCGCGGAGCGTTTCGGATCGCGATCCACCAACCGATGGCGACGAGCAGCGTACAGGCTGCCCAAACGGCATTGTTGCCATCCGCGAGATTGGCGGCGATCGATTGGGTGTTGATCATCAGTTCCGGCGATGGCGACAGCCGTTCTAAATCTTTGTTGGTAAGCATCGCAACGTAGTGTTTCGCGCCGGTAATTCCGCCCAGTGCGAGCGAAGCCAGTGCTTCGACGGCACCCACAAGCGAGAAGCCTGCCAGCATCTTCCACTCGTGGGCAACCAGCATCGCGAACGGCCAGAGCAGGAACAGGTGGAATTTCACGAGTCCAAGCGCTAGCACCGCGCCGGAGGCAAGAGGCTTGTCCAATCGCAGTAGATGATACGAGGCGACGCTGATGACCAGCATGACCGTGCAATCCTGACCGCTGGCGATTCCCAACGCTGTTGGCAGATACAGCGCGCTGAACACCAGTGAATCCGCAGGATATTGGCGATAGGCCCAATACCAACAGCCGAACAGCAGCAATGTTTGGGACGCGATCCAAACCCAGAACGCGCTCTCGAAGGGGATCAGGGCGAGCGGTGCCAAGACCAAAGCGTAGACATGCGGACGTACGAAGGGAACCAGGTCAGGCAACCGCGGGACATAGACTCGCTCTTGCTCGAGTTGAACGTCAATTGCGTGCAGTTCGTTGAACCTGCCGTCGAGGGCGAGCTTCGCGCCGGTGTAGATGTTGAGAAAGTCGTGATGTTTCGAGGTGGGCGTGATCATCGCCCCCATAAACGTCCACATCGAGGTCGCGAGGACGATCAGCGCCCAGTTTGCAATCGAGACTGTTTTCTTGTCGGTCAAACAATACTTTTGATCACGTTGCCCTCGAGTTCGGTCAGCCTTTCGCGGCGGCCCTGATGGAGGACGCTGAGCTGGTGCTGATTGAGACCGAGCTGATGCAGGATCGTAGTATGTATATCGCGCAAATGATGGGGTTCCTGTACAGCGTGCAGGCCGATGTCGTCGGTGGCTCCAACGATGGATCCGCCTTTGATGCCTCCGCCGGCCATCCACATGGTGAAGCCAAGATTGTGGTGGTCGCGACCTTTGCCGCCTTCGGCTTCGGGTGAGCGTCCGAACTCACCGCCCCAAACAACCAGCGTGGTATCGAGCAATCCGCGCCGCTTCAAATCCTGGATGAGTGCGGCGACAGGCTGATCGCTTTGCGCGGCCATACGCGGATGGTTCTCTTCGATGTCGGCGTGGGCGTCCCACTGTTGATCGCCGGGACCTCCGCCGTGCACCAGACAAACGAATCGGACACCTTTCTCGACGAGCTTGCGGGCGAGCAGGCAGCG
Organism: uncultured Solibacteraceae bacterium; assembly: GCA_964500255.1. Taxonomy (GTDB): domain Bacteria; phylum Acidobacteriota; class Terriglobia; order Bryobacterales; family Bryobacteraceae; genus F-183. The sequence goes on along the minus strand of CAZCPL010000008.1, from coordinate 39,218 downwards.
GCGGCCCATGTCGTCGGTCGGTTGCTTGCCGACGCCGTAAAGATCGAGCGTTTCCTGTGATTCCTTCGAGATATCGAACACCGCGGGAGCTTCCGTCTGCATGCGGAACGCAGTGTCATAGCTCTGAATCCGTGCCGCGTATTCAGGATCGGTGAAGCCTTGATTCGCTTCATTCAACTCGCGGATCAGCTTCAATGTCTTGCGGCGGTCTTCGAGATCCACGCCTGCGGGCATGTTGAGATTCAACACGGGAGTCTTTCCAGGACGCAGCATCGTCGGTTGATACACAGCAGGCAGCCAACCGTTCGAATACATCGGCTGTCCGGCTTCCAAAGCACCGCGCGGGTCCGGCAGCACACAGTAGGCGGGCAGCGATTCGCTTTCCGATCCGAGGCCGTGAATCACCCAGGAGCCTACGCTGGGAAATCCGGGAATGATGCGACCGGTCATCAACTGATACTGCGCGGCCGAGTGAACCACCATGTCGCCATGAACGGAGCGGATCATGGCGAGTTCGTCGACGATCTTCGCCTGATGCGGAAACAGATCGGAGACATCGATGCCGCTCTTGCCGTACTTCTTGAACGTGCGCTTCGTTCCCATCAAGCGCGCGTCTTTGGATACAAACTGATACTTGGCTTCGCCGAAATGCGCGGGACGCTTCTGGCCGTTGAGTTCATTCAGCAGCGGTTTAGGATCGAAGGTTTCGATATGACTGGGTCCGCCGGCCATGAAGAGAAAGATGACGGATTTGGCTTTGGGCGTCTCGTGGGGAGGCTTTGCGGTCAAGGGATTCGCGGCCTGCAGCGAATCCTGATAGAGCATCGAAGTAAACGCCAGAGCTCCAAAGCCGTTGAAGGCATCGCAGAGCCATTCACGGCGGTTTCTAGTCGGTCTCGAGTGTTCAGGCATATGCTACTCCACGTAGAGAAAAGCGTTCAGGTTAAAGAGTGCGAGCGTAAACTCATGCGCAGGCTGCGTTTTCAGGAACTGTTCGGACAACTTGCGCTCGGCTTCGGTCGGGGCGCGGCCAGCGATCCACCGCCAGGCAAGTTGAATCTGCTTGGCCCGATCCTTACCCGCATGTTCCACCATTCGCGCTGTCAGAGCATCCGCCATTTCGTTGGAAATACGACCGTTGAGGAGTTCCAGCGCTTGCGGTGCATGGGTCGAAGCTTGGCGCTGCGGGCAACTCAGCAGGAGATCGGCCGAGTCGAACACTTCCATGAAGGGCAATCGCAAGTTCCGCTTTGAGATCAGATAGAGGCTGCGGCGATCCAGGTCCTTCGCATCTTTGTTCACGGCCCATTGTGAGGGCTTGTAAAGCAAATTGATGAGTTCCTGCTCAACGGGAATCATCACGCTGGGTCCGCCCTCTTTGAGGTTCAGGCGTCCGGTGGCGGCGAGCATCGCATCGCGGATCTCTTCCGCTTCGAGGCGGCGCTTCGGAAAGCGCCACAGCCATTTGTTTTCGGGATCCTTCTCGGTCGCCTCCGCGCTTTGTGTTTGGGAGGACTGCCGGTAGGTTTCGCTCAGCAGAATCAGCCGGTGAAGCGGCTTCCACTTCCAGCCGCCCTCCACAAACTTGTTGGCGAGAAAATCGAGCAGCTCGGGATGCGAGGGGCGCTGGCCCATGCGTCCGAAGTCGTTGGGGGTGCCGACGAGTCCGCGACCGAAGTGAGACAACCATGCGCGATTCACGGCCACGCGCGCGGTCAGGGGATTGTCGTCGCGAGCGATCCACTTGGCGAGTTCGGTGCGAGGGGCCTTGACTTCCGCACCGAGTTCCGGCGCGCCGTCTTCCAATAGAACACCCAATGAGCGGGGACCGACTTGATCGCCCGGTTTCGAATATTCGCCGCGATGCAGCACATGAACGGGCTTGAATTTCTCGTAGTTATTGGAAACGCTGAACAGCGCGGGCAGAGGCTCGGGCAGCTTGTCTTCTGTCTCTTTGACCTTGGTCTGCATGCGCATCAGGTCGTCGCCCTGTAGACCCTTCATCTGCGCTTTGAGCTGCTTGATCTCAGCGTCCACTACATCTTTGCGGGCCTTCCACGCAGACTGTTCTTCTGTGCTCGACAGTGGGACATCGTTCTCATCCACGGCAGCGAAGTGCGCCTGCATCCGGTAATAGTCTTTCTGACGGATCGGGTCGAACTTGTGGTCGTGGCAACGTGCACATCCCACCGTGACGCCGAGTAAAGCCGCGCCGACGATGTTGGTCATCTCGGTGAGTACTTCGTTCCGGCTCGATGCAACTTCCTGATTTCCGGCGTTCTTGCGCAGTGCTGAGAGACGATTGAAGCCGGCCGCAATGCGCAGTTCATGATTGCCGGGATCGAGTTCGTCGCCCGCGAGTTGCTCAGTGAGGAACTGCGTATACGGTTTGTCCTGATTGAAGGCCCGGATCACGTAGTCGCGATAACGCCACGCGTCCGGACGATGCGTGTCATATTCGAAGCCATCGCTTTCCGCATAGCGAACGAGATCGAGCCAGTGCTGGCCGTAGCGTTCACCATAGCGAGGGCTCGCAAGCAGGCGATCCACCAGCTTGGACCAAGCCTGTGGCGATTCGTCGGCGACAAACGCATCGATCTCTTGCGGTGCCGGTGGCAAGCCTGTGAGGTCGAAGGTCACGCGGCGGATCAGCCGCAGTTTGTCGGCGGGGGGCGAAGGCTTCAGTCCTTCTTTGGCAAGTTTGGCTCGAATGAAGCCGTCAATCGGATTGCGATCCGGTTCTGGAACAACGGGCTCAGAGCGCTTCTGAAAGGCCCAGTGGCGACGTTCGGCTGCCGTGTAGTCGGCTGCGATCGAATGAATAGCGGCAATGGCGAACAGCGACAATGCGACACGCATAGGTTTGTGGTTAACTGCTCGCCATGATATCACTTGAAGCAGTGACGAGTTCTCTTATCTTTACCCTGCTGCTGGTTGGATCCACTGCCGCACAGGAGGACTTTCCCAAAGACTTCTACGATCTGAAGATTGAGAAGATGGGTGGCGGCTACCGCTTTGCCGATGGCCCGGTCTGGACTCCCGATCGCAAGCTGCTGTTCGCCGAGGTTCCTTCGAGCACCATCTATATTTGGAATCCAGGCCAAAAGATCGAACAGTTGCGAGGCAACTCCAATGGTGCGCAGGCGATGACGTTCGACCACCAGGAACGGCTCTATACCTGTGAATCGAAGGCGCGGCGGTTGGTGCGAGTCGACAAGAAAGGTAGGCTCGAAGTGCTGGCGGACAAGTGGGAGGGGAAGCGGCTCAATGGCCCGAACGATGTTGTCGTTCGCAAGGATGGCAACGTGTACTTCACCGACTCGGTTTTTGGTGCCGCGTACGAAAAGCGCGATCTCGATTTCAATGGTGTTTACCGGATTGGCGCCAAGGGTGAGTATCAATTGATAGCGAAGTGGAAGGGGCGTCCGAACGGGATTGCGATTTCCCCCAACGGATCGCGGCTGTACGTAACGAATTCCGATGAGCGGACGATTGTTGAGTTCGATCTAGACAAGGCTGGCGTTGCGACGAACGAGCGCTTGCTGACAAAGGGCATTCACGGCGTTCCGGGCGGCGTTCGCTGTGACACGAAAGGCAATCTCTACGTTGCTGCTGCCGGGATTTCGATTCATGCGCCGGATGGCAAGTTGATCCGTGAAGTAGAGCTTGCCGACGGACCCTCGAACCTCGCGTTCGGCGAGAACGATCTGCAGAGCTTGTTTGTGACGACAAGGCATTCGCTGTATCGCGTGCGGGTGCCATTCAAGGGTTGGGTCCCGTACTTGCAGCCTGTGGGTCCGAATCTGCCGCAGCAGATCGGTGGTTAGTACCCGAGTTGGTGGGTACTAAAACCGGCCCAGTACCGAAGTTCAGTCTAATGTATTGACCTTAGCTCGGAATGGCTATATCTTCGGATTGTGGTTACTGATCAACGCAGATCCAAAAGATTCGACCTGAAGCTGACGATGCAACTGCTTCGGTGTGGTTCCAAGAGCATGGAAGCGTTCGCTCAAACGGCGAATGTGAGTTCAAACGGGGTGCTGTTTCATTCGGATATGAAGCCGTCTGTCGGCGATCCCCTGGAGTATGTTTTGACGCTGACGCCAGAATTGGGTCCGCGTAAGCCAGTAAAAATTTACTGTATGGGTAAAGTTGTGCGGCATGATGAAGATACGCGGACGGCGGCGACCCTGGAGCGGTACGAGTTTCTCAAAGCTTAGCTGCGAACCGATCAGGCTGTGGAGGGCCGCACCACGATCACAGAGGGGGAGTAGTAGGCGTCCACGCCTTTTCGCACAAGTGAGCGGAGAGCCTTGAACTTCCCAGGGGCGTCGAAAAGTAGGCAGTACTCGGTGTAGTTCAGACCATCTGAAGGGCCGTCGGTCACCATGCGGTTTCCCGTCGATTCCGCAACCATGCAGGTGACGCCGTAAACGAGGTTGCCATCTTTGTGGGTCTCGACAATCTTGTCGATAACCGCGATGTGGACTCCGCTTTGCCAGACGATCGAATCGCCGGCCCGAATCTCTTCGACTTTGGTCACCTTCGGGGCGTTGTCGCGGAAAAACGTTGCGCCTTTGCCCATCCAGTTTCCGCCGTAGAAGGCGGATGCGAATCCGCTGCAGTCGATTCCGACACTCGAATCGCAATACTTCTGGATGGAAGAGACCGAGGCATTCAGTAGATCGTAGTGGATGGCGAGTCGAATCGCCCAGCGGATGTCGTTTGGCGTGCCCTTGCCAATGTAAGGGCGCATCAGGTCTGGCCAGGTTGTGATGATCTGCCCGTAGTAGATGGTCTTGGTCCATCCGCTGCCCTCTGGCGTTGTCTGTGCTTCGATGAATCGATACTTACCCTTGGCAATGCGTTGACACTTCTTTTCAATCATCTTCCGAACCTTATCGTATTCGATGACGCCTGCTGCGGTTGAAAATTCCCCGCCTTCCTCGTGATTCCGGTACTCGTGGACATCGATCCCGAAAAGGGTCTGGCCGTTGGTGAGTGTGACGAACAGATCCCGGTACCCATCGTGTAGATCTACTGCCGACATGCTTTGTGTCTCCTCTCGACTCTCTAGCAACACTCCGAATAGCGGAACCGGCTTCGCGGTGTCCCTGATCCAGTGGCGCTGTGGCGGGCTGGTTCCTGTGCGCTCAATTGAGCTTTCAAATGAACAAGTGCAATCGCGCAGCGGACTGGGCCACTTTTTCTTGAAGCTAGGGTCTCAGGATTTTGGCGGGTCGAGTGCTTGTTCCAAGCCCAATCCGACGCGGCCGAGCGAGGTGACGGCGGTCGCCCGGTTCCTTGGGGGGTGCATGCCTTCGTTGTTGGTTCCGACAAAGACTTGCCTCCGATGCCGAGTTTCTCCATGCCCTAGCGAGGAATGCTCGCCTTCCGAAAGTCTGGCGAGCAGCAATAAAAGGATTCAAGAGAGCCCGGGCTTGCTCTCGTTGAACTGTGCGAAGAGATGTGGGAGCAGTTTGCCCTGTTCGTTTGCGAGGTGGAGATCTTTGAAGAAATCCACTCATCCAAGTAAGGGCGATTCACGCCATAGCGCCAGATGACAAACAGCGGAAGCGCCGCCAAGCACCTATTTCTTTTCCGCGATGGCGAAGAGTTGATTGCGGTTGGCGATGTAGAGGGTTCCGTTGGCGGGCACTGGCGTTGAGTAGACCGAACTGCCCATGTTCATCTCTCCGAGCAGCTTCTTTTCTTTGCCCGCTTTGAGGATCGCTACGTCGCCGTCTTCGTCGCCGAGATAGACGTTGCCGCCGATCACCATCGGGCTGCCCCATATCGCGGCCAGCATGTCATGCACCCAGAATGCCTGGCCTGTCTTGGCATCGATGGCGTGTAGGAAGCCGCTGAAATCCGAGTAGTAAAGAATGCCCTGGTAGATTGCACCGGTGGAGATCGAACGGCGGATTTTGTCGTAGTGCCACACCAATCCGGTCTTGGTGATGTCCCCGCGCTTGGTGGGATCGATGCAGTACAGGTGTCCAACGCCTTCGCCATGTTCCGGATCCTGCCCGTTGGCGATGTAGACTTTGCCATCCCAAATCACCGGCGTGCTGATAACCTCGTTGCGGGTCTTCGGCCAGACGGAATCCTTTGGATTCATGTCGAATTCCCACAGCTTGGTACCGTCGGTTGCATTGTAGCCGCGCACCCAGCCGTCACCTTCGCCCATCACGACCTGTAGAATGTCCCCGGACTTGCCCACTGCGGGTGACGACCATTGGCCGTGCAGAATGCGATTGCCGACATGGTTCTGTTCCCAGACGACCTTGCCGGTTTTCTTGTTCACAGCGATGATCGCAGGGGCTTTGGGCGATGGAATATTGACGTGACTCTCATCCTGTCCGTTTGAGGTGCTCAGATAGAGCATGTCGCCCCAAGCCACAACCGACGAGTTCGCCATGTTGTGCGGATGCGCTCCCAACTCTTCCATCATGTCGAGCTTCCAGATGGTTTTCGCACCACCCTTGCCGTCGCCGTTGACGTCGAGGCAGACGAGTTCGCAGCGGTTGTTCACGTAGTAGAGCAGTTCGCCTTCGACGAGCGGCGACGCGCAGACTCCCTGGAAAGGCCAATCGTTGACGCGTCCGGCGGGAAGCTTGGCGTTGGCATGCTGCCAGAGAAACTGGCCGTCGGATTCGCGGAAGCACATGAGCACACCGCGATCACCGGGTTCTTTGGGGTTGCGCAACCCTTCGTTGTTGGTGCCGACAAAGACTTTGCCTCCGGCGACTACCGGGTTGCCATAGGTCTGCGAGCCGAGCATCGACATCCACTTGATGTTCTTCTTGGTGTTGATATCCCAGGAGGTGGCGATGCCGGTCATGGACGAAACCATGTTGCGGTCCGGGGTTCCGCCCCACATGGGCCAGTCGGTTCCGGCTGGGTCGGAGGCCGACAGGAGCCAGGTCGTGGCGAACAGTGCGAATGTTCCGGCGAAGATTTTGAGCTTCATGGGTTGTTTAAATCCTAGGGTAACTAAAGATCAGACGGTTCTGGGCGGGGTTTGGTTCTTCGGCGGAGCGCTACAAGGAGGAATGCCGCGAATCGCTGGGATCCGCTGGGATATCGGCCCTTCGATGAACTTTCCGCAGACCTTCGCTATGCGGTTCGAGGCATCCGACAGAATCTGGGATTCGCGATGACTTCGGTCCTGGTGTTGGGAATGGCGATTGCGGTGAACACATCGTTCTTCACACTCTATGAGAACTATGTCCGGAAACCGTTGCCAATTCGCGCGCCGGAGCGCAACTTCGATCTTGTGGCGAGGCAAGCAGGCGGGAGAGGGAACTATTGGGCATTTTCGGAAATTGAAGCCTTGAGCAAAGTGTCGAGTTCGGCATTTGAAGGCCTGTACACCGAGGGGACATTTCAGATACGGATTCCCGAACCGCTAGCCAGCAAGGCTTTTGTGAATGCGGTAACTGCGAACTACTTTCCACTATTGGGCGGCCGGGCTGCCATGGGGCGTGTGCTGGGGGATGAAGACAAAGGTGCCGCGGTAGTGGTGTGAAGCGACGCCGGATGGCGGCGGCTGTTTCAGGCCGATCCGAATGCGATTGGCCGGATCGTGAAGGTTCGATCGACGCTGTTCACCGTGGTAGGCATCGCGCCGCCCGCGTTCATCGGATCCGAGGCTGTGGTTCCCGATTTGTGGGTGCACGCCAGCATGAAACCAGCGATGCGCGCGGACATGATTGCATTCGCGGGGGGCTCTGTCAGCGGGGTCTTGCGCGAAGGAGTTTCGCCTGACCGTGCCGCAGCGGAATTAACGGCGACCGCCGTCCACTTTGAGCGGGAAGCTGAACGCAAGGTGGGACGTATCGATCTCGAGCCACGCAGTTCGATTCTGCAGAGAAATGAGGGGTTGCAGGCGGCCGCGGCGATGATCTTCGGGGTTTTCTTTCTTGTACTGTTGATTGCTTGTGCGAATCTCGCGAACTTGCATCTCGCACGCGCCGCGGCCCGGACGCACGAGATGGGTATCCGGCTGTCTTTGGGTGCATCCCGGCTGCGGGTGATCCGGCAGTTGCTGACAGAGAGCACCGTGCTCGCATTGGTTGGCGCGGGGCTTGGCTTGCTGCTCGCAAAGGCAGGCGTCAATGGCTTGCAAAACTATCTGGTTTCGGCCGTCGCGTTCAGCGGGTTAACGACGGTTCCGACTGACATCGGTTGGCGAGTCTTCGTCTATACGGCTGCTGTTGGCGTGTTTGCTGGCCTTTGCTTCGGACTCTTGCCCTCACTGGAGGCGACCTCGCCGAGTCTCACGGCATCGAAAAAAAAGAGCAATCCGCGTTTGAAGTTTCTTAATTTTTAAAAATGTATTTATTCCAACGTCCAATTGGTTTTTAGTTAACTTGCGCGTATTAGTAAAAAAACATCTCATCTTACCAAGCGCAGAGTTTAAA
>CAZCPL010000008.1:12209-30782 GCA_964500255.1 uncultured Solibacteraceae bacterium | reverse complement strand
CGGGATCTGCTGATCTCGAGCCAAGTGGCGGCGAGCCTGATTCTGTTGATTCTCGCCGCGGTGCTGGTGCGGAACACGCAGCGGCTGTATGCTGCCGATCCTGGTTTCGATCTGGACTTGGTGCTGGATTCGGGAGCGCAGAATCCGAGCCGGGCTCTGGTGAATCAGACGCTGCGGGATCCCGCTGTGGCGAGTGCGTCGGTGGTGGCGCAGGTTCCGCTGTTTGGCGGCCGAGGGCCGTCGCCGTACCTCGTCGATGGCAGAACCGAACTCCTCGCATCCAATGCCGTGGATGAAAACTTCTTTGCGAAGCTTGCGCTGCCCCTTCTGCAGGGCCGTGGGTTCACGCGGCAAGAGGCGGATCGTGGCGCGAGCGTCGCGATGATCAGCGAAGCCACGGCGCAGAAGTTATGGCCCGGCGAGGGGTCAGTTGTTGGCCGCACGTTTCAGCAGACCGAACCTGTCCGTACTTTGGAAGTAATCGGGGTGGTGCCGGACGTAATCAGCGGTTTCTTCTTTCAGGGTCGAGATAAATCTGCCGTCTATACGCCTGTTTCCGCCTGGGAACCGGATGCTCTTGCTGTGATGGTGCGCAGTCGCGGTTCATTCACGGCGACAATCGCGGCATTGCGACTGCTTTCGACCGAAATGGATCCGACACCGCTGCGCAAGATCGCATCCATGCAGCGCTTCCCATTGAGGCTGCCGCGGTCATCGCCGGGGCACTGGGCCTGTTGGCATTGGCTCTCACGTGCATTGGGCTCTATGGTGTGGTCAGTTTTGCGGTGACACAGAGGACGCGCGAGATTGGGATTCAGATGGCGCTTGGGGCCGAGCCTCTGCGCATTGTCTGGCAGATCGTGTTTGGAGCCTCGAAGCAGGCGATGATTGGTATCGCCGTGGCACTACCGATGTGTCTCGTACTTTCGCGCTTGGCGGAGTCGAGCATGTTGCGGATCGAAACGTTCGAATGGAGCGCCTACGTGCTGAACCCGGCGCTACTGCTGCTCGTCGCTATCGCGTCGTGTCTGTTGCCTGCGCGGCGGGCTGCCGGTGTGGGTCCGATGGTGAGTCTGCGTCAGGATTGACGCCGGAAAAAGCGAGAAGTGCGCGATGCAACTCCACAAGTTCGATCGGCTTGGGCACGAAGCCATTCATTCCAGCCTCGATGCAGCGTTCGCGGTCGCCCGGTAACACGGATGCAGTGAGCGCGATGATGGGAGTTTCGAGTCCGGCTTGGCGAAGCGCGATGGATGCTTCGTAACCATCGAGTTCCGGCATGTGGCAATCCATCAGGATGGAATCGTAGGTGTTCTTCGCAGCCAACTCCAAAGCCTCGCGCCCGTTGTTGGCGAGATCAACGGCACATCCGAGCTTGCGCAACATTTCGGTTGCGACCAACTGATTGATGCGATTGTCTTCGACGAGCAGAACTCGCGCGGGGATCCGGCTCAACCGGGCCTTGGGCTTTACCGGTGGAACTGCGCTGGTGGGTGCGAGCCGCAGTGGAATCTCCACCACGAATTCGGAACCCACCTCGATTTGGCTGCTGACCCGCACTCGGCCGCTCATGAGGTCCACTAGCCTCTTGCAGATGGACAGACCTAGGCCTGTGCCGCCGAAGCGGCGAGTGGTCGATGCATCGCCTTGCACAAAGCGCGCGAAGAGTGAATCGAGCTTTTCCGCAGCAATCCCGATGCCCGTATCGCGAACGGAGATGGTGATCCAAGCGTTTGCTAAGGCTTCGTCGACCTGCGCATCGAGCGCCACGAGAACATGGCCCTTCGTGGTAAATTTCACTGCGTTGCCAACTAGATTTGCAACCACTTGCCGGATGCGCAGCGCGTCTCCCCAGACGGTCTTTGGCAAATCGTCGGAATGCGACACTCGGAGTTCCACGCCTTTGGCCGACGCCTGTTCTCGGAACAATGCTGTCACTTCGGTGGCGATTTCTTCGATGGAGACGAGTGTTTCTTCCAGCCGCATGCGTCCAGAATCGATGCGGGAAAGATCGAGGATGTCGTCGAGCAAGCTGCGCAGGGATTGGGCCGACGAATCGAGGGTTTCCATTCTCTTTCGCAAGGCTGGATCGAGAGGTTCGTCGAGGATCAAGCTCGCCATACCGATTACGCCGTTGAGCGGTGTGCGAATCTCGTGGCTCATCGTTGCCAGGAATTCGGCCTTGGCAACCGCCGCCTGTTCCGCCTGTGCCTTGGCGCGGTACAGTTCCATTTGTGCGCGATTCGCTTCCGTGATGTCGCGAATCAAGAAGGCGTGGCCGATCTCGTAGCCATGGTTGCGGATGATGGCCACGCGCAGTTCCAAGACGAAGCTATTGCGGTCCAGTGCAGAGAATTCTCCCACCGGCGGAATGGCGAGGCCGAAAGACTCCAGGAGTTCGCGGGTATTTCGTTCGAAGTAAGCCGCCTCATCCATACCTCCAAGCATCCGGATCGCGGCGGAGTTGATGTCGACGGTCCTTCCATTGGCATCGGAAACCAGTACGCCGTCCTGCATCGATTCCACCACGACGTCTCGCGCCACCGGCATCAGGCCGAGTTTGGAACCGCGGCCTAACAGGAATAGATAGGCGAGGCTGCAGACGCCGATGGAAAGGCCGGTGATGCTGATTTGCCGAGCCCAGCCAATTCCATGCTGTGAGGTCTGGATGATCGATCCTAGCATCGGCAGCACCACAAGGCCGATGAGAGTTGCGGATTGGACTCTCTGCAGCCGGCTTCTCGACGACGACCACGACTGAGCGAGGATGGTAATTCCGATCAACGCGCCGCCGTATCCGACAATGTGTTCGAGAGCGGCGAACCTGCCATAGATCGGCCAGGCGAAGCCGACCGGAGGCCCCGGGTCGAAAGTGTAGCCAAGCTTGAGGAGGTTGGTCGACCATTTGACCGTCAATACCAACGCGGGACAGATCAGCACAAGCCGCATCCGACGGGTACTCAAGCCTTTGGCATCGGCTTGCCACATGGAAAGAGGAAGCATCAGGGCGCTGGCGTAGAGCCCGGCGGTGGCGGTCATCTCATAGCCGACAATTCCCAGCCATGGCTGGCCGGCGGCTCGCATCAGCACCGCACCGAGGTTCCATAGGCTGGCCAGCGCCGCAATCCAGAGAGCCAAACCCGCGCGGGGATCGGTTCGCAGGCTCCAGTAGGCGCGAACCGCCCATGCCGTGAGAATCATGGCAAGGGCATTCGGAACCAAGTGCTGGAGAGATTCTAGTATGAAGACAGTGTGGTTCAAACCGTTGTAATCCTCTAATCGGCACAGAATCCGTTTTCGTTGAGTCCGGCGGGATACAATAGCGAATACAAGATGAAAGCCCGTGTTTACGTAATGATGAAGCCTTCTGTGCTCGACGCGCAGGGGCAGGCTGTGCGCACCGCATTGCAGTCGATGGGGCATGGCATAGTGCAGGATGTTCGCCAAGGCAAGTATTTCGAGCTCGATCTCAATGCCACCGATCGCGCCGCCGCCGCCACCGAGCTCGAACAGATTTCGCATGAGATTCTGTCGAATCCGGTGATTGAGCAGTACCGCGTCGAAATCGTCGACTAGAATTTCAAATCAAAGTCCCAGTACTTCCGTACGGCGTAGTTTACACCTTAGTACTGTGTACTGGTTCGTCTAGTCCCGTACACTAAAAGTATGTGCGGGATTGTTGGATACGTTGGCGACAAAAAAGCCACTCCGGTGATTGTTGACGGTTTGCGCCGTCTCGAATATCGCGGTTATGATTCGGCAGGCATTGCGGTTCTCGAGGGATCGAACGGAACGTCGAAATTGGCGGTTCGCAGGGCTTCGGGTAAGCTGCGCAATCTGGAAGAAGTTCTCCGTCTGAGTCCGGTTGAGGGCACGTACGGCATTGGACACACGCGTTGGGCGACGCACGGCCGTCCCACTGAGGAGAACGCGCATCCGCATCGGGATGCGACTGGTGAATTCGCGGTGATCCACAACGGGATTATCGAGAATTACATGCAGCTCAAGCAGAAACTGCAGGACGAAGGCGTTGATTTCGTCACAGAGACCGACACGGAAGTGATTCCGCATCTCATCGCCAAATACTTCCATGGCAATCTCGAGGACGCGGCGCGCGAAACGATCCGGCAACTGCACGGTGTTTTTGCGATGGCCATCATCTCGCGCAAGGATCCGAACAAGATCATTGCGGCGAGGCAGGGTCCGCCGGTGGTGATTGGCTTGGGGCAGGGTGAGTACTTTGTCGCCTCGGACGTGCCCGCGATTCTGAGTCACACCCGCGACGTGATCTTCCTGCACGACGGCGATATGGCGGTTCTCACGCCTGAGGGCGTGAAGCTGACGGACTTCAACGGCAAGACCATCAGCCGCCCGGTGTCGCGCATTCTATGGGATCCGATCATGGCGGAAAAGGGTGGCTATAAGCATTTCATGCTCAAAGAGATCTTTGAGCAGCCGCGTGCGATTCGAGATACGATGCTGGGCCGCATTGGGCAGGAAACCGGCCGCGTGTTCCTCGACGAGATGGAGATCGGCGACAAGGATTTCCGCGAGTTCGAGCAGGTCAAGATCATTGCTTGTGGCACCAGTTGGCATGCAGCGCTGGCCGGCAAGTTCATGATCGAGCGACTGGCGCGCATTCCTGTGGAAGTCGATTACGGCAGCGAGTTCCGCTACCGCGATCCGATTATCCAAGCCAAGACGCTGACGGTTGTCGTTTCGCAGTCCGGTGAAACTGCGGATACGATGGCTGCTTTGCGCGAAGCCAAGGCGAAGGGTGCGAAGACGCTGTCGATCTGCAATGTGGTGGGATCGATGATGACTCGCGAATCGTCGGGTACGCTCATGACGCATGCCGGGCCTGAAATCGGTGTCGCATCCACCAAAGCATTCACCTGCCAGTTGACCGCTTTGTTCATTCTGGCGATGCATCTTGGACAGATCCGGGGCAAGTTGAGCGATGAACAATCGAAGACGTTGATGCATCAGTTACTGCATCTGCCCGCGCAGATGGAAGGGATGCTTTCTGGCGAACACGGCTATGACGAGCTTTCGAAGAAGCTGTTCCGCGCGACCGACTTTTTGTATCTGGGGCGGGGCATTCACTTCCCGATGGCCCTCGAAGGCGCGCTGAAGCTGAAAGAGATCTCCTACATTCATGCTGAAGGATATCCGGCTGGCGAGATGAAGCATGGTCCGAATGCGTTGATTGACGGGAATCTGCCGGTGGTTGTGATTGCGACGCGCGATCCGCAGGATCCGGAAAGCCAGATCCGCTACGAGAAGACGCTTTCGAATATTCAGGAAGTGAAGGCGCGCGAAGGCATCGTGGTTGCGATTGCCTGCGAAGGCGATCTGGATATCGGCAAGGTTGCGGAGCACGTCATCTATATACCGCAGACGTGCGAACTGCTACTGCCGATTCTGGAAGTGGTGCCGCTGCAGTTGATCGCTTATTACATTGCGGTTCGCCGCGGATGCGACGTGGATCAGCCGCGCAATCTGGCCAAGAGCGTCACGGTCGAGTAGGTGCGGCAGGCAGTCAATCAGTTCGAGATCCGGACCCGCGGCAAGGGCTTTTCCGACTTCACTCGCGAAGTGGAAGCCTGGGTTCGCGGGTCTGGTATCGAGACTGGGCTGCTGACGCTGTTCTGTCAGCATACGTCCGCATCGTTGTTGATTCAAGAGAATGCGGATCCGGATGTAGTTCGCGACCTCACCGATTACTTCGAGCGGATCGCGCCGGAAAACGATCCCCGCTACCGCCATACGATGGAAGGACCGGATGACATGCCGGCCCACATCAAGACGGCTCTGACCTCATCGCACTTATCGATTCCCGTGATGCGCGGCGCTCCCGCGCTGGGAACCTGGCAGGGCATCTATCTGTTCGAACATCGCTGTCATCCCCATCGGCGCACTGTTGCCGCGCATTTGGCCGGTGAATGAGGGACGCAACTCTCGTGCTCAGCACGCGTTATATTCAAGTACATGTTCTCAGGGGTTCGTTGCTTATTTTGGATACTCGTGTTCATGTTTTTCTGGCCCAGGCTTCTGGCGGCGGCGGATTCTAAGATAGGCTTCGTTGGCAGTCAGCCTTGCCGTACTTGCCATCCCAACGTTACTTCCACTTTTTTTCGCAATCCACACCACAAGAGCACGGTGAACGAGTCGCTTGCGCCGGAGAAGCAGGGTTGCGAATCCTGCCATGGTCCTGCGAAGGAGCATGTGGAAGGGCGTGGAGACAAGAGCAAGATCTTTGCCTTTTCTGTCAAGAATCCACGGCAGATTGTGGATCGCTGCCTCACTTGCCACTCTGAGACTCTGTCGCGCGCGAACATCCGCCGGTCGGAACATACGCGAGCCGATGTTGTTTGTACCAACTGCCATTCGATTCACAAGCCTGCCACTCCGAAAGCGCTGCTGGCGAGCAAGCAAGTGGACCTCTGTTACCAGTGCCATCCCAATGTTCGGGCGCAGTTTTCAATGCCCTTCAAGCACCGCGTCAACGAAGGCTTCATGACCTGCAGCGATTGTCACAATCCGCACGGAACCAATGCGCCGACGTGGCGAGCGGCGGGGCGTCCGAGGATGGTGGATCAGGGCCTCAACAACGAACAGACCTGTTTGAAGTGTCACACCGACAAGCGCGGACCCTTTGTGTTCGAGCATGCCGCGACTCGTGTGGACGGTTGCGAGACCTGCCATATTCCTCATGGATCCGCCAATGCGCGCTTGCTCAAGCGGCCAACGGCTTTCCCGCTTTGCCTGGAATGTCACAACGGGACGCCAGGGTTTGGACGTACCACGGAAGGGATCCCGGCCCAGTCGAGCAGTCACAATATGGCGGACCCACGGTATCAGAACTGCACATCGTGCCATGTTCGGATCCACGGCTCGAATTCGAGCGGAAAGTTCTTGAGATAGGAGCGAACATGCGAATTACATACACGTTCCTGATTCTCCCGATGGTCGCGGTGGCACAACCGACGGTTGCGCCGACGAATGAGTCCGTAGGCACGGTTCGCGGGGACAATCGCGGCAGCTACAACATCCTGCAGTCGTTCGAGACCGGCTATCGCTTCCGATCTGTCGGCGGCGATGTTGGCAAGTACAACGCCGATGTGAACTATGGCAACGGCTTGCGACTGCTTTCGAGCAGCCTCAGCGTCACTAGCCGCGAAGGCCGCGGAGGCTTGTTCGACGAGATCATGTTGAGCACGCAGGGGTTGGGCAACGATCCCTATCAATCGTCGACGCTGCGGGTGCAGAAGAACAAGCTGTATCGCTACGACATGCTGTGGCGCGCGAACGACTACAACAACGCCGCGCTTCCGATTGCGCTTGGACAGCACGCGATCAACACCACGCGACTGCTGCAGGATCACGACATTACGCTGCTTCCGCAGTCTAATTTGCAGATGTTTGCGGGCTTTTCGCGCAATACGCAGACAGGGCCAGCGCTCACCACCGCCAATGTGGGAGATCACGCGGGCGATGAGTTTACTCTATTTTCGAATGTCCGGAGGCAGCAGACGCAGTATCGAGTGGGCTTTCAAGCGAAGCTAGCGGGCATCAAGATGAACGTCTTGCGCGGGTGGGAAAACTTCAAGGAAGACACGCCGTTCAACCTTGGCGCTTCCGCTGGCGCGAACACCGCGGATCGCAACATGTTGAGCTCGTATCGCCGCGCGGAGCCTTATCACGGCACGAGCCCGTTCTGGCGCGTCGCGTTGTTTCGCGAGCAGAGTGAGGTTTGGGCCGTAAACGGACGCTTCACTTACACCGATGGTCGGCGTAACTTTGTGTCCGACGAGAATTTACTTGGCGGCACCCGATTCGGTGCCTTGAACCGGCAGGTGCTGGTTTTCGGAGATGCCAGGCGACCTGTGGCTACCGGCAACCTGACGCTCAGCCTGTTTCCTGTGGAAAGAGTCACTTTGACCAATCACACCGCCGTCTCGAACGTCCGTATGGATGGCAATGCGACCTATCGTGAGGTGAACAGCGCCAACCTCGATCTTGAGCAGTTCAGTTATCAATACTTGGGGATCCGGATGATCTCCAACGCGTCGGATGCCTCGATCACGGCGTCAAAATGGCTGACTTTGGTGGCTGGATATCAGTTCACCGACCGGCGGATTCGCTCGGTTGAATCCGAACGGTTCTTCGACGGCGACCCGGAAAGTCTGCGGGGAGATCAGACGAATCGGGTTCATTCCGGTCGCTTCGGACTACGTATCCGGCCTCAGAAAGCCTTAACGATTACCTTAGACTCTGAAGTTGGACGGGCAGACACGCCGATCTATCCTACGAGCGACCGTAACTTCCATATTCTGGGAGGGCGGGTGCAGTACAAGACGAAGAACCTGATGCTGGCAATGTATTCGCGCGCCAACTACAACTTCAATTCGACGAACCTCACGAGCTTCAGTTCGAAAGCCCGGAACTATGGTTTGGATGGTTCGTGGACCGCGACTTCGAAACTGACGGTGAACGCGGGCTATGCCAAGTTGCACTCGGATACGCTATCGGGCATCGCTTTTGCCGCAGTGCAGCGCCGCCAGACGGGATTCTATTCCTATCTCAGCAATCTGCATTCGATTTATGTGAATACTCACCTGACGATTGCCAGCCGCGTCGATCTGCTGGTTGGTTTGTCGCGGGTGGAGGATACGGCGGACGGCGTTGACCGGGTGGGTCCGCTTTATCAGGCAGGCAGTCGGCCTTTCTTCTTTTCGGCGGAGACATTTCCTCTGGCGTTCACATCGCCGATGGCGAGAGTGTCGGTCAAGCTGCTTCCCAAATTGCGGTGGAACGTGGCTTACCAGTATTATGGCTACCGTCAGGACTTTGCCACCCGCATCATTCCCAATCAGGGCTATCGGGCGCATACTGGATTTACCAGCCTCACTTGGGCCTTCTAAACGAACATGCTTTACTTCGACGCAACGCCGGTGAATTTCACGTTGATGCTCGTGCTTGCCTTAGGGGGCTGGGCGGTGCATTCGGCCTCAAAGCAGCGCGTCGATGTGAACGTGCCCTTGATCTTCTATGCGGTGATCCTGCTGTTCAATCGCTTGGCGGACAAGGGCCTCAATGTGCCGCTCATTCTGGCTGGAATCGTGTTGGCCAGCCTGATCCGCTTCGAGTTCCTCAACAAGGGATTTATCAAGTGGATCAGCTATGCGCAGATGGGGATACTGATCCTTATTTTGTGGAATGGGCTGGTAGCGATCTTCGGGCCTGGGCTGGCGCTTCGCGTTTGATTCATTTTTTTGCTTGAATTCGTAACCGGACTTCGGTATCATGAAAGCTCCCACACTTCTATGAAAGGAGGCCGTGTATCCAATTGAATTCGAATCATTCCACTGATTCCGTAGTTTGGCGCACGCGCCTGCTTTCGCTTCGTCCGTCGCCAGCGCGCCTCACATAGCGCTCCGACTGCTTCCGACAATTCCCCAATTTCTGTGTCCGGTGCCTGTCCTGCGTTTGCGGGCGTCGTGAACTTCAACCTTCGATCTCTCGGGGCCTTGGCCGTCCTATTGCTCAACGAGCCAAAACATTTGCCTAGAGAATTGTTTCGAACACAAAGTGAACGCCTTGGTGAAAGGAGACGTATCTCATGAGTAAGACTCTTCTGCAGTTGAAGGTTGTCAACGCGACCGAGCGGAACATCCCGGCACCTCGGTTGTGCGACCTCTGTGCCAACGGCGCGGTGCTGCGCGGACACGCGCGGGCACCCGAATCCGCTGAATTACGGAGGGAAGAGGTCATTTGCCTGTTTCTAGGCCGTGTGATTGAAATCGATGTGACCGAGTGCAACCGGTATGTGGATCGCTTTCCATCGCCCGGAAACGACGCCGCTCAGGCTGTTTCGGAGACTGCTTGGGTGGCTTGAAAGGAATGATGAACATGCAGGCGATCTCTGCGGGATGTCAACGTTTTTTGCTCACTGGATGCGATTCCGGCGTTTATCGCGCGGATCGTTTCTTGCCCGCGCCGGAGCGTGCGCAAACCTTTGTTCGCGCTCTGGAGGCTGCGGGTCCAGAAACCTTTCAGGAACTCACCTCCTTTTCAAACGCTCGTCCTGAAACCAGACTTTTTGCGTTGGCGCTGGCCGCTTCACCGCGGTTCGCGTCGCCGGATACTGTTTCGCTGGCTCTGGCGGCCTTGCCGTCCGTCGCTGCGAAAGCGCGGGACCTTGTGAGCTTTGCCGCCTACGCAGCCTCGCTTCGAGGCTGGGGGCGCGGACTCCGTTCCGCCGTGGCCGACTGGTATTGCGTGCAGAATGCCAATGAACTTGTTGCGCAGATTTTGTGGCGGCCAGCCAAGTACATCTCGCAACACCGGGCTTTGCTTCGACGCGCGCATCCCAAGTCCCGCGATGCCGCGCAGAACGCGCTATTTCAGTGGATCGCCAATGGCGGGCGGCCGGGGCATCTTGCGTCGCCCGGGAGCCTTCGGCTCGTCGATGGCTTCGCGCGGATTGCGGGCGCTGAAACCGAGCGTGAGGCCGTGCAGTGCATTGAAGACTATCGGTTGCAGCCGTCGCAGGTTCCGAAGCGTTGGAAGTCTTCGCCACGAATCTGGGAGGCGCTCTTCGACCACATGACTTACCGACAGTTGCTTCGCCATCTACCTGTAATGACATCGTCGGGCCTGTTGGGACGAGGCTCGGAATATACCGCGCTGGCGGTAGCGCGCCTTGCCGACCGCCGCCGCGTGCGAACGGCTTCGATCCAGCCCCTGCGCGCGATCCAGGCGATGCGGTTATATCGAACGGCCACGGCTCGACCCGTGGAAAGCATATTCGATGCGCTAGACGAGACGTTTCATCTTTCCCTTGCGAACGTTGCCGCGATTGGCAAACGCGTCCTTGTGGCTGTGGATGCGACTGGATCGATGCAAGCGACGCCGACTTGGGGGATGCCCGAGGTTCCCGCTGCACTTTCGGCTGCGGCCCTGGGATTATCGTTTGCGCATGCCTGCGGACGCCACTGCGTTCCCGTGGCGTTTCACCGGCAAGCGCGTCCGTTGCAGCGTTTCGATACGAAGTCGGTTCTGACAGATGCCCTGAATGAGGTTCGCGCGACGCCGAGCCGCAGCGATGCCGTGAGCGTCATTCGATATGCAGTCGAGAATCGGATTCCGGCGGATGCCTTCGTGGTTTTGACCGAC
Source organism: uncultured Solibacteraceae bacterium (assembly GCA_964500255.1). Classification (GTDB taxonomy): domain Bacteria; phylum Acidobacteriota; class Terriglobia; order Bryobacterales; family Bryobacteraceae; genus F-183. The sequence continues at coordinate 19,601 of CAZCPL010000008.1, read as the reverse complement.
CGGATCGAATCCACTTCGCTGGCTGAGGCCTTCGATCGGTATCGAGAGAAGACGAATGCGGAAGCGAAGCTGGTTCTGGTGACGCTTGCTGGCGGAGAGTCCGGTGTCGTGGCCGATACCGATTCGACGCTGGTGGTTTCCGGCATGAACACGCATCACGCCTGGACGGCGATCTCTGCCTTTCTCGAGTAAACTCCGTTACTATACGGGGACGTGATCCCAGCGCTCTTTCTTCTTGCTCAACTTGCGCAGACGCCAGTCGACGCCGCATCCTGCCAGCGCAAGATCGACGAGATTAAGTACGACCGCGCGAAGCCTGGCTCGGTGTACGTTTTTACGCCGCAAGAGATCACGGCTTGGGCTCGCAAAGAGATTCCCAAAGAAGTGCCGCAGGGCGTCCGGGATCCGCGCGCTGAGTTTGGCTTGAACCAGGGCACAGGATCGGCGATCGTGGATTTTCTCAAAATGCAGCACGCAAAGGGTGCCAAGCCTGGCTGGTTGCTGGAGAAGTTGATCTCTGGCGAGCGGCCGATCAAGGTGGGTGTGGAGTTGAAGTCCGCGAACGGCTTCGCGACAGTGACGCTCCGCAGTGTGCAGATTTCGGGAATCAGCGCGAGCGGATCGGTGCTGGAATATCTGATTCGGACGTTCTTTCGACCGCTTTATCCAGAGGCCCATATCAACGAATCTTTTGAAATGGGCCACAACGTGGATCGCGTGGAAGTACGGACTGAGGCCGCGCGTGTTTACATCAAGGGTGTTCCGCCCAAGCCTGCGGTTCCTCCGAAACCGGCAGCGAAAAAGGCTCGTTAGTCTCCGGTGTTGGCGATGGAAACCAGCTTCGAGGCCGAACCGTTGACAATGGCTTCCGCTTCTTCCGCTGTGAATTCCTGCGTTTTCGCGGAGTGATTCATCGAGCAGAACTTCGGCCCGCACATCGAACAGAACGCCGCTTCTTTGAAGCCTTCTTCGGGCAGCGTTTCGTCGTGATAAGCGCGGGCTGTTTCGGGATCGAGTGAGAGTTCGAACTGGCGGTTCCAGTCGAAGGAGAAGCGCGCTCGAGAAAGTTCGTCATCACGATCGCGTGCACCTGGACGATGCCGCGCGATGTCAGCCGCGTGTGCGGCGATCTTATAGGCGATCAGCCCCTGCTTGACGTCTTCTTTGTTGGGAAGGCCGAGATGTTCCTTCGGCGTGACGTAGCAGAGCATGGCCGCGCCGTGCCAGCCGATCATCGCCGCACCGATGGCGGATGTAATGTGATCGTAACCGGGGGCGATATCGGTCACCAGCGGACCCAAGGTATAGAACGGCGCCTCGAAGCAGAGTTCCTTTTCCTTTTCCACCTGCAGCGCGATCTGATCGAGCGGGATGTGTCCTGGGCCTTCCACCATAACTTGGACATCGTATTCCCAGGCTTTCTTGGTGAGCTCGCCGAGCGTCTTCAATTCCGCGAACTGCGCAGCGTCACTCGCATCGGCAAGTGAGCCGGGGCGCAGGCCATCGCCGAGCGAGAAGCTAACATCGTGCTTCTGGAAGATCTTGCAGATGCGGTCGAAGTTTTCGTACAGGAAGTTCTGCTTGTGGTTGCGAACCATCCATTCGGCCAGCACAGCGCCGCCGCGCGAGACGATACCGGTAATGCGCTTGGAAGTGAGGGGGATGTACTGTACGAGCACGCCAGCGTGGATCGTCATGTAATCGACACCCTGTTCGGCCTGCTCTTCGATGACTTCGAGCATGACGTCGATGGTGAGATCCTGCACGCGGCGGACGCGGGCGAGAGCTTCGTAAATCGGCACGGTGCCGATGGGGATCGGCGAGTTGGCGATGATCGCCTTACGGATTTCGGGGATATCGCCGCCGGTCGAAAGATCCATGACGGTGTCCGCACCGTACTTGATCGAGTAACGGAGCTTTTCGAGTTCCTCGTCGATGTTGGAGTGTGTCGCCGAGTTGCCGATGTTGGAGTTGATCTTGCATTTCGACCCGACGCCGATGCACATTGGCACAAGGTTGTTGTGGTTGACGTTGGCAGGGATGATCATCCGGCCGCGGGCAATCTCATCGCGCAGAAACTCAGGCGTGATCCGCTCGAGGCGCGCTACATACTCCATCTCCTCGGTGATCATACCCTTGCGGGCATAGTGCATCTGGGTTTTGATGGGATCGTTCTGACGTTTGGCGGTCCAGTCGCTTCGCATAGTCTTCAATATCAGGCTAACCTAGAACGTGATTCGATAGTGGATCGTCTTCACCATGAGTTTGGATTCCTTACTAACCGAGCAGCGGAATGCCGCGGCGGAAAATCTCGATGCGCTTTCGACGTTCGAAATGCTGCGCGTCATCAATCATGAAGATCACAAGGTGGCCGACGCCGTTGGGCGAGCGCTGCCACTGATCGCAAAAGCCGTGGATGCAATTACGGAGCGTCTCGAAGCCGGTGGACGGATGTTCTACATCGGGGCCGGCACCAGCGGACGGTTGGGAGTTCTCGATGCGAGCGAGTGCCCGCCAACGTTCTCAGTTTCCTACGACTTGGTGCAGGGCATCATTGCCGGTGGAGAGAAGGCGCTGCATTCGGCGACCGAGGCTTCTGAGGATGATCCCCAGCTTGGCGAGAGCGATCTGGTGGCGCGCGGCTTCACTTCGAAAGATGTGGTTGTGGGGATCGCGGCGAGCGGACGCACACCGTATGTGTTGGGTGCGATTGCGTATGCCAAGGGGCTGGGAGCTTTAACTGTGGGTGTGAGTTGCACGCCGCACTCGCAGCTTTCGCGCAATGTTGAGATTGGCATTGAGGCGGCGGTGGGTCCGGAAGTGGTGGCAGGTTCCACGCGGTTGCGTGCGGGCACCGCGACGAAAATGGTGCTCAACATGCTGAGTACGGGTGTGATGGTCCGGCTGGGACATGTGTATGGCAACCTGATGGTGAACGTCAAGCCAAGCAACGAGAAACTGGTGGATCGTGCGCGGCGCATCGTTGCGGATGGCGCGGGCGTGAGCTATGAGCGCGCGACGGCGTTGTTGGAAACTGCCGGTAATACGGTAAAGACGGCGATCGTGATGGGCAAACTGGATGTCTCCCGCGAAGAGGCGGAAGTACGTTTGGCCGGATCTCACGGGAGAATTCGAAGGGTTTTAGAAGGCGAAGGGCCTCAGGAAAGATGAGCGCAGCGGCGCGGACAGCGTTAGTTATGGAAAAGCTTTTGATTCGCGGCGGCAAGCCGCTTGAGGGTGAGGTCAAGACATCGGGCGCGAAAAATTCGGCGCTGCCGGTTTTGGCGGCGTCCCTGTTGACGAGTGAGCCAGTGGTTTTGCGCGGGATTCCGCGCGTCCGTGATATCGCGACGATGGAGAAACTGCTGCGCCACAACGGCGCGACGGTGGATGTCGATGGGGACACGGTTCGTGTCCAGGCGACCACGGTTCCGAACCCGGAGGCACCTTACGACATCGTGAAGACGATGCGGGCCTCGAGTCTAGTGTTGGGTCCGATGGTAGCCCGTACGGGGCGGGCGCGTGTTTCGATGCCCGGTGGGTGTGCGATCGGCGCGCGTCCGATCAACCTGCATGTTGCGGCGCTGGAGCATCTGGGAGCGAAGATCCATCAGGAACACGGCTACGTGGAAGCGCGCGCCGACAATGGGCTGCGCGGCGGCCAAGTGAAGTTCGAGCGGGTCACCGTGACAGGGACTGAAGATGTCCTAATGGCGGCGGTGCTTGCTTCCGGGGATACTTTGATTGAGAATGCCGCTCGTGAGCCGGAAGTGGTGGATGTCGCCGCGCTGCTGACTCGGATGGGCGCGAAGATCGAAGGCGCTGGTACGTCGACGATTCGCGTGCAGGGCGTTTCGACACTGCATGGCGCGGAGCATCGGATTGTTCCAGATCGTATCGAGGCGGGTACGTTTTTGATCGCGGGTGCGATTACGGGTGGTGACGTTCGGGTGACGGATTGCAATCCTGAGCATCTGATGGCGACGATCGAGTTGATGCGCCAGGCGGGATGCGCGATTGACTGCGGCGCCGATTGGATGCGTGTCCATAGCAATGGCAAGTTGCGTTCGGTGGACATGCGTACGGTCGAGTATCCGGGGTTTGCCACCGATTTGCAGGCGCAGTTCATGGCGCTGATGACGCAGGCCGAAGGGATCTCGTTCATTGAAGAGACGATCTTCGAGAACCGGTTCATGCATGTTCCGGAACTGGGGCGCATGGGTGCGAACATCCGCATCGAGGGCCGCAAGGCGATCGTGGCGGGCGCGACGCCGTTGAGCGGTGCGCAGGTGATCTGTTCCGATTTGCGCGCCAGTGCGTCGTTGATTCTGGCTGCGCTAGTGGCGGATGGTGAGACGCTAGTGGATCGGATTTACCATGTGGATCGAGGGTATGAGAATCTCGATCGGAAGCTGTTGGGAATCGGCGCGAGCATCTCGCGAGTCGAATAGGAGGTCAGTTTGCAACATACCACTGGATTTTTGGCTCTGGTGAATGACGCCAAGAGCCGCGTGCAGGAAGTGGATCTATCTGGATACCAGGCGCTTGGCGCTCATATTCTGGTGGACGTCCGCGAGGAGAGCGAATGGGCGGCAGGTCATGCTGGCGGGGCAATCCATCTGGGAAAGGGAATCATCGAGCGCGATATCGAGAATCGGATCCCGGAGAAGTCCGCGAAGATCGTGTTGTATTGCGGTGGCGGGTTCCGGTCTGCGTTGGTGGCGGATAACCTGCAGAAGATGGGCTATACGGATGTGATTTCGCTCGATGGAGGCTGGAAGGCGTGGGCGGCGGCGGGGATGCCGACCGAGAAGTAGCCTTTTTCAATTGGGTCGCCGCATTCTAGGGCATTCTGAAGGGTTTCGTTGCGATCAAACCACAACACTCCCGACCGTCGAGTTGCAGCCCCTTGGCGAGGTCGCGCCGACGGTAGAGCCAGCAGCGTTCGACCTCCAATCCGGCCTTCGTGAACAGCCGGGCAAGCGTCGTATCGTCCAAGAGGTGGATTGCTGGCGGGATCTGGGAAATCTTCGGATGATCGAACCGCTGATGCGCATCGGGAATCCAACCGGGGAAATCCTCGCCCTGCGCACACTTTACCTCGAATTCCTCAACGAAACTTGCAAACGGAGCCTGCCATGGCGTGGATGCTTGCACGAACACTTTGCCTCCCCTGGCGAGCCAGTGGGCGATACTGGCGGCTCCGTTTTCCAACTGCGGACCCGTCAGGAAGTGAAAGACATTCGACGCATGAACAGCAGCGAGTGAGCCTTCCGCAAACTGCAAATGCCGCGGAAACTTGCCGGGAACCTGCACGAGCCGTGACCGCGCCTCCACCGGGGTGTTCTCAAAGAGAATCTTCAAGTGTCCGGAATCCGAGTCGTTCGCGATTACCGTCGCACCGGCGGCAAGCGCGGCGTGGGTGGCAATTCCGTAGGCTGCACCAATGTCCAAAACGGGCAGCTTGACGGACCTGCAGAAGTCCACAAACGTCTCGCTGACCTCGTTCAACTGGTTCGAGGTCCAGCCGGTGTGGTTCCTGGTGGGGATTGGTTTGGGGGGAACGTTCAAAGTGAGGATCTGGTGAGTCGGGCGGGGCTCGAACCCGCGACCACCGCATTAAAAGTGCGATGCTCTACCAACTGAGCTACCGACTCGCCGCACGCCTTCCGGTTAACTCAAACATGCGAACCGGCGACTACTTTCCTAGCTTAACATCCCGGACCCCCATTCGTCACGAACCTGCGGCCAAAGCGAAGCCGATAATGATTAGTGCGGTGAACGCGATTCCAACCCCAGCGAGGATCTTGACTGCGGTTCCGAGCCCTTCTTGTCGCTTAGTTGCTTCATCTCGGAAAAAGCGACGGTACGCTCCTTGACCGTTCCGCCTTCGGCTGTCCGCAGCGTGACGCCATTCTCGGAAACGGTAAGCAACTGCCCCTTCACTTTTCCCCCATTGTTCACGAGCTTGGCCTCCACCACACTCCCAATGGGGATGGTGACGGCTCTCTCGCGCAATTGCTGTGGAGTGGCAGGTTGGGCGCTCAGAAGAGACGCACTGCAAACTAAAGCCACGATGCGAACTATCCCGGTTTTCATGCTCCGAATTATCTTATGGTCAGTTGCCGGACGCAAGAACAAGTAACCCAAGTAACCCAAGGATCACGGCACCAGCTGCACCGATCTGTGCGAAGACTCGAGTGGCCAGTCTTTGGTTTCCCCGGTCCCTCAACGAACGAATCTCAGTGAAGGAGATTGGCTTTTCCACGGTAACGCCGTTATCTTTTGTCTGAATTTCGATCCCGGTGCTGTTGACGGCGCGCAAGTGGCCCATGACTGGAGTCCAGCGGTGCGCCTTCATGCGGAGTTCCACGCGATTGCCGATGGAGATCTCGACGGCTCGCTGTGCGATCGTTTTGGGAGCGGACCGCTCAACGGACGCGAGTGCGAGCAGACAGAAGAAGAACGCAGTGGTTCGGGTCGTTCGGGTCATGCTTTTTCGAGACGTGGCCACGCCCGGCTGAGTTGCGAGATAATGAAATTTCAGCAGCGCTAAGACTGACATGTCATTTATCCACGACGATTTTCTACTCTCCAATGCTTCCGCGCGTTACCTCTACCACATCCACGCGAAGAATCAGCCGATCCTCGACTATCACAATCATCTCCCTCCGCAGGATCTTGCGAATAACCGCCAGTTCGCCAATCTTTATGAAATCTGGCTTGCGGGCGACCACTACAAGTGGCGGGCGATGCGTGCGAATGGCGTTGCGGAGAAGTTCTGCACGGGCAGTGCTTCCACGCCGAAAGAGAAGTTCATGGCTTGGGCTCGGACGGTGCCTCACACGCTGCGGAATCCCCTGTTTCACTGGACGCATCTGGAACTGGTTCGCCATTTCGGCATCACGGATTTTCTTGAGGAGGCAACCGCCGAATCGATTTGGAATCGCGCCAACGCCATGCTCGCCACCGACGAATTGCGCGTCTGGGGGATCCTCGAAAAGTTCAATGTGAAGGCGCTTTGTACAACCGACGATCCCGTAGACGATCTCGCCTTTCACCAGCAACTCGCCAAGTCGGAACTGCAGACCAAGGTCTATCCGGCGTTTCGTCCCGATAAGGCTTTGCGAGTAGACGACGCCCTCACCTGGAACGCCTGGATCGACCGACTGGCGGCCGCCAGCAACATCGACATCCGCACGCTTGCAACGCTTGAAGACGCGTTGCGATCACGTCATGACTTCTTCCACTCGCTCGGCTGCCGCCTGTCGGACCACGGACTCGACAACGCTTTCTCCAGTTTCTGCACGGATGCGGAAGCCGCTGCGATCTTCGAAAAAGCGCGAGCCGGCCAATCGGCGACCATCGACGAATACCGCCAGTTCGCCACGC
>CAZCPL010000008.1:9523-12199 GCA_964500255.1 uncultured Solibacteraceae bacterium | reverse complement strand
GGGCGCCTCGATGCGGCGAAGGGTTGGACTAAGCAACTCCATCTCGGTGCCTACCGCAGTGCCAACAAGCGCAAGCTGCAGGAACTGGGTCCGGATACGGGCTTCGACTCGATGGGTGACTGGAACCAGATCGAACCGCTGGGACGTTACATGAACCAGTTAGAGAGTGAAAACATGCTGCCGCGCATGATTCTCTACAACGTGAACCCTGTGCAGAACTATGCGCTTTCCACCATGGCTGGAAACTTTCAGGATGGAGTGATCGCGGGTAAGATCCAGTTTGGATCGGGCTGGTGGTTCCTCGATCAGAAAGAGGGCATGGAATGGCAGATGAACGCGCTGTCGAACACCGGCCTGCTGTCGCGGTTTGTGGGGATGCTCACCGACTCGCGATCATTCCTGTCGTTTCCGCGACATGAATACTTCCGCAGAACGCTTTGCAATCTCATCGGTCAGGATGTCGAAGCGGGCTTGATTCCCGATAGAGAGGAGTGGCTCGGGCCGATGGTCAGAAACATCTGCTACGGCAACGCCCACTCCTATCTTGGTCTCGATGTCTAACGGCCGGGCCATACCACGTTGGTGAATAACCACTTTTCGGCGATCCACTTCTTCACCACCGGTATCACTTCTTTTTCGAAGCCTGCATCGAAGCGCGCCTTGGTCACCCACAGGCGCGCGTTTGCGTCGCTTCCCGGAGTCTTCGACGGACTCAGATACAGACACCCCAGCTCCTGCTTTCCATCGAGCGTAACGATCGCATAAGTGAACGATTGCCGCGCATCGAAGCGTTGCTTTTCCCCCTCGACGTCCGCAATCGCGTCCGCCATGGTGACACCGGCGTGCGGCCAGCTTTTACTGTGAGTGAAGGTCTGTTGCAGGTGCTCGATGGAGGACATGTAGGCGTCAAAGTCTTGCTTCGCGAGATCGGGTCCGAGGGGCACGAGCCTGTAGTTTGCGGTTTCGAAGCTCCTCGGAACCTGGAACGCCGCGGGAACGAAGCGCGGGGCGGCATCGCGCAGGCGTGCTGGTTTCAGAGTCCAAGCCTGCAGACGTGCGAGGTCGAGTAGCTCTTCCGGAGCAAAGCCTTTGGCGTGGATCACCCAGTTGTAGGCCTTGGCTGCGTCTTGGGTGACGCGCTTCTCAAAATCGAGATCACCCTTGCGCACGATCCCGTCGCCTCCCGCCACAGTCGCGGCAAAGTCCGCTAACGAGAGCTTGTCATTGCCCAGCCAGACTTCAGAGGGCAGTCTTTTCTGCGTGACTATCGAGGAAACAGTGTCCTTGGTTGCCTTTTCCAGCAGCCAGCTTGGGATCGCGGAACCGGCCGGTAGTGTCGAGGATCCTCGACGATCGGGGCCATCCGCGTAGATCGGATTCACCCCGATGATCGTCTGCAACAGATCTGAGGCGGACCATGGCCCGTGCGCGTCGATCGATTCGCGTAGCATCCGTCGTGCGTCGTTTGCCGAGACCTTTTCCGACCTGGGATTCTCCATCAGTTGCGGCAGGTCGCGAGCGGTTACGATGCGTACGCCGGGAGTGTTCTTGACATGCTTCACGAAGTCGAAAAATATCTTGTACGCTTGCTCCTGCGATTCCTTTGAGCGCGCTGTGGGCTTCTTCCATTGCTCGCGCGGAGGGTTGGCGGCATACTTGAAGTTCACGCCATCCCAGAACTCGGTGGACGACCATTCGGTCGGGTGATAATAGGTCTGCAACACCCCGCCTCCGCGCGATTTGGCTGCCGCCACTGCCGCATCGAACTTGGCCTTGGCGTCACCGAGTTTCGATTCGTCGTCGATGTCCGCCCGCATTGCGAATTTCTTGAGGTTGTAGACGTACAGCATGCCTCCATACCAGAACGGCTGATTGTCGACACCGACGTGATCGCCTTCATCCATGTAAACCGGCACGCCCCACTTGCGCAGGGTCGCGTGCACTTGCGGACCCCACGAGTTGCCTGGCTGTCCATAGCAACTGGGAGTCACGCCGAAGATGCGTTTGAGATCCTCAAAGCCCCGACCCTCGCGACGTTCAAATTCGCGCGCGCCTTCGTCCATCCCGAGTTTTCGCAAATAGACGGCGGGAGTGGGTGGGATGCTGTGGTTGTCGGTGTGATAGCCGATGTCGTGTTTGGACAGTGCGGCGATGACGTCGCGGCGTCCACGCTCTTCGAGCATCCGAGCCTTCTCGCCGACGATCTTGAAGGTCGCCTTCACTCCCATCGCATCGAGCTCGCGAGCGAGGCGAAGGGCAGCGTCATCGGATGCGGGATCGATATAGTCTTCGGTGTCGAACCAAAGGAGCCAGTAGACGGGCGGTGGATCGGCTGCGACAGAGAGTCTTGCGAACAGGAGTGCTGGCAGAAGGAGGCTTCGCATCTGGATAGAGTAACGAAAAAGACCCGCATTGAGGGCGGGTCTTTTCGGCGGATGCGTTAATCGGATTTAGAGCAGGCGGAAGTTCACTTCGATCGTGGCTTGTACCGAAACCGGTTTGCCGTCTTTCAGGCCCGGACGGAAGCGCCACTTTTCCACGGCTTCGATGGCCTTTTGATCAAGGCCCAAGCCGAGTGGGCGCACAACGCGGATCTCGCGAGGGTTGCCTTTTTCGTCGACAATCAGCGAGAGCACCACGGCACCCTGAAACTTCGCTTTGCGGGCCTCTTCGGAG
>CAZCPL010000008.1:281-9513 GCA_964500255.1 uncultured Solibacteraceae bacterium | reverse complement strand
CGCCGCCGCCAATGCGGTAGGCTCCACCGCCGGTACCGCCGCCGGAACCAGGGCCGAACCCAGGGCCTCTTCCGGATCCAACACCGCCGCCGCTGCCGGAACCAATGCCGCCACCAGCGCCAGAGCCATTCGAAGGGATGCCATACTTGCTGAGCGGATCGCCGTAGTTAGGCGAGTTGATGTTGGGAACAGAATCCGGCTGGATCACGAGCGAAGGGTCCATCGGAAGTTTTGGATCGGGCTTCGGCGTCGCCGAAGGTGGCGTGAACTGTTTTGGGGCGGCTTTGGGCAACTTGCCTTTCGAGGCCGGAAGTGGGGAACGGTCTCCGCCGCCACCGCCGCCGCCCATCGCCGTATCTCTTTTAGGGACTTTCGGTTGATAGGCTGCAAGATCGGGAGCGACAAGAGTGACCTTGTCCTTCACCATCTGCTGCACCGCCGGAATTTGCGCGAGAAAGATGATCAGCCCGATGATTCCAGCATGGACAGCGAGCGAGACAATGCCCGCTTTGCTTTCGTTGCCGCTATAAAATCCGCCGACTTCCTGAACCTCGACCGGCTTCGAAGTGATGTCGAGCGGTGCCAATTTGGGCGGATTGATGAACTCTTGGATGTTGCGAAGACGAACGCGCCAGAGCGGCTCTTCCTCGACAAACAGCCGGGAAAGATGATCGTCCGCGTTGTCTGCAGGCTCGGTGTTGACGGGTTGGCGATCTAGCGTTGATTGTTCCATATCATTTTTTCACGGTCATCGCGCACCCGTAGCTTACGCCAATGCGCTGTTCCCACGCATGAGTAGACGCACAAACCGTTGAAGGCGTTGCAGTCTCCCCACTGAATCCATCACATACTATTACGAAGTTTATCATCATTTAGATGGCTGCCCCTCCATCCTCGCCGCAAGCTTGGATGGCGTGCGACAATTCGAGTTGCTCGTCATTTAGACGCCGCACACAGTCCGTTCGATCCATGCCAGACGCCGATTTCATTCGTTCCGAGTCGTTCGATCGTCAAGGATTTGCCATTTTGCCCTCGGCAGTGGATCGAGAGTCGATCAATGACTATCTCGAGGGCTTGAAAGCCGCGGAACCGGGGCAACTGATGCTGATCGATCACGAGACCGGCGTCCGAACTTTTCACCCTGGCGAGGACGACAAGCGTCTTCGGGTATCGCTCAACCGGCTCACGGAAACTCACTGGGCGGTGCCCGAGGCTCGCAGTCTGTTTTCTCGCACGATTATCGAGTTTCTCCAGTTGGCACTCCAATCCTCTCAACTGCTGTGCTTTGAGACGTTCCACCATGAGGTTGGTCTCGGAATGCGGATGCACCGCGAAGGCTGGTATGTCCGGCTGCGCGGCGGTGGACCTCTGGTTACGGTTTGGATCGCACTTGCGGATATCGGCGAGGGCGGCGGTGAACCGCAGTATTCGCCAGGTAGCCATCTCCTGCATGGATTCGGCGACGCGCGGCTCGACGACGCGGCGACGCACGAGCAAGTGGTGAACCGGTTCGGATCGGAGTGCGCTGAAATTCGAAGGTTCGGCGCTCGCAAGGGTGACGTTTTGGTGACGCGCGGCGATCTGGGTGTTGGCGGAGCGCCGGTGGCGGACGAATGCCGCATGTTTGTGGGGCATTTCTGCGCGCTGGCCGACGAACCCGCCTACTTTGAGAATCTTGCGGCGGAGTTTCGGGTGAAGCGGCAGCTCAAACGCGAACTATACTCGTCAACCGTCTACGCCGGCAAGTACTGAAGTATCCCAGATGCGGACTTCCGCACCATCGTCGATCGAAATCGCGTGACGTTGATCCGCCATCCAGGCGGCTTGTACGGGCTTGCCGGAATGTCCCGTGACGTTTTGTCGCGAGGGCCAAATCCGGATCGTATCAGAGTAGCCTTCGGAGGTTGGCAGGCATATGCCGGTCTCGATATCTCAGACGCGGATGTGCCTTGAGCAGGACACAATACGACGTTGATCGTGGCTGAGTTCGAGCGACTGGATATCCGATATCCCAGACCCGAATGCTAGCGTCGCCGGAGGCCGTGATCACGCGGTTGCTATGCGCCGACAGCGCGCGCACGAAGTTCGTATGTCCTGCGAAGACTAGCAGGCAGTCTCCGGTTTCGACATCCCAAAGCCGCGCAGTGTTGTCCCACGCGCCCGACACGATCCGCTCACCGTTCGGTGTCCAAGGCCAAGCCCCACATGCCGTCTTTGTGGCCTTTGAACTCGCGGATCAGTTTGCCGGTTTCGAGATCCCACAGGCGGACGTCGTTTCCGTAAGGGCTGTGCGCGTGATAGCCAGTGATCGCTCGATTGGAAGCCGTGTGAAACGAGCAGAATGATCTTGTGAGCACCTAGAGTTTGCGGATCGCCGCCCTTGCCGGGGAGCCTTCCGATCCCACGAGCTTCAACGGCAAACAGGCGAGTTCGTAGTCACCGGGTTCGACTTCGGAAAGATCGAGCCACTCGATAATCCAGATGCCTGCAACGAGAATTGTGCGATGGCACTCGGGGTTGTCATCATCCCAACCGCCGACCGAGAGCGCGTCGACACCGATGGTTCTGACACCGCGTTCGACGAGATACTTCGCTGTCGGCACCGGAATGTAGACGTAGTCTTTCAGGAACTCGTCGGTCTTCCACTGTCGGGCGGAGGTATTGGTTTTGAAGAGGATCCGCTCGCCCTTTTGAATGTCGTAGGGTTCGAGTTCCTCAACGCCGATGATCTTTTCGTGCTTGATCTCGATCACGCGGCACGGGCCCAGCGTTGCGTCGAGGGGCATCGTTTCCATGGTTACGCCGCCGTTGACGAAGTGGAGCGGAGCGTCCATATGCGTGCCCATGTGGACGCTGGTGGAGATCTTCGAAAGGTTGTACTCTGTGCCGTCGCGATTCATGTCTGCGACGCGAGTCAGGTTGAAGCGTTCATCGCCCGGCCAGTTGACGCAGCCATTGCGAAGCGGGATGGAGATGTCAATCCACATGAGTTATCGGTTAATAATCGGACGCAGAGGCCGAACGTAGATGTTTCGGAATGCCACCGGGCCATGATCGCCTTGCAACATGATCGGGTTCGTGGCTGCTTCGGGAATCGGCATGTGGGCGCGCGTGGGGCCGAGGCATTCGACGTTCTGCTGCACGAGGGTTCCGTTGTGCAACACGCGGACGAAGACGGCATTTGAGATCTGCTTGCCCGCCTCGTCAAAGCGCGGTGCGCGGAACCAGATGTGATAGCTCTGCCATTCGCCGGGCTTGCGCGAGGCGTTGACCATGGGTGCGGATCCGCCTACGCCTTGGTTGTCGATCCAGCGGTGATAGATTGCACCGCCGTCGGAGGTCTTCATTTTCTCTGAGGATCCCCAGCTATCGAAGACTTGCACTTCGTAGAGGCCCTGCAAATAGACGCCGGAATTCGATCCCTTGGAGACCATGAATTCGAGATACAGTTCGACGTCGCCGAACTTCTCGTCGGAAACGAGGTTCACCGTGCGCCCGTTTCCATTGAGAATCCGGTCGCCGGGCGTCGAGTTTGCGCCTAGGCGCGTGGGTCCCAAGAGGCGCTCGAACTTGATGCCGTTGGTGGCCAGCCATTCGTTCTTGCCATTGGGGTCTTGGCCGTGCCAGCCGGAAACATCCTTGCCGGCGAGCAGGGCTTTCCAACCGGATTCGATTAGAAACGGGGGATCGCCGTGGGCTTCGCCATCGTTTTGGGCGACAACCGCGGATGCGGCGAGGAGCATGCAGAAGAATGTTTTCGACATAGTTTCAATCCACGACCGTCGACCATCCGCGACGGTTCAGATCCCAGTAAATCACGAAGGCGGATGCGGCTGCCAAGACCAGCAGTCCAATGCCCAGGGCGGTTTCGCCGAAGATGATCTTGCCAACGCCGAAGAGCGCGGCGTAAACCATGACGCAGCCGGCGATCCAATCGACGAAGTTCCAGATGCCGTCTTTGGTGGGTTTCACTTCGGGCGCCTTGGCTGCGATTGGTCCCCAACCCCAGATCGATGGACGCGTCCGTCGGTAGAAGTTGATGAGTGTGGCGTCGGATTCAGGTTTGGTGACGAAGGTCGCGATGATCCAGGCGGCGGTTGTGAAGGCGACTGTGATGAGCAGGATCTTTGCGTTGTTCGCTTCGGGATTCTCGTCGAGCTTCCCGAATCCGAACTGGAGGGTGAGGCTCACCACCAGAGCGGCCATCATCGCCGCCACTTCAGACCAGGCGTTGATGCGCCACCAATACCAGCGGAGCAGCAGCACGAGTCCTGTGCCCGCGCCGATGGAGATCAGCAACTGCCATGCGCCGCTGATGGAACTGAAAAAATACGAGACAACGATCGAGCCGAGGGTGATGCCGACGGTGGCCCACTGCGAGACGACAACATACTGCCGGTCTGTCGCTTTGGGGTTGATGAAGCGTTTGTAGAAGTCGTTGACCACGTAGCTTGCGCCCCAGTTCAACTGGGTCGCAATAGTGGACATGTAGGCGGCGGCGAAGGCGGCGATCATGAGTCCGCGAAGTGAGGGTGGAAGAAAGTCAACCATCACCATGATGTAGCCGTCGCCTTTGTTCGCATCGGGCAGATCGGGATAGAGGATCAAGGAACAGAGGCCGACCAATACCCACGGCCACGGGCGGATCGCATAGTGCGCAACGTTGAACCACAGCGTGGCGAGAAGGGAATGGCGTTCATCTTTGGCGCAGAACATGCGTTGTGCGACGTAGCCACCGCCACCGGGTTCCGCGCCCGGATACCAAGCCGCCCACCACTGCACAGAGATGTACGTGAGGAAGGCGATGAGCGGCATCCAGCTTGACTGTAAATCGGGGACGAAGTTCATGACGGATCCCGAACCGCCGCGCGCTGCGTCAATGGCGGCAAGCTTGACCTTCATCGCGTCCATGCCTCCGACGCCTTTGACCGCGTAGACGGCAAGCGCGATCACCATGCCCATCTTGACGAAGAACTGGAAGGCATCGGTGACGAGCACTCCCCAGAGTCCGCTCATCGTGGAGATGAAGGATGTGAGGATGATCAGGCCGAGCACGACTAAGAGCGCTTGCTCGCGTGTGAGGCCGAGGGTAAGCATCACGATCCTGGTCATGGCGACATTGACCCATCCGAGCACAATCAGGTTGATGGGGATGCCGAGGTAGAGTGCGCGGAAGCCGCGCAGGAAAGCGGCGGCAGGCCCGGAATAGCGGAGTTCGGAGAACTCGATGTCGGTGGTGACGCCGGATCGCCGCCAGAGTCGTGCGTAGAAGAAGACGGTCATCATGCCGCCGGCGACCATGTTCCACCAGAGCCAGTTTCCGGCGATACCATTGCGCGCGACCATCTCTGTGACGGCGAGCGGCGTGTCGGCGGCGAAGGTGGTGGCGACCATCGAGGTTCCGGCGAGCCACCAGGGGACGTTGCGTCCGGAGAGGAAGAACTCGCTGACGCTTTTGCCCGCGCGCGACTTGTAATAGAAGCCGATCGCGAGGTTGAAAAGGAAGTAGAGCGCGATCCAAGCCCAATCCCAGAGGGTGAGTTTCATGTGGTGAACGTTTTATTCTAGCGCTATCATTGCGGTATGGCGATTTTGACAGGCATGCTGAGTGTCGCTGAGTTCGCCCGGTTGCCGCAGCCGGAGGGCGGGGTCCGGCAGGAACTTCATCATGGGGAGTTGCTGGAATTGCCTCCGGTAAAGATATTACACCTGATGCTGCAGATGCGTCTCGTAAGCCTCGTCAGAACACTTTGCGATTTGTCGGTCTATGGCGTGACCACCGAGTTTCCCTTTCGGCCGGTTCCGGGATTCGATGTTCGGGTAGCCGATGTGGCCTTGTTCCGGCTCGCGTATGCCAGTCGAACCTTGCACAATGACTATTTCAGTGGAGTTCCGGAGATCGTGATCGAAGTGCTTTCGCCTTCTAACACGGCCTCGGAGATGTTAGATCGCGAAACAATCTGCCTTCGCAATGGAGGCAAGGAATTCTGGCTTGTGGATCCAAACCGCAAGACCGTCAAGGTTGTCCGTGCCGATGGCTACTCGCAGGTCTATGGAGTGGAAGGCGCGATCGAGTCTGGTGTGTTGGACGGCCGAATCGCGGTCAGCGACATTTTCGATTCGGTAGCGTAGTCGGCGTGGAGGCCGGGAATTCAGGCTTCCGAACCGAAAGACGTGGGGATGCCTCGCTGTCGGTGGGATTATCAACCGCTGAGTCGTACGTCCTTTAGAATGGCTTGCCAGGGATCGTAACCGCGGCTCGCCGAGAAGTCGTCCTCTTCGAGCGTGAACGCGAGGTCAACCATGCTGCCTTGCACGATCCGCGGGGCCAGTTCCGCGAGGTTCCAGCCCATGGCGCCGAAGAATCTTCCTTGCTGCCGGACCCTTACCCGCAGATGTTTTTCTTTGATGATTTGCGGCGGTGCGACCACTTCCGCATCGAGCATTGCCAGCGTCGGCGAGGGGTTTCCGAATCCGAAGGGCGCCAGAGAGAAGACTTCCGCGACGGTCTGCATGTCAAGATCTTTGGCGTCGACAACGGCATCGACATAGAGATTCGGACGCAAGTCTTCCGGTGTCAACACCGAAGCCGCGTAGGCATTCAGACGTTCGCGGAACTCGGGTACATTAGCCGCCTTGAGCGTCAATCCAGCGGCCTGACGATGGCCTCCGAACTTGGTGAAGACCTCGGACATCGATTCCAAAGCATCAAGCAGATGGAACGGTTTGATGCTGCGACCAGAGCCTTGCGCGAAGCCGTCTTCTTCGCCAAGAATAAACACGGGCCGATGAAAACGCTCGACAATGCGGCTCGCGACGATGCCGATGACGCCGCGGTGCCAGCCTTCCTTGCTGAACACGAGTGCGAACTGATCTGCCGCGATGGGATTCTCATCGCACATGGCGAGCACCTCGGCGACAATCTCTTGTTCGGTCTGCTGGCGCGTCTGGTTGAGTTCGTGCAGTTGCGTTGCAAGGTCGCGCGCTTTGTCCATGTCGCCCGTGAGGAACATTTCGATGACGTCGCTCGCATTGGCCATGCGTCCTGCGGCGTTGATGCGCGGTGCCACTCGGAAGGCGACCTGCCCAGCAGAGGGAGCCTTGCCTTCGTTGAATCCGGCGACGTCGAGCAGAGCGCGCAAGCCGGGGTTGGCGACACGATCGAGTCCGCTCAAGCCGATCTTGACGATCACTCGATTCTCGCCGGTGAGCGGCACAACATCCGCCACGGTGGCGATCGCAACGAGCTTCAGAAACGACTCGATCATCCTGCGGGCTTTGGCCTCCGGCCATGCGAGCCTTTGCAGCAGCGCCTGGATGAGCTTGAACGTGACGCCCGCGCCGCAGAGGTTTTTCTCTGGATATGGGCATCCCACTTGATTGGGATTGAGCACCGCGACGGCGGGCGGTACATCGTCATCGGGCAAGTGATGATCGGTGATGATCATGTCGACGCCCAGTACGGTGGCGGCACGGACAACGTCGGCCGCGCGGATCCCGGTGTCGACGCTGATGACGAGTTTGACTCCGCGTCCGGCCGCCTCTTCAAGCACTTCTGGACGCATGCCATAGCCTTCGCGCAGGCGATGCGGCACGCGGTATTCAGCGAGGCCTCCCGCAAGATCGATGGCTTTTTTGAGGATCACGACGGAGCTTGTGCCATCCACGTCGTAGTCGCCATAAATCAGAATCTGCTCTTTTTGTTCGATTGCCCGGACGAGACGTGCCACTGCACGATCCATACCTAGCAAGAGAAACGGATCGTGCAGCAGTGTCAGATCCGGGGTGAGAAAGTTCTGCGCGGAGAAGGGTTCGTGATAGCCGCGATTGTAGAGGACACGCGCGGCGGGCAGGCCGATGTTCAGGGTCCGGGCCAGATGTTGTATCGGCTGGCCCGGATGGGAGGGCAACTGCCAGCGAGGGTCGATTCGCCGGTTGGCTGGCGCTGCTGCTGGAACCATTAGTTCTTTGAGAAGAATCCGCCCATGGGCGCGTCGTCCTCTTCGTCTTCGAATTCAGGAGGGGTGAGCATCAGCTCTTCGTAGAGATCGTCGTATTCGTCGGACCAGACAGAAGAGATCGAGTAGATGTAGACCTGATTGTCGAAGGCGAACGACATCTCGATCTCGACGGTTTTACCCACGTAGACATGCAGATCTTTGATTCGCTTCTCGAGTGGCCGTTGCTCGTTGCGCGGAAGTCCGAGGCCTTCGAGTGCGGTTTCGAGTTCCTCAATGGCGGACTCTTCGAAACGCTCGGTATGCAGAACGAGCAGTCGAACGCCAGTCTCTTCGGCAGTCTTCAAGAAGTCGATGGCGCTGGGGTGTTGATGGACGTCCCAATAGACGTTACGGGGATCATCCATGCCGCGGGCTGCGCCTCGAAAGATGATGAACCGGTTCGCGTGAAGGTAATCTTCGATTTCGCGCGCGGCTAACTCAAGGTTGTCTTGCATGATGTAGTGTCTGCTTTCCTAGCGCTTGGCCAGAACAAGAGTATCGTGCCGCGAGGCGAGATCGCGCGCGGCCGGGGTGACGATAGTTTTGGGTCCGATGAAGATCTTGTGCTCTTTGACGATCGCGCGGCGCACGTCATCCTCGCAGACGAAATCGACAATCGTGGGAAGTGGTGGCTCGGGCTTCGTTGGCTGCGGCGGGATCGCGCAACTGGGCTGTGGTTGCAATGCCACGGTGGCTTGCCGCTGGATCGGCGCGCGTTGAGAGATCGCACGATCCACCAGGTTTTCGATGGTTGTCGCAGCAGGTGCGGAAGATATCCGCTGAGCGAGGTAGCGTTCGACGGCGGAGACAATGCGTTGACGGTCAATCACGATTTCCTTTCCGTCGTCGTCGCTCTCTGCGGGACTAAAAGCATTATGCGCATCGCGGACCTTGTACGCAAGCCGCTTCACATTGACGAGATGCAGCGGGCCGATGTTGTCGCTTGTAATGTTTCCTGCAACGGCTCCACAGCCGAGGGTCATTGCGGGGAAAACATTGGTCGTAATGCCTGTCGCGCCTTGCGGTGTCGGCGTATTCACAAGCACGCGGAAAGCGGGCATGCGCATCGCGTATTCGAGGATGCGTGTGTCGTCCTTGGAATAGATCGCCGAGGTGTGTCCCAGGCCGCCGAACTTGAGAATAGCCTGACAAGCGCGTATCTGTTCTTCGAACGTGTCGACGAACAACAGTGACAAGACTGGCGAAAGCTTTTCCGCCGAGAGTGGATGTTC
>CAZCPL010000008.1:0-271 GCA_964500255.1 uncultured Solibacteraceae bacterium | reverse complement strand
GTTCTTTGCCGACTCCTGCGATTTCCGCGACGAGAACGGTGGTGTCCGCAGGGGCTTCGAATCCTGCCATGCGCGCAATCTTTGGCGCGGGCTGACCGACGCAATCGGCAGTGACTGTGAACTGCGGGGTGAAGAGTACGCGCGCGAGTGCCTTGGCTTGCGCATCGTCGCAAATGTGGGCCTTCAGTTTGCGGAGTTCGTTGAGGACCTCGTCACGGCGTGTTCTTTCGGCGACAATGCACTGTTCGCTGGAGCAGATGGTTCCGTAATC
>CAZCPL010000007.1:0-60494 GCA_964500255.1 uncultured Solibacteraceae bacterium | reverse complement strand
GACGATGGCGTCGTCGATGAGGATGCGGCCTTGATCTGGGGTCGCGAATCCGGCCATGCAATCGAGTGTCAGCGTCTTGCCCGCCCCAGAGGGTCCAAAGAGGACGGTGACTCCCGCAGCGAGCGTAACACTGTCGATCTCAAGCTGAAAGTCCGCGAAATGCTTGCGCAGCTTCAGTTCGAGCATCTACGCGGGCCTCAACTGGAATCGCCGCAGCATCAGATGGATGCACACCATCGCCAACGAAAATGCGGGAAAGATCAGCAGGGCCTGCGCGAGGTTCGATTTGTCGCTGCCCGCGATCGCTCCAATGGCCGGCGAACTCGCCATGAGGCCAAGCCATCCGAAGGTCACCACGATGCTCATGCCAGTGGATGTCGCTTTAGGAAACGCATCCCCCAGCATGCCCATCGTCGCGGGAAACACCGGTGCCATCGCCACCCCGGCGAAAAAGACCGCGATTCCCGGCCTCGTCGTATGCAGCATCCACCACGTCGTGGCCGTCATTGCGACGGTTGCCGACAGCAGCACGATCCGCGGACTCACATGCAACATCAACGGCGCGCCAGCCACGCGACCGAGTAACAGTCCGAGCCCAAAGCGCCAAGCCAAAATGTTCAGCGCATCATCCTGTGAGATGCCCTGCTGCATCAGGTAAGTCGCCAACCAATTCGAGACACCGACTTCGCAGCCAACATAGAGAAACTGCGAAATCGCCAACAACCAAAGGATCGGACTGGTCACAAGCCGCTTGGCCTCATCCATCTGAAATCCGCCGGCGGTGAGGCCCTGCGCCTCAGGGATACGCGTCATCGCGTGAACGCCGAAGGTCACAGTCGCCAAGCAGGCAGCCAGGAAGCAGAGCTGTTTCGGATCGTTGCCCGTAAGCGTACTCACCCAGGGCGTGACGATCAATCCAAGCCCGAAAAAGATATTAGTAAAGCTCAACAGCGCAGCGCGACGTTCGGCACCGATCGAACTCACCAGTGAGTTCGCTGCGATCACCATCACGCCGCCTCCGAGGCCCAGCAAAAACAGCAGGAATCCCGTCGCCCGATAGCTGCTCACCTGAGGAAGCACCCAGAGTGACGCGGCCATCACGAAGAGGCCGCCGACAAGTGGAGGCTTCTTACCGATGCTGTCAATCAGTGGGCCTGAGGCAAGCGAAGCGATCAACAGACCGGCGGATTGTGCCAGCGCGAGTGCGCCGCTTTGGCTTCCTGAGAATCCGTAAGATGGCAACAGCGTTCCAAGCATGGCCGACACCACACCGTACGCAAAGACGGCTAACACGACCGCGGCGATCAAAAGCATGTCTTGGGCAAGTGTAACAGCGGATCTGCCGAATCAATGCGGAAGCTGTGCGCCGAGGGTTCGGAATTCCGCAACCGTGGGATACCGCGTTGCGAGGGCTTGCACCTGATCATGCAACTGCACCTGCGCGCCGGCAGTGAACATCGCCCGTATTTGCGAGATCCCACGCAGGATGCCAGCGGCCATTCCTTGGGTGATTCGCTGGTCGCCCGCGTGCCACTGCGCTGGTTCTGAGTTGACAAAGCGCGGCAGCAGCAGCGCTAGTGAACGTGGCGTCCTCCGGTCGATTCCACCGAAGAGCGAATTGGTGGTGCAAACGAGTCGCGCAAAGGTGACGGAACCACCGGTGTGACGTGCCAGTACAAAGTCTACCAGTTGCAGGTCTTGGAACGCGGCGCGTACCAGATTGAGATTCGTGGCCAGTGGCATGGCCGTGATCGGCGAGGACAGCGAATTCGCGAACACCGCCTCTACCGCGTGACAGTAGAATTCTTCTTCGGTGAGGTTATGGTCAGTGGGGTCCGATGCGTGATAGCCCTCGTGAATCAGAACATCCGCCGTTGCTGTGACGTCGCTGATGTAGGAATTGTGGACCACGATCGTATGGAACGGGGTGGTGACGCCATCGGAATCAACTGGGGTACCGTAGCTGATTCCCGAGTCAGCACGTTTGAAGGCCTCCAATCTCGCGAGCGAGCGATGGAACGATGCGTGTATTTCGGTACTGACAATGCTGCCGGAAAGGCCGGAGGCCCTCAGAAGTTCGATCGCGGAAACGATAGTTGCATGCATGGTGGAGAAGCCTCGCACAGGATAGCGATGCGAAGTTCCAAATTGGACCATGCGAATCCAAAAACTTTTCGACGTGCCCGATCATGCTATAAATCAGACACTGTGACCAAGCAGGAAATCCTTCTCGCACAAAAAGAGTATCTGTTCCCGGCGGTCTTCCACTACTTTCCGGAACCGCTGATCATCGATCACGCCAAAGACCAGTTCGTCTACGACATCGATGGCAATGAGTACCTCGACTTTTTCGGTGGCATCGTTACCGTCTCCGTTGGCCATTGCAACGAGACCGTGACCGCGAAGACCCGGGAGCAGCTCGACAAACTGCAGCATGTGTCCACGGTGTTTGCCACGGTTCCCCAGTTGGAACTCGCAAAGAAGGTCGCTTCGATCACGCCCGGCGGCGCTCTAACGAAATCGTTCTTCACCAACAGCGGGACGGAAGCCAATGAAACCGCGGTGTTGCTGGCTCGAATGTACACTGGCTCGAACGAAATCGTCGCGCTGCGGCACAGCTATCACGGTCGCTCGGCGATGGGCATGGCCATCACAGCGCAGTCCACCTGGCGTATCCACGACACGCTGCCCGGCGGTGTTGTCCACGCACACAATGCTTATTGCTACCGCTGCCCGTTCGGATTGACGTATCCGAATTGCGAGGTACGCTGCGCCTCGGATGTGAAGGACCTCATCCAGACCACCACCAGTGGACGCATCGCGGGCTTCATTGGCGAACCCATTCAAGGCGTCGGCGGATTCATCGTTCCTCCGAAAGAGTACTTCAAAATCATCGCCGGCGTTGTTCGCGACCATGGAGGCATCATTATCTCGGACGAAGTGCAAACCGGCTGGGGACGCACCGGCGGCAAATGGTTCGGAATCGAGCAATGGGATGTGGTTCCCGACGTGATCACCGCAGCCAAAGGACTCGCCAATGGCTTGCCCATTGGCCTGACCGTTGCGAAGTCTGAAGTGGCGGATGCGATGAAGGGCGTGACTTTGTCCACGTTCGGTGGCAATCCTGTCTCCACCACCCAGGCCAAAGCGGTGATCGACTTCATCGACGAAAACCAGTTGATGGTGAATGCCTCGGAAACCGGTGGATACCTGCAAGGGCGCTTGCTGGAACTGAAGGAAAAGTATCCAATCATTGGCGATATTCGCGGCATGGGCCTGATGTGGGGCATCGAGCTTGTCGAAGATCGTGTTTCGAAGAAGCCCGCCGTGCAGGACACTCTGCGCGTGATGGCTGCGGCGCGAGACAACCGGATCCTGATCGGCAAGGGCGGAACGTACGGCAATGTGGTGCGCTGCACGCCGCCGTTGAATGTGACCAAGAGCGATGTCGATGAGTTCATCGGCCGCTTCGATCGCGCATTCGCCTCAGTGTGCGAACCGGCGCTGAGGGCCTAGCGAACATGGAAGAACGTGATTTTTATCGCGAATCGAAGGTCGCCAAACCGGCGACCTTGAACTGTCCGTATTGCCGGGCTGTTGAGACCTACGATCTGAATTGGATCGTGCGCAAGAAGATCGACCGGCTGCAGGGCCGCGCCGATGAGCGGGATCGCGCGCGATTTTCGAAGTGGTTGAGCTACATGGTGCTTGTCGACGACAAGGTGGATTGCAAAAATATCCGCTGCCGCAAGCGGTTCGATATCTCGGGGATCAAGACGACAGCTTTTATCTGAGGACTTATGACGGAATGTCTGAAATGCCGCTCGGCCAATGTGATTCGTAACGCTCGGCTGATGGATCGGGGCGATGCGGATGGGATGCCGGAGACCTGACCCTGGTGATCTACGAAGAACCGGAGGCCTGGTTCTTTCCGGGTGCGCACAAGTTTCCTTTAAAGGCTCACGTCTGCGGCGAGTGCGGTTCCACTGAGCTCTACGCAAGCGAACCAGCGGCATTGCTGGCGGCGTCTAGGAAAGTCCCGGCGCAATTGATTTAGCGCCATGCGGGTAGCCGATGGAATCACTCCAGTGCAATCGTGACCACTCCTGCAATGATCAACAGTGCGCCAAACCCGGCTCTCAAAGTCAGGGATTCCCCAAGCAGCAGCACTCCGAGCAACATGGTGACGGCGATGCTCAACTTATCCACGGGTGCAACGCGCGTGAGCGGACCCGCTTGCAGTGCGTGGAAGTAGCAGATCCAAGACAGACCGGTGGCCAAGCCCGAAAATATGAGGAACATCCAAGCGGACTTCGATACAGAAGCGATGCTTGCCGCCCTCGGCGTTGCGGCAACGATGGCCCACGTAAGGATCGCAACCACAATGGTGCGGATGCCTGTCGCCAAGTTAGGGTCAATGTCTTTAACGCCGATTTTAGCCAGAACAGCTGTGATTGCCGCAAACAGCGCCGACAGTAAGGACCAATGTAGCCAGGTCATCAGGAGCCTCAGTAAGATCTTAATCGATACGCCGCTCGGAGGAAGGGTTCCGGTAGCGATTTGGGCGCGGGATTCAACAACGATTGCAGAGCGTCAGTTCTAGGGCTCATCTTCACTGTCTTTTCCAATCCCGCAACCCTGGAACTCCAAGTACGGTCTCTGCGCTCATCGCCGCTCGCACGATGGCCTGTGCCATTGCCTCCGCAGCCAACGCCCCGATCATCCCGTGATGGACTTGCACCTTGGAAACGCCCGTCGCCAGCGCGAAAATTGTATCGCCATCGGCGGGCGTATGCACGGGATTCACAGCCCGCGCGAGTCCATCGTGCGCCATCTGTGCAACCTTCGCCACTTGCACTTTTTCGAGAGCAGCGTTTGTGGCAACCAGTCCAAGTGTCGTATTCGCGCCCACCGGCATCGCCACTCGATAGCCTTGCAGGATCGCCCGTAACGAATCGCGAAAGCTCTTGCCGTCATCCGTGCGCGCGCCTGCTACAATCTTGCCCGTTTTCGGATTCACCACATCGCCCAGTGCATTCACCGCCGCAATCGCTCCGACAACGATCTCTCCGACCTTGATGCTCGCGGATCCAATGCCTGCTTTCATCGCGAATTGGGGTCCGAACATCTTGCCGATCGTCGCGCCCGCGCCCGCACCCACGTTGCCCTGCATGACAGGCTTCACCGTTGCGTTGAGGCAAGCCCGATAGCCAGCCTCCGCACCTGGGCGGATCTTGAAATCGCCCATGGCGAGATCCATCAGAATCGCCGCAGGCACGATCGGAACCACACCCTGTGTACCAATCTTGTAGCCTTTGCCCCTGGATTCGAGATAACGCATCACGCCATCGGCGGTGGCCAGCCCATAGGCGGATCCGCCGGAGAGCACCACCGCGTTGACTTGCTGAACCAGGTTCACCGGATTCAGCAGGTCGGTCTCGCGCGTACCCGGTGCTGCGCCGCGGACATCCACACCCGCGGTCGCACCGTCTTCACAAAGAATCACCGTGCATCCTGTGGGGCGCGTTTTCAGCGTGTAGTGACCAACCTTGATGCCGGGGACATCGGTAAGCGTGCCGCCCTTGGGCAGCCACTCCTCTTGCTGTTCAGCGGCTAGCGCACCGAACGAAGCTGCGGCCAGCAGCATTTCACGGCGGTTCACAGTTCGCTTCATAGGTTCGTTAGCCAGAGTAGCAATCGCCACCGGAGCGACAGTGAACCCTTGAATACTGGCTTTCGGAGCAATTGCTATCTTTAGACTTGCGTCCACTCTACGTAAAGGTCCACGCACGCGACAACGTCGCTATCATCGCCAATGCAGGCGGACTCGAAGCAGGCACGTCGTTTGACGATTCTGGTTTGCGGCTTCGTGAGAGGATTCCACAAGCACACAAGGTGGCATTGACCCCTGTCGCAGAGGGCGAACCCGTAGTCCGCTATGGAGTCGTCATCGGTTACGCGACGCGCGCCATCGAAGCCGGTGATTGGGTGCGCGAAGATCGTTTGGCGCTACCCGCCGCGCCATCGCTCGATCAGCTTGCGTTGGCCACTGCTACGCCAGCGGGGCTGCCTGCTTTAGAAGGCATCGCATTCGAAGGCTATCCGGGTGTCTACGGCACGGGGACAAAAAACATCCTTGCCATCAGCACCACTGTGCAGTGCGTCGCGCCAACGGTGGAATTCGCCGTGCGGCGCATCAAGCAGGAACTGCTCACGCGATTTCCAAACGTGGACGATGTCGCATCCATCACGCATCCCTATGGATGCGGCGTGGCGATCGATGCTCCCGGTGCCGAAATCCCAATCCGCACACTGCGCAACATCGCATTGAATCCGAACCTCGGTGGCGAACCTCTCGTGGTGAGCCTCGGATGCGAGAAGATGCAGCCCGCCCGTATGGATTTGCCGGTGCTCAGCAACGAGCCTTGGGTCGTCCGTTTGCAGGATGAAGAGTATCGCGGCTTTGGCGACATTGTCGCCGCGATCATGCGGTTTGCCGAAACCCGGCTTCAGCGTCTGAACCAGCGCAGGCGCGTCACATGTCCCGCCTCGGATCTTGTTGTCGGATTGCAGTGCGGCGGCAGCGATGCGTTCTCAGGAGTCACTGCGAATCCCGCAGTGGGCTACGCGGCCGACCTGTTGGTGCGCGCCGGTGCAACCGTGATGTTCTCAGAAGTCTCTGAAGTGCGCGATGCCGTGCATTTGTTGACGCCGCGCGCGGCGAATCCGGAAGTGGCCCGGGCGTTGATCCGCGAGATGCATTGGTACGACGAGTATCTGCGCCGCGGCAGTGTGGATCGCAGTGCCAATCCGACGCCGGGCAACAAACGCGGCGGACTTTCGAACATTGTCGAGAAAGCGTTGGGTTCGGTGGCCAAAGCGGGATCCAGCGCGATCGCCGGTGTGTATGGCCCAGGGGAAAAGGTGAGAACGAAGGGCTTGTTGTTCGCGGCGACTCCCGCTAGCGACTTCATCTGCGGAACGCTGCAGCTTGCGGCCGGTATGAACATCCATGTGTTCACGACGGGCGAAGGCACACCCTATGGGCTTGCGCTCGCACCTGTGATCAAGGTGGCATCGCGCACCGCGCTGGCGGAACGGTGGCCCGATCTGATTGACATCGATGCGGGCAGAATCGCAACCGGTGGCGCTTCGGTGGAAGATGTGGGGCAGGAGATTTTTCAGATGATTCTCGATGTGGCGAGTGGGCGTCGCAAGACATGGGCGGATCATTGGGGTTTGCACAATGCGCCGGCGCTGTTCAATCCTGCGCCGGTCACATAGTGCGAGAAGATTTCCGCCAACCCGAGGCTCTTGGAAATGTTCCACGCCCAGGCTCGCCAACTGCTCGCTGCGTTGGGACAACGCGGTCCCTTCAGCCTGCGCGTTCTCGATGTTCTCGCCCGCCGCATTACGGTCGCGGTTGCATCGCTTGAAGAGGTCGCTTCTGAAGTCGCCATGAGTGAACGCAGCCTGCAGCGCGAACTTCGTAGCGTACATCGTTCAGGCAATTGATTGAGGATGTACGGAGAGAAATCGCGACACAGCATCTCGCTCAACCTGGGGCGTTGCGTCCGAAGCCGCGTTTTTGCTGGGATTTTCGGACCCCAGCGCTTTCACACGGGCGTTTCGACGGTGGACGGGAGCCGCACCGACGCAGTTCCAATCGGGCTAGAGTCCCCCTTTCCCAGCCGACGAGCCAAGTAGGTCCATCCCGATACACACCCGTCGGTTTGCTGTTCTAAAGTGCGAAGGTCGGCGGCGTGTGACCGCTGGCCGTCACCGCCACCAATCGGCGGCGTGGCTCGTCGCCTTCAAACGATTCAATAGAAGAGGAATTACGCCACCCGTGCGCGAATCGTCGAGAATGGCTACCCAAGTGCACCTCCATACTTCAGAAACTCTGGAGGAGCACCATGAAAGTCCAATTCCTAGCGCTGATCTTCGCCCTTGTCGCGACGGCGCAGTACCAACCAATCCGAGCCACCATCACTGGGCAATCCGGCGACGATGGCAAGTGCACGTTTGAAGTCGAAGTCGACGGTGCAGCAGAGATTGAGATCCGCAGCGATCGCGGATCGATTCGCCAACTTAGTGGAAAATCCGCCCGGTGGCGCCGTCTCACTTGCACACAGCCGCTTCCCAACAATCCTGGCAGCTTTCGTTTTAAAGGCATTGACGGGCGCGGAAGCCAACAACTCGTTCGCGATCCGAATTCCAGCGGAGGCGTCGCCGTCATCCGCATCGAAGACCCCAAAGGTGGTTCCGAAGGCTACACCGGCGACATCGAATGGCGGGGTGGCAACAACAACTTCGAAGGCGTCGGCAACTGGAACACTGGCCGAGATCCAAACAACACCGGCGGCAATTGGAACCAGAGAATTTCAAATAATGACGCCAAGCGCATCTGCAAGAACCAGGTCATCGAAACCCGCAACGTGCAAGGCAACCGCGTGACCGTGCGGCAGCAGGGCGGGCAACAGCCTGACGGCGACCATCGGATCAACTTCACTTTCCGCAATGCCAACGGCGTTTCTACGAATGGATTCTGCGATATATCCGGTTCTGGGCAGATCCTGCAGTTTCAGGTGGATGGCGGGCTCAACGCGAACCGCACCTCGTGGAACCAGGCTTTGAACGCATGTCAGGAAGAAGCGGCCCGCAGCGTCGGTGTTTCGATCGGCGACGTTCGGGTGCAGCATGGCGTCGATCCAGGCAATGGCAGTTATCTTGTGAACTATCAGGCGCAGGACCGCACACAGCGGATCCGGACCGGTTCGTGCCGAGTGTCCGCAATGGGAGAGATTGAAAACTTCCGAAATCAATAGAGAGGGGACTACGATGAACTCGAAACGAGTCGCACTATTTGCCGCAGCCTCCCTGGTATGGTTTTTGGGAGCCCCCACCGCAGCGACGGCACAGAGGAACGGCCGCGAACAGCAACAGCAGTTGAAGTACGAACGCCAGCAGGACAAACAGCGGCAAAAGCAGGCGCGCCAATGGCAGCAACAGCGCGGCTGGGTGCGCCAAGGCGGCGGTTGGCAAGGAAACAATCGGGGCTGGACGCAGAATCGCGCCCAGGAGTTTCGGTCACAGCAGCGCACGTGGGTGCAGCGCGGAGGCTATGGCGGCTATGTCATTCCCCAGAACCGATTCAATCTCCAGTTTGGCAAAGGACATGTATTTCGCCTCCATAATCGTCCTTCGATCGTCCGGGGCTATCCTCACTTTCGGTACGGCGGCTACCAATTCATGATGGTGGACCCCTGGCCTGAGAGCTGGGGCAACGATTGGTACAGAGACGACGATGTTTACGTCGACTATGACGATGGTTACTACTTGCACAATCGCCGCGATCCTGGCTCCCGCATCGCGATCAGCGTCGTCCTCTAGTCGCTTAAGGAAAGAGAACCCAATGTTCACGAATACAAAGCAACTGAAGGGGCTCGTCGTCCGCGCAACGGACGGCGAGCTCGGTACAATCGATCAACTCTATTTCGACGATGAGACTTGGGCTATCCGCTACTTCACGGTAGAAACCGGAAACTGGCTGGATGGCAGACAGGTATTGATCTCACCACACTCCGTTCTTTCGACCGATTGGCAGAATCGAAGGATCGACGTGTCGCTTTCGATGAAGCAAGTGAGGAACAGTCCAGACATCGATACACACCGGCCCGTATCACGGCAGCATGAAGTTGAGTATCTGGGCTACTACGGCTATCCGAATTATTGGGGCGGGTCCTATCTGTGGGGTCCCGAGATGTACCCGGGCGGCATGGCGATTCCGGAGAGCTTTTCGGCAGCAACGATCTCCGATCGTATGGCCAAAGAATCCCAGGACTCGAATCTGCGCAGCACCGACGTCGTTTCCAGTTATGCGATCGAAGCGGTGGACGGAGAAATCGGCCACGTCGACAATTTCATCGTCGACGAAAAGGCCTGGGCAATCCGCTACATCGAAGTAGCAACACAGAACTGGTGGCCGGGCAAGAAGGTGCTGGTTTCTCCAATCTGGGTGGAACGCGTGAGTTGGAGCGATTCGAAGGTGTATGTTGCGCTCACGCGCGATGAGATTCAGAAGTGTCCGGAGTACATCGACACAATGAAGATCACGCGCGAGTACGAGCAGCGTTTACACTCCCACTACGGCAGGCCTCCGTATTGGCTCAGTGAGTCCAAGCGCGAGGCTGCGGTAGCGAGGTAGTCGACAGAAAGAATCGGGGCGGCGAATCGGGCACTTCCTGAAGTGTTCGACGCCGCTCCAGTGCGGCAACTGCTGGGGCCGACGTGCACCGAACCGATGAGCCCGGATTTCTTGACCTTGTAGTTGTAGGCGCCAAGCGACGTGCTTCCCGGCGTGGGCATCACCGGCGGCCACTACTTTCATATTGATAAATATCCGACCGGAGCCTATACGTTCAATCGAGTCCAATCTGACTGGACGGAAGCGCGTTTCGCCCGCGAAGCGTTCTGACCGAAGCCGCCAATTCTGATTGAGGACAATCGCGCCGACCACCGGTCCATTCTTCATGGGACCCTTGAACCGGTATCCCAAACGGTAAGAGCGATGACAAGTGTTTTCCCTGTTTTTCGCGGCTGTTTGCGTTGTAGCGCTCCTTTAGATTGAGGCCAAAGGGCAGAGACAAGAATGATCGTCCACGCCAACGACTTGACCGATTGCGCCAAATCAACGGCAGACGCGGACTTCCCACTTGGGCAGATCCGCCGTGAATGTCATCGTCTGCGCGGTAGGGCATGAGGGTGGATTTCGATAATCAGCGGCGTCTCTAGATCTCCATGCCGTCACCTGATAGGTGCCTGGCAACAGACCGGAACCAAAGTTTCCGAAGCGGTCGCTGGGAAAGATCGTCGCACCGCCAGCCCCCTTCAACATCACCAATCCCGCCAAGGGCAACCCATCCGCGTCGAGAATCCGGCCACTGACGGCGACAGTTTCGACAACGTCCACAACGAGCGGAACGTTCTCTCCATTGACGGTCTCCAGATGTTCCAGTCGCCGTACTCTCACGTTCATGATCGGGCCTTGTCGCAGAGTACCTGAGTGACACCAGCCATTTTTCTGGCGACACGCCGGATACTTCGAATGAACCATCTTCACGCACAGCACCTTGAGCGCCGAGGTAGACGCCTTTGGATTGTTGGGACAAAGAGACCTGGTAGCCGGGCTGGTAAAACGGTTTGCCATTGAGCCGGACCACACCTGCAATGCTCAGCGGCTTGGGTAACGTGATCTTTTGATCGCGGAGATCGGAATACAATGCGGATCTCCACTTCTCCAGGCGCTGAGCGGTAGTCCATCGCTTTCCTGAAAAGCAATCGATAGTTGCCGACGGGCAACAGTTCAAAGGCAAGCTTGGCGTCTTTGAGGGGTTCCTCTAAAGTGTTCGCGGTGGATCCTTCGCGCAGAAGTTGCACGAGCGAGTTCTTGGGCGCATTGGTGACAACGCCAGAAAAGCTCATCAGCGGCACACTGGCAACGCGAAGTTCGAGGTTGCGAATCTGCTGACCCGCGATCCAAGGGCTTATCGTCGTGTCAACCCAATCGGGCGGACCAAGCGTTTTGCTGTCTTCTTTCACCAGCAGCAAGCGGCGCGTGAGTTCCTGGATTTCAACGCGCAGCTTGCAATCCTTCTGGCACTCCCGCAAGCCCTTCAGCTCGAAGACACCGGTTTTGTCGGTAAACGCCGATTGGGATCCATAGATGGGCCTCACCACCGCACCGGCAATGGGCTTGCCGTCCTCTGTCAACAAACGACCACTCAGTATCGCTTCTGGCATCAGCCGGATCCTCAACAGAACTGGATCCAAAGATCCATCGGCTTTCACCTCGACTGTGGCTCCCTGGAAACTTCTCTCTTCGGTCAGGTACCCGAGCTTTGAGCAATCAACCGAGTATTGACCTGTGGCGGCTTTGAGGAAGATGAATTTTCCATCGTCGGCGCTAGTGGCGTTCGTCGATGACTACGCCGACGATGTCCTGTGCTGGGATCGCAACACTGCATGCAAACAAACAGAGCGAACGCATGTTCACATTGTGCCTTTTTCACCGATGATAGAAAAGGACCCTTCGTGCATCTCGGACTCTTCTTTCTTCTCGCGCAACAACCTCCAGTACAACCTCCTCCGCCCGTCGAGAGTCGCAGGACAGAGTTGAACCTGCTCGGCAAGACCGACACCGCCAGCGGAGAGAGCCGCCGCAATGAGAACGTGCAGTTCAATCTCATCGACAACGGCGCGCTCAAAGAACTCAACATCCGCCTCGGCGTGAGCGCGACACTCATTCAAGAGTTTAAGGCGGAGCGGGGCTATTTCGGATCCGAATTCGGAGGCGCACCTTCGCAGCCCATCCATCTTGCGGGACGCGCCCGCCCCGGCGGAGCCGGTTCCAGCCAAAACTGGCACGGTATGGTCAGAGCGATGCATCAGAACAGCATCTTCTCGGCACGTGCCTTCTTTCAAGTCGGTGACGTCAAGCCCGCGCGCGACAACGATTACGGCTTCAACGTCTCAGTGCCGGAATGGCATCGCTTCCGTCTCAACATCGACGCTGGACAGCAGAGAATCCGCGGATTTGTGAACGGCAATGTGCTAGTGCCGCAGCCCGATGAGCGAACGCCGCTTGCCACCGATCCCGCTACGCGCGCGCTCGTAGCGCGGTTCCTTGGAGCGTATCCCGAAGAGCTGCCCAACCGCACCGACATCAATCCGCGAGCTCTGAATCGCAACGCAGCGCAGGCGATCGACAACGAGAATGCACGGATCCGGCTCGATCGCCCCCTTGGTACGAAAGACCTCGTAGGCGCGCTTTATCAATTCACCTGGCAACGCGTCGACGCCTTTCAGTTGGTGAAAGGGCAGAATCCGAATACGGATACCAAGTCGCATCGCGCGCGCCTCACGCACACGCGCAATTGGACACCACAAACCACAACCGATCTTTCCGCGGGTTTCGATCGCATCCGCTCACTGCTCACGCCAGAGCGCAACGCTGTTGGCTCGTTCATTAGCACTGCGGGACTCACCTCGCTTGGCCCCGACGGCAGCATTCCGATCGACCGCGCTGTAAACATGTTTCGCTATGCGGGCTTGTTGCGATCCGTTCGCGGCAATCACACATTCACTGCGGGATTCGATGTCCTGCGCAGGCAGTTGAATGGACGCGAAACCGATACGCATCGCGGCTTCTTCTCGTTCGCCAATGATTTCGGGCGCGATTCCATCGCCAACCTTCGGCTCGGCATCCCCACGCAGTACATCATCTCGATCGGCGATACGCATCGCGGTTTCCGCAATTGGGAACCGCAGTTCTACTTGGGCGACACGTGGAAGGCGTCGAAAGATTTCACAGTGACACTGGGGCTTCGTTATCAACCTGTGTCCACACCAACCGAAGTAAACAAACTGAACACGATTCCGTATCCGTGCGACTGCAACAACATCGCGCCTTCGCTGGGCCTGGCGTATCGTGTGAAGCGACTCGGCGTGTTGCGGGCGAACTATGGAGTCCACTTCGGCGAGATCTTTCCAGTGACGTTTCAACAGGTACGGTTGACGCCTCCAGGATCTACGAAGTTTGCCGTACCCGCGGCCAGCCTGATCAATCCGCTCTCGTCGAACGCCGGTGGCGCGCCGAACTTCTACATCCTTTCGCCCGATCTTGTGGTTCCCTACGCGCACCAATACAACTTCATTTGGGAAACCAGCCTTTCGAAATACTGGAAGCTGCAGGCTGGCTATATCGGGTCGCGCCAGCATAAGCTTCTGGTGATGTGGTATCTCAACCGGGCTCAACCGCGCGAAGGCATCCCACTCATCACCGCCACCATCAATCAGCGCCGCGCCAAACCGAATGAAGCGGAAACGCGCCTCGTGTTGAACGGATCGCGCGGCTACCTCGACGCGGGCCGCATCAATCTACAACTACTGCGCTGGCGCGGATTCACCTTCGAGACATCCTACTGGTTCAGCAAGTCGCTCGATCTCGCGGCCAGCTATACAAACACGGCTTACGATCAGGACACACGCCTGTCGCGCAGCCAATCGGAATTCGAAACGCAGCGCGATG
Source organism: uncultured Solibacteraceae bacterium (assembly GCA_964500255.1). Taxonomy (GTDB): domain Bacteria; phylum Acidobacteriota; class Terriglobia; order Bryobacterales; family Bryobacteraceae; genus F-183. The sequence goes on along the minus strand of CAZCPL010000007.1, from coordinate 46,405 downwards.
GCAAGAGCCGCAGCTCGTTCGATCAACCGCACTCTTTCTTGTGGCGCGGCAGTTACGATGTGCATTGGGGATGGGTGTTTTCGGCTGTAGTGCTGGCGAAATCGGGGACGCCGTTCAATGTGCAGACGGGATCGGACGGCCCTGGTTTCGGCAATGTCGACGGCAATGGAGGCGACCGCCCAAACCTGTTGGATCCATCGATTTTAGGACGCACGATCGGCAATCCCGATACGTCAAAAGTGCTCCTGCCGCGGAGCGCTTTCACTTACATCAGACTCGGAGAACAGACCGGCAACCTGGGACGCAATGTGTTTCGCAAGGGTCCGATTCGCAACGTGAATACGTCTCTTGTGCGCACCTGGACATTGAAGCGTGAAGCGAAACTGCAGTTTACGGCGGAGTCGATCAACTTCTTCAACACCCCGCAATTTGCGGATCCGGGGTTTGAGCTGGCAAACGCGAACTTCGGGCAGATCACCAACACGCTCAACGATGGCCGCGCGTTTCGCTTCACGCTGCAACTGTCATTTTAAGCGAGTGAAACGCAGGTCCCACACGCGGCTTTCGCCCGCGCTCATCGCGATGACCTTTTGATCCGCATCGCGAATGAAGCGGATTGCGGCTTTCGATGCCCTCTCAAACCCGTCGCGAAATGTGGGCTTCAAAGCGATCGGGGATTCGCCGGCGATCTGCATGCTCAACTCGCCGGGCTTGGTTCCAGAGGTGATCGTCACCGCTGTCCCGGTCTCACTGCTGGCATACTTGCCGATGAAGACGGCGAGTTCCGCGGCCGTGGGATTCGCTGGTTCTACGCGTTCGTAAAGAACGTCGTCTGTCGAAGTGAGCACGCGGAACCTCGACCCCGCCGGCTCGAAGTTGAGCTGGTTTTCCGCGGAACCAATGATGAACTTGCCCTCGCCGGTTGGGGTCAGTTTCGCGGTGCCGAGGTGCAGTTCGCCGCTCTTGATGGCCATTGTTTCCACCGTATTATCGCGGATTTTGCGGTAGAGACCTTCGTAGCTTTGCAGTTTCGTGGCATAAGGGGCGGGTTTGGGCGCAGCCACGGATCCGGTCCAGTGCCGCGCAGTCGCGTGGCCGAGAGCCGTCGGATTCGCGCTCGCCGAATTGCAAAGAACCGCCACAGAAACGCCTTGATCGGGATAGCGTCCCAACCAGGTGCGATAGCCACCGGTTGCTCCGCTATGCGAAACCTCACGGATGCCTTCGAAGGCACCGACCGAAAGCCCCGCGGCATACGTGATCTTGCGGCCGTTGTTCAACGTGGCCGCAGTTTGCTGCGCTTTTACCAGATCTGCGCCTCCCACTTTGGCGTGCGTGAAGTTCTCGTTCCACAAGAGAAGGTCGCCAACGGTCGTCAGCAAACCACCCGCTCCGATGATGTTTTCGATGGGAGTCTGCTGTGTCCAACCGCCTTTCTGCAAAGGTCCGTAGGCAAGAGCGCGGTTGGGGATTACGGCGCGAAAGTCCTCTCGCCAGCGCGTGTGCGTCATCGCGAGTGGTCCGAAAATCATGTCGCGCGTGAACTGTTGGAAAGTCTTGCCCGAGACTCGCTCAATCAGGATCGTTGAGATGTTGTAGCCGGTGTTCGAGTAGCTGTAGTTCGAGCCGGGGTCGAAGTTGAGTGACTTCTGCATCGCGGCCATCTGCAACAGATCTTGGTTCGTATAAACATACTTGCCTTCCGGGTAGCCTCCGAACGCTGCGATGGGGCGCCATTCGCGGATCCCGCTAATGTGGCTGATCATCTGACGGATCGTCAACGGCGCGCCGTAGTCTTGCAGTTCCGGAAGATGCTTGCGCATTGGGTCGTCGAGCGAGATGTTGCCTTGTTGCGCCAGCAGCATGAGCGCCGCAGCGGTGAACTGCTTGGCGACGGATCCGCTCTCGAACACCGTGCCAGGTGTGATTGCGACGTTCCGCTCAAGATCGGCCATGCCATAGCCAGCTCGTAGTTCGATCTCGCCCTTGTTGGCGACGCCCACTGCGCATCCCGGCGTATGGGTGTTGAAGGCCGAAAAAATGCGGTCCACTTCGATTTGCTTTTGGGACGGCTGCGCCTGTAGAACGACCGCAAGTGAGATCGTAAAGAAGGCTTTCCGGAAGAAGTGCATGACGCATTCTCGCATAGTGGATGGGGCGATAGTAGGACGGACCAGTCTCAAGCTAAGGTTTTGTTTACGGTCAAAAACCAACCTACGTACCGACGACTTTAGGTTGAAAATCCCGTGTAGTAGATTATGAGCTGCCGACGGATGAGGCACAGTTCGGGGATTTGGGTCAGGTGGCTACTGTGACCGGGTTACCTGCGCTCATCGTGGAGATGGACCCCTTCTTCGCGATCCTTGTCCGCGAGGCGTTGCAAGCAAGTGGCATCGCCTGCCGTGTGGCCTACAGTGCGCGGGCAACAGCTCTTCTCGTGCGGTCTGAAGTATTTCAGATCGTATTTCTCGGTGTCCGCTTGCCGGACGATACGGGTTTGAACCTGGTGCATGGCATTCGTAGCGCGCAGGGCCGCGAGATCCCCATCGTTGTGGTCGGAACCGACGACGCGATGGATTTTCGACGCGAAGTTCTGGCCAGCGGCGCGAATGAGTACCTGTTGAAACCCGTATCGCTCGCCGAATTGCGGGACGTCATCAAGATGGGGACGGCGTCTTAGCGGAAGAAGCGAAGCTCGACCGGCCAGGTGGGCAAGCCTGCAACACCATACGACACAGAGCAAGTGGCATCCACCGCGAAGGCTTCTGCAGGCAGCGCCACCTTTAAGATCCGCCGTTTGGGATTCATGTCCAGAAAGTCTTTGCGTGATTCCAGTACCATGCCTTGGGCATTGAGGATCCGAAGCCGATAGTTGACTCCCCCTTGTGCCAAATGCGGATCCAACTCGACCTTTGAAGCTCCAGGTGGAATTTCTACGCGCTTTTGCGCAGGCTTCGCTTCGCAGGCAAACCAGTGCGAAACGATCGGCTTCGTGCGCCGCTCGTATTGATAAGCCACGGTTCCAATCACTGCAAACGTGGCGACAAACGCGAACAGAACACCTACCCAACGCCATCCTGAAATCGGTGCTGCGGCTCGTGTCATCGCCATCGGTGACACCTGCGCGGGGGTTGCCACCGAGGTCAAGTAAGGGGAGTTCGCTGGAAACTCGCGGATCGCCAACGCGGTGAGTAGTTCTCGGGGTTCCAAGACTTCCCCAACCCAACGCAGAACTCTTCCGGGATGCTCGCTGGCGACGATATGGCGCTCCGAAACAAAATCAGAGATCGTCACAAACTCTCGCCATTGAAAGGGATGGGTCAGAAATCCACATGCGCGATCGGCTGTGTAGGTCTGTGGCTGTTGGCGGCGATAATCGCGGCCTTCCCATTGCAGCTCCGTCCAGTCTTTCATGGTGATGAGGGATGCATCCACGGGACGCGCGAGAAACCAGTTGCTTGCCGTCCAGCAGAGCAACCGCGGGTTCCCGCCGGTGAGATCGGTCAGTGTGTATTCGTGCCGCACGAAAGTGTCCCATTGCTCGCGGCCGTATTCAACTTGATAGCTATAGCTCGCGAATCCCACGACTCGATGGTCGGTGCTGCGCAGCCGCAGCATAGTTCCCAATGGGATGGGAATCGGCCCCGATGCTTGCCGCGAAGGAGGCACTGGCTGCCATTTGCCTTCGTTGAACTCAAAGATCGCGAAGCACGCCGGACACACCGCGTGAGCAAGCGACGAGACGAGAGGAAGCGCGGCGCGGCAGATGGGACACGAGTTCATCAGGCGAGCGTCGGCATATTCGCGCGCGCCCAATCGATGCACTGCTGATTGAGTTGATCTTCGAGCGCTAGTACGCCTTCAGGGGCTAAGCCCGAGGTTCGCGGAAGCGGCTTCTTCGGTGGATGATTGCGAATCCACGCGACTAGCATCGCGAGATCGCGAGCCGGTGCAGGGCTCTTCTCGTCGTAAACTTTCCAGTATTGTTCCGTGAACACGGGCACGCGCAACGGATCGCGAGTCAGCATTTCCAACTGGAACAGCATCTTTGGATTTCGCTTTTGCATACGCTTCACAAGGCCATGCAGATCCATATGGCCGTCACCGAGAGGCACCTCAGAGAGCAGGATGCCGTCTTCGTAGAAGTCCGCGCCAATGTCTTTGAAGCTGACAAAGATCGTGTAAGGCTCAAGGGTATCAATGGTCTGCTGCGGCGTCTCGATCAACGAGACATTGTTAACCAGATCGAGGCAAACGCCCACATACTCACTGCTAGTCGACTTCACCCATTCCGCAAGTTCACCCGAGCGCCAGCCTTTGTGATTCTCAATCGCGAGCGGCATTTTGTACTTGCGCAGAATTGGTTCCACACGGCGCACGTTGGCCTTGCACATGGCGTCGAACTGGTGGAATTCCGCCGCGCTCTTGAACTGTTCATAGCGGCGTCCTGAAAACGGATCGTGCACGCAGACCACGCGTCCCCCCATCTCCGCGCAGGCTTTGACGGCCGCCTCGTACCTGGGCAGATCGGCATCGGTGCGTGCGGTGCGCAAGCCGACGGTGAGACGCATGTCGTAACGCTCAACCTGATCGCGGATTTTCTTGATCTTCTCCGGATCCAGATCGGCGGGCAGCGCGGTGTGCGCGGCACCGAGTCCTTTTTCGTGGCAGTATTCGACGATGTCCCACTTGGGGCCCATGGCTTTGATGCGGGCCGTGAGTCCCGGGCCCGCGGATCCCATGTTGCGAAGAATTTTTTGGGAGCCCCCATGCAAGGCAGAGGCGGCAGGCAGCAGGGCCGAGGCGCGCAGGATGTCTCGTCGAGTCATGCAACGAGTCTACTAAGCGGGTGGCAGGTAAAACAACAGGTCGAGAGAAGGAGGCTTGATGTCCAGCATGCGTAACAGCATTGCGATCTGAGCGGTATGCCGCATTTCGTGGATCATGATGTGCCACAGCAGACCATCCACAGTGAAACGCTCGGTTGGCGAGTCATGTACTGTCACGATTCGGCTGAGTTCCTGGTCTGTGAGTGTGGCGAGATAAGCGAGAGTGCTTTGTTCTACCGCCTTCCAATAGTCGAGCAGCGTGGCCAGAGGGAATCCTCATAGGCTGTTGTGTCTTTCAACCCGGGATTGCCAAGCAGCACTGGATCTACGCGCAGTATGTCCTCGTGAATCCAACCATCTTCCACGGCGACGAGATGAAAGAGCAGATCCTTGATGCACTGGAATGCTGAACCACTGGGTAGCGGGCGTGAAAGAACTTCATCGGGTGCGCTTTGAAGCGCGTCAAATAGATCGCGGCGGGCACGAATCGGATAGTGGTAGGTTTCGTGGATGTTCATCGCGTGAGGGATTGGCCAACGGAGATGCTATTTCCAATCATGTGCATCGTCATGGGCAATAATAGCGATCCGGAACGCCATCGAGCCATACCAAGGCACAAGCCATCCACTGCCATCAACGCGACGCTCGCAAATCCATAGCGATAGTGAAGCGCGGCCCAAACGACAGAGAGAATCAGGATCGCTGCGAGCGGACCCGTATGAGGCGACAGGCGAAAGAAGAGAAATCCGCGGAAGGCCAGTTCTTCAAGCACTGGCCCGAGAAACACCAGCGGAATGGCTCGCAGGAGCACCGCGGACCATTCCTGATTCTCCCAGCGTTCGGCATCGGCCAAGCCGAAGGTGCGGATCGCGAATTCGCCAACCACCAGCAAAATCCCCCATGTTCCAAGCCAGACAGCGGCATGGCGAGCGCTGGGCCAGCGTAACCCGAGGTCTTCGCGAAGCGATACGCCTTTCACGCGGGCAACTGTTAACGCGACCACGATTCCGAAGAGGGGCGTCAACAACTTGAACCACGCGGACGATTGACTCATTGTGGAAGCGTAACGCACATACGATAAAATCAGGTTCTGAACATGCCCGCCATCGAAACCACTTCTTCATCGGCAACAGGGTTGCCACAACGCGTTCTGGGAAAGACCAAACAGAAGGTCTCCATTCTCTGCCTCGGAGGCTGGCACATTGGTGCTGTGAAAGACGACAAGCAAGCGATCCGCATCATGCATGCGGCCATCGACGAGGGTATCAACTTCTTCGACAACGCCTGGGATTATCTCGATGGGCGTTCGGAAACGATCATGGGCAAAGCGCTTGCGATGGACAAGCGCCGCGACAAGGTCTTTCTCATGACCAAAAACTGCGAGCGCGACTATGCGGGTTCGATGCGCAATCTCGAGCAATCGCTTAAGCGTTTGAAGACCGATCATCTCGATCTGTGGCAGTTTCACGAAATCAATTACGACAACGATCCCGATTGGATTTTCGAAAAGGGCGGAATGAAGGCCGCACTCGAAGCGAAGAAGGCCGGCAAGGTTCGTTTCATCGGATTCACCGGACACAAAGATCCGCGCCTGCATCTGAAGATGATCGCGAAGCCCTTCAAGTGGGACACGTCGCAGATGCCCATCAACGCGATGGACGCGACCTATCGAAGCTTCCAAAAAGAGGTGGTTCCGGTCTGCATCGAACGCAATATCGGTGTGATTGGCATGAAAGGTTTGGGAGGCGGCTATCCGCACGGTGCCTTCTTGCACGAAGCGGGACTGAACGTCGAAGAGTGCTACCGTTACTGCCTGGACTTGCCGATCGCGTCGCAAGTGGTGGGCATCAATTCGATGGAGCATCTCAAGACCGATATCGCCATCGCGCGCAACTTTAAGCCGATGACGGCTGCGGAAAAGAAGGCACTACTCGCCAAAGTGAAGGATATGGCCGGCGACGGACGCTTCGAACGCTTCAAGTCGACTTCGGAATTCGAAGGTCCCCATCATCGCAAACAACATGGATTCGCGGTCGCTTAGATGCTGACCTTGCTTGCAGTGCTGACGGCGATCGAGGTCCACGGCCATCGCGGCGCGCGCATGGTGTTGCCAGAAAACACGATCCCAGGTTACGAGTACGCGATCCAACAAGGCGTGGACTTCATCGAGATCGACACTTGGGTCACCAAAGACAATGTGGTTGTGGTGGCGCACGATGCATTGATGAACCTCAAGCACTGCAAAAATCCTTCGCCAAGTGCGGAACGCACGATTCGCAAGATGACGCTGGCTGAGTTCCGCAAGTGGGATTGCGGCGTGGCGAATCCCGATTGGCCGCGGCAAAAGGGAGTTCCCAACACGCCGCCTCCGACTCTGGATGAAGTCTTCGCGCTAGCAAAAAAGTATAAGAAGTTCGCGATCAACCTTGAGATCAAGAGCGATCCGAAGAAGCCTGAACTGCAACCTGCGCCCGATGTTTACGCGAAGATGGTGCTGGATGCGATTCACAAACACAAGCTGCAAAAGCGGGTGCTGGTGCAATCGTTCGACTTCGCTCCGCTTCGTGCGATGCGGAAGCTGAGCGCATTGCCGCTGTCTGCCTTGTATCCCGGAAGCGCGACCGATCGGGGACGCAGCTTTCTCGATGTCTCTAACGACGCGGGCGGAACAGGCACGGTGAGCATGCATATGTCGATCGTCACCAAAGCGAAAGTGGCGCAGGCGCGCGCGGCGAGAATCCGCGTGCTGGCGTGGACCGCGAACGGTGCCTCCGATTGGGATAAACTGATCGACGCCGGTGTGGACGGCATCATCACCGATGATCCCGCGGCGTTGGTAGCGCATCTTCATTCGAAGAAACTGCGGTGAGTCCGCCTACCGATGCCGCCCCTGCCGCGGGTCGGCCGTTGGTGGAAAAGCTACCTCGCTTATCAACAGGGATGAAGCGGTTCGCTACAATCGGCACGTAATGTCCACCACTCGTCGGCAACTGCTTCTGGGAATTGCGGGCCCATCTTTCGCGTTGGCCAAAGGCCGCGGCATCAAGGTCGGCGTCACCGATTGGAACCTGCGAATGGCTTCGCAGATCGGGGCGTTAGCGATGGCGAAGCGCATCGGTTTCGAAGGCATCCAGATCTCGCTCGGACGTCAGCCAGTTGGCGGCAAACTGCCGCTCACGCATAGCCGCACGCAGTTGCTCTATCAAGCTGAGGCCATGAAAACGGACATCGCCATCAATGCCACCTGCCTCGATATCCTGCATGTCAATTTCCTGAAGAACGACAAGCTGGCGGAACAGTGGGTTTCAGAAGGCATCGAAGCGACAAAGGCTCTCGATACGCAAGTGATGTTGCTGCCGTTTTTCAACCAGGGCGCGATTGAGACACAGCAAGAGAAAGATCGCGTGGCGGATATCCTGCGTGAGTTCGGTCCACTGGCGGAGAAGGCCAAAGTGATTCTTGCTCTCGAGAATACTCTGTCTGCGGAAGACAACGCGCGCATCATCGATCGTACGAAGTCGAAGGCCGTGAAGATTTATTACGACACCTACAATGCGCACAAGGCCGGCTTCGATATCTACAAAGAGATCCGTTGGCTGACGTCGAAGCGCATCGCGCAGGTCCATTTCAAAGACAAGGGATACCTGGGCGAAGGCGAAGTGGACTTCAACCGCGTGCTGCGCTCACTGGCCGATGCGGACTACCGTAGCTGGGCGAATCTCGAAACGAACTCGCCCTCGGGTGGGATCGAAGCGGACATGCGCCGCAACTTCAGTTACGTGAAGAGAATCATCGAGGCGAATCCTAAGGCTTAAGAAAGTCTTCACGGATCGGATTGAAGCTATCGATCAGGCGCGCCGATTTTGAAAGCAACCGGACCGAGTGAGGCTGTCCCGACGGCACCGCGAAGAGATCGCCTGTCTGGATTCGGCGCGGTTCCTGGCCGTCTGCAAGAAACAAAAGCTCGCCCTCCGCAATGTATGTGATCTGCTCGTGCGGATGTGAGTGCATCGGGTCGGCGATATCCCAAGGTCCATTGTTGAAGTCGATGACCACGGTCATGAGGTTGGGCGTGTGCAGGATGCGGCGCTCGCATCTTTCGCGAAAGACCTCACCGGTGGTTTGGTCGCGATACTGCACCGTCGATTGCGTCATTCTTCCAGATTAGACCAAGCCCAGCAAGCGAATCGCATTCTTCCGATATACCTTGTCGAGAATCGCTTCCGGCAACCCGATGCCGTAGATCCGCCAACGGCCTTGCGGAGGCACTGGCGCGGGAGCATAGTCGAAGTACTCGTCTTCGGTCTCGAGAAAACGATAGTAGATCTTGTATAGCTCATCGCCAAACAACTGCTGCGGGAACTCGAATCCATTGGGTGTGGCATCGGTGCCGAAGAGGATGCGGTCCTCATACTTTTCAAAGAACTTGCGCGAAGTGCGGGGCTGGCGTCCGAGTTCGCCGATGCGCGCGCCGAGTTCGACGAGCGTGTTTGGAAAGCGATCGAGCATCCGCGAGACATGTGCGAGGTTCTCCGCGAAGTTTCCCACGTGCAGAACGACGAAGGTTGTCTTGGGGTGCTTCGCGAACACGCGGTCGCGCGCCGAGAGCAGCTCTTCATTGCTGGGAAAATCCTTGCCGTGAAACGACCAGTCTGGATGATTGTTCAGTTCCTCGAAGCGCTCATTCAGGCGATTGATGGGCGCGAAGAACGCGACGGGGTCAGAGACGTGAATCGCGACGGGCAGGCCGAGGTTCCCGCATGCGTCCCACATTGGGTCGAAGCGCGGATCGTCGATCTTGATCAGCTTGCCTTGCGAATCGCGCGCGTAGAGTCCGAGAGTTTTCAGGATCTTTAAACCGCGCGCGCCGTCGTTCTTGGCTTGTTGGATCAGCTCGACTTGCTTGGCCTCGTATCCCGCCTCGTTGACGCGCATCCATGCGGGTTCGGTGAAGGTGATGAAGCGGCCAGGATGGGCTTTGTCGAACTTAGCGATGGCTTCGCGCAGCTTCGGACCATAGCCTCCGGTGAGGTTCACGAGGGTCCGAATGTTGCGACGATCCATGACCTTGAGCAGATCCACAGGGGGTGAGGCCTTGCCTCCACTGAGATGCGAGTGGAAGTCGATTACTGGAAAACGCGCACGTTCTATGTTCGTTTGGGCGACGGACAAGCGGCTTTCAGGCGCAAATTCCGTGAGATCGAGAGGTTTCTTCTGCCCGAGCGCTGCGGCAGAAGTGGCGATGGTGATGCCGAAGAGCCTGCGATTCATTCCGATGTTCCTTTTTGTAATTGTCCAAAGACCTCTTCGGCAAATGCGATACGTTCGGCGGAACCGCCTTCGCGATGGATCATGAAGATGCCGATGGTTTTGCTCTTAGGGTCGATGAAGCAGAACGTGCCGTAGCGTCCGCCGTGGCCGAAGGTGCCAGGCGGCATCAGGAGTTTGCTGTCGGGCTGCATGACATACCAGCCGAGTCCCCAGCCCGCGCCGGGTTGGCTGGTTTTGAGATCGCCCGTGTGGACGGTGGTCATCTGTTGCACCGAGTTTTTCGAGAGCAAGCGCAACCCGTTGTATTCGCCGCCGTTCAAAAAGAGCTGATAGAGGCGGAAGAGATCGCTGGTGGTGGAATACAGGCCGCCTTCAGGGAGCGGATACTTGGCACCTTCGCGGAACTTCATCTTGCCCTCGCCCAACGGGTCGGCGGTGTACTTGAGCGGTTTGCCATCTTTCAGAATGTAGGCGGTGGGCATCCTGCTCCACTTCTCTTTGGGTGGATAGGTGTGGGTGTCGATCATGCCGAGCGGCTTGAAGATTTTGGCTTCGAGAAACTTCTCGTAAGGCATGCCGCTGACCACTTCGACGATGCGCGCGACTGTGGCGATGCCTCCGTTGGAATAGGACCATTTGGTTCCTGGCTGAAAGAGGACGGGCTGTTGCGCATAGACGAGAACAACGTCCGCGAGGGATTTGTGCAATGCTCCGTGGAGTTCGCCGATTGCCGCGGGCGGGTTGAGAACGATTCCCGAGGTGTGGGTCATGAGGTCGCGGATTGTGATCTTGCGATTCAGCTTTTGCAGGGTCATTCGCTCGTCGTCTTTGAATTCGATTGCCCACTGCAAACCTCTGAATTCGGGGAGATGGATTTCCACGGGATCGTCGATGTGGAGCCTGCCCTGTTCGGCAAGCATCATCGCCGCCATACAGACGATGGGCTTGGTCATCGAGTGCAGTTGGAAGATGTTGTTCGTCTTCATCGGCTGCGCTTTGGTTTCGATGTCGGTGAAGCCGACGGCGTCATGATGAAGGATCTTGCCGTGCTGTGCGACGAGGGTGACGAATCCGGCGGCGGTTCCCTTGTCGATGAACTCTTTGAGGCGTGAGTTGATCCTGGAAAAGCTGTTGGCAGTAGGTTGGGCGGAGGCGAGGGCCGCGCAGAGTAAAAAGATTCTGATCACAGAGGCCTATTTTATACTTTCCGGTGGATCGCTTCTGTTTGTTGTTGGCGATTGTGATTTGCCAAACCGCGTCTGCTCACTCCGACGGAAGGTTGGGAGCAGTCATTTTTCGATGCGCGCGGTGAGGGTGCCTTGGGCAACCCGAAGCGTGACTTTGGATTTGGGCGGAGCATCCTTCGGAGATTTCACCAAAGCTCCGGATTGATTGACGATGAGCGCGTAGCCGCGATCGAGGATTTTCAAGGGGCTGAGTTGTGTGAGATGCGCCGAGGGTTTTTCGATGGAGGTACGTGCTTGCGTCAGCTTCGTTTGGATGAGTTGGTGGAGTAGGGTTTGAAGTGATTCCTGTCGGCGTCGTGCGTCCGCGAGTTTGAGCCGGACATCCATGCGGCGGAGTTGCGCTCGCGCTTGATCGAGTCTGCGTTGATTGCGTTGTAGAGAGATTCGGATGCGATCGCGCAGTTGAAAGTCGAGTTCGTCGTTGCGTTGTTGCAGGCGTCCAATGCGGCGTCTGAGTAGGCTGGCGGCGCGATCGATTCCGAGTTGGTTTAGTCTTCGCGATGCGAGGGCGAACCGATACTGAGTGTTTTGCTTGAGTTTTCCTTGCAAAAGCATTAAGCGTTCTTGGAGACGCGACTTGGACTGGATGACGAGATCCGCGGCAGCCGATGGAGTGGGCGCGCGAAGATCGGCGACAAAGTCTGCAATGGTGTAATCTGTCTCGTGTCCGATGGCGGAGATCACTGGGACCGCCGACGCGGCGATCGCGCGGGCGACGGACTCTTCGTTGAAGGTCCAAAGGTCTTCGAGGGATCCGCCGCCGCGTGCGACGATGATCACGTCCGCCCATCCGGACTCTGAGAAGTATTCGATGGCGCGGCAGACCTGGCTGGCTGATCCTTCGCCTTGGACCGCGGCGGGAAACAGACGGATGTGTAGCCCTGCAAAGCGCCGTTCGAGGATTTGAAGCATGTCCTGAATAACCGCACCGGTAGGCGAGGTGACGATACCGATGCGTTGGGGGAGTGTCGGGATGGGGCGCTTGCGGGATTCGTCGAAGAGACCTTCGGCTGTGAGTTTGTGCTTGAGTTGTTCAAAGGCGAATTGGAGTGCGCCGCGGCCTTGGGGTTCGAGTGCTTCGACGATGAGTTGGTAGCGTCCGCTGGGAGGCCAGATGTCCACGCGTCCACGGGCGAGTACGGCGACACCGTCTTGGGGTTTGAATTTGAGATAGCGAACGGCGTTTCGGTAGGCGACACAACTAACCGTTGCTTCTCCATCTTTCAATGTGAAATACACGTGACCGCTCGGCTGGGCTTTTGCGCCTGAAATTTCACCGGCGATCCAGACGTCTGGGAAGACTTCTTCCAACATACCGCGAAGGATGTCGGTGAATTCGGTTACGGTGAGGTACTTGCGGTCGCGGCCGAGCAGGAGGTGCAACTGTTCCACTGAAACTGATGATATCCTCTACGAGGATGGTGCGATTAGTTCGCCGGCGATCGCTCGTCGTGCAGCAGGGTTCAGCTGCCGGTTTATTTCAGCAAGGAGCATTTAGGACATGGATCTTTCAGAACTTTTGCAGCAGTTTGGCCAAGGCGGTGTGACCGCTCAAGCGCCTGAGGGTATGGATGTTGAAGGGCAGTTTGACCAGTTGGCGGGGATGTTACCCAAGGAAGCTTTGGCCGGTGGTTTGGCTGAGGCTTTTCGTTCGAATGAGACGCCTCCATTCGCGAGCATGCTCGGCGGTCTGTTCGGCAACTCTGGCGGATCGCAACAGGCTAGCGTGTTGAATACGCTATTGTCGATTGCTGGTCCGGTGATCATGCAGCAGATGATGAGCGGAGGTGGTCGTCAGCAACAGGCGGGAGGTGGAGGCGGTTTGGGTGATATCCTGGGTTCCGTTATGGGTGGCGGTGGACGTGCTTCCGGTGGCGGGTTGGGCGATATCCTCGGTTCCGTTATGGGTGGCGGTGCAGGCGCGGCGATGGCTGGGGGTGGATTGGCGGGAATCCTTGGGCGGATGATGCAGGGTGGTGGCGATATGCGGCAGTTATCCGCGGAAGAGGCGTCGCAGGTTTCGCCTGAAGAGATTCAGTCATTGGCGGAGACCGCGGCGCAGCAGGATCCGTCGATCATGGACAGGCTGAGCGAGATCTATGCGGAGCATCCGGCGCTGATCAAGACCCTCGGTTCCGGGGCCTTGATGTTGGCTTTGTCGAAGATCGCGCAATCACAGCGCCAGTAGTTCGTTTTTCCACTTTTGGCGTCTGGCTTGTCGGCTGGACGCTATTTGTGTTTGGTGTATTACTAATTTGACTTTTGCTCGTGTTAGGCTTTATTCTATTGAGTGAGATAGCTTTTCTGCCTTTGCCGGCGTAGCTCAGGTGGTTAGAGCGACGGTCTCATAATCCGTAGGTCGTAGGTTCGAGTCCTTCCGCCGGCACCATTCCATTTACTTCCCCACAATCTGCTCATAGATTCTCGTGAGTTCGTCTTGCGAGAAGTAGTCGATCTCGACTCGACCTCGCTGCTCATTGGATTCGACGATGCGGACCCGTGTTCCGAGGGTACGTTCGAGTTCATCGGCAGCAGCCTTGATGTTGGGATCTTGTTTAGTTTCGACTTTTTCTTCCTTGCGGCCGGGCTCTTGAGAGTAGCGGACTAGCGCTTCAACTTGCCTTGCAGTAAGGTGCTGGGCAACGGATTTTTCGGCGATGCGGATCATGTCTGCGGGGTTTTCGAGTGCAAGCAGCGCGCGAGCCTGGCCCATGTGGAGGCGTCCTTCGGAGACCATTCGCTGGACAGGTTCCGGTAGTCGCAGGAGACGGATTGTGTTCGCGACGGAGCTTCGATCTTTGCCGCAGCGCATGCCGATTCGTTCATGGGTGAGTCCGATTTCGCGGTTGAGTCGATCATAGGCCAGTGCGAGTTCAATGGGGTTGAGATCTTCGCGCTGGATGTTTTCGATGAGGGCGACTTCTAGCAGGCGGTCTGGAGCAATGTTCTGAATGATGGCGGGAACGGTGGCGAGTCCTGCGAGTTTGGATGCGCGGAGACGGCGTTCCCCGGCGACCAGTTCGAATTTGTTGTCACGACGGCGGAGGATAAGAGGTTGTATTACTCCGTTTTCCCGAATGGACTGCGCGAGTTCCTCGAGCTTGGCGTGGTCGAAGATATGCCTAGGCTGGTGGGGGCTTGGTTCGATCTCATTGATCGGAACTTGGAGGAGGGAATTTTCATCCGTTGGGGGCGGTGGCGGTGGGGCTTGAACGGCGGGTGAGCGGGAAGGAAGGAGTGCGGAGATCCCTTTGCCGAGTGCGCGCTTCTTGTCAGAGGGTCCCATGCTGGTTGATGGCTCCTTGCTTTTGATTGCCCAGAATCTCTTTGGCAAGTTGAATATAGCTTTCTGCACCCTTAGAGCGGACATCGTAGAGGATGATTGGCTTTCCGTGGCTGGGAGCTTCGGCGAGGCGAATTGATCTTGGGATCACGGTCTCAAATACCTTGTCTCCAAAGAATTCACGAAGATCGGCAGCGACCATTTTGGTCAGGTTGGCGCGGTCATCGTACATGGTGAGCAGCACGCCTTCAATTGCGAGGTTGTGCTGAAAGGATTCGCGAATGGCCTTGATGGTGTCCATCAGTTGGGACACTCCTTCCAGTGCAAAGAACTCGCATTGGATTGGGATGATCACTGAATCTGAGGCCAGCAGTGCGTTTATTGTAAGCAGGTCGAGGGCAGGGGGGCAATCGATGAGGATGAAGTCATAGTTGTCCTTCACCGCGAGTAGCTTGTCCCTTAGTCTGAACTCACGCTCAGTTTCGTCGACTAATTCGAGATTGGCGGCAACGAGATTCTGATTGGCGGGTACGATATCTAACCCTAGACATTCAGTAGGTTGCGCGGTTTCAGCAGCGTCTTTCGATCCCAACAGCAGATCGTAGATTGTTGCCATCTCTTGGGTTTTGGGAATTCCAAGTCCGGTGGTGGAATTACCCTGAGGGTCAATATCGACGAGGAGTACCTTGAGGTCATTTGCAGCTAGGGAGGCAGCTAGGTTGATAGTAGTGGTAGTTTTCCCGACTCCACCCTTTTGATTCGCGATCGCTATAGTCTTGCTCACGATGTAGACGATCTTATCACGTATCCGAAATGTTCCACGTGGAACATGCTTGATGGGAGTTCCTCATTAGAATTCAGTACGTTCCACGTGAAACATACGAGGGCGAACTAACAGCTTCCACGCAAAGTAAGATAACAATCGAGAACCGCGACGGCTGCGGGAGTCACTCCCGGGATGCGACGCGCTTGACCCAAATCCACCGGCCGAACACGTTCCAGCTTCTCAAGGACCTCATTGGACAAACCTGGGATACCTCGGAAATCGAAGGCGACAGGAATTAGACGGCCATCACTGTCCTTCAACCGGGATATCTGGCGGAGCTGCTGCTGAATATATCCCTCATACTTGATCTCGGTCTCAATAGTGGTAAGAACTCCACCTACCACACGCTCCCCTAGTCCCTCTTCAATCAACCAGGCAATCGGATCGATCCGAACCTCAGGACGTCTCAACCAAGACGACATCATCGGGCGATCATCCCCGGTAACCAAATCCGCAGGCACCCGCCGCGAATCAAGCAGCAAACGAACCAAAGCCTTCTGTCTCTGCTTCGCCTCAAACATCTCCCACCGCACATCATCCACCAACCCCACAGCCCGCCCCATCGGCGTCAGCCGATCGTCCGCATTGTCAATCCGCAAATGCAAACGAAACTCCGCCCTAGACGTGAACATCCGATACGGCTCATCGGCACCCTTGCTGATCAGATCGTCAATCAGGATCCCCGTATAACCCTCGGTTCGCCCAATCACCATCGGATCCCGCCCCTGCAGCTTCAACGCCGCATTGATCCCCGCAACCAAACCCTGACAACCAGCCTCTTCGTACCCCGAAGTGCCGTTAATCTGTCCAGCAAGAAACAGGCCGCGAATCTTCTTCACCTCCAAACTGTGGTCCAACTCTCGCGGATCAATCGCATCGTATTCAATCGCGTAACCTGGACGAATCATCTCGGCCGACTCCAGACCATCGACCGATGCCACCATCGCCTCCTGGACGTCCACCGGCATGCTCGTCGACATACCGTTTACGTAAATCTCATTGGTATCCAGCCCTTCAGGCTCCAGAAAAATCTGGTGACGCACCCTATCCGGAAACTTAACGACCTTGTCCTCAATCGAAGGGCAGTACCGCGGACCAAGCCCCTCAATTTGCCCACTGTACAAAGGCGACCGCGGTATCGCTTCCCTCAACAACGAGTGCGTCCTCTCATTTGTATAAGCGATGTAGCACCGAACCTGCTCGCGAGTAATCTTGCCAGTAAGAAAAGAAAACGGCGTCGGATCCGCGTCACCCTCCTGCGGCTCAAACCGCGTCCAATCGATTGATCGCGCATCCAGACGCGGAGGAGTACCCGTCTTCAGTCGCGTCCAATTCAAACCCATAAACCGCAACCCATCCCCCAGCATATCCGCCGAAGCCTCACCATTCCTCCCGCACGAATATCGCTGCTCACCAACGTGAGCCAATCCATTCAGAAAGGTGCCGGTTGTGATCACCACCGCTCCCGCAAACAACTCTCGCCCATCGCGAAGGACAACACCCTCAACCCGACGCGGATCGTCCCGCAAAACCAAGCCGCCCACTTCAGCTTGAACAATCCTCAAATTCGGCTCCTGCTCCAAAACCTCCTTCATTCGGATTCGGTACTGCTTCTTGTCACATTGCGCCCGAGGAGACCATACCGCCGGACCCCGGCTCGTATTCAACAAGCGAAACTGAATCCCAACAGCATCCGTAACTTCAGCCATGACACCACCAAGGGCGTCGATCTCCCGAACCAGATGACCCTTCGCAATACCACCGATCGCAGGATTGCAGGACATCTGCGCAATCAGATCGGCGTTCATCGTAACCATGGCAGTCTTCAGGCCCATTCGCGCACACGCGCGCGAGGCCTCACAACCAGCGTGGCCAGCGCCAACAACAATCACATCGAAACGGCGGGGGGATGTCGTCACTTCTTCATTCTACTCATGCCATCCAAACGCGCCCGAACCGCTGCCGCAATGTCAACGGCACCCACGCTATCGCTATGAACACAAATCGTGTCCGCCACAGCCGACAATCGAACTGCCTGATCAGCAGCAGCAGCAGGATCCTCGATCATGGAACCGCTCAACTTGCGAGACCGCAGCGTACCGTCCGACTCATAAACGCGATCCGCAAATCCCTCGGCCAACACACGAAAACCAGCCTCCCGAAAAACCTCCAACATTTGACTCCCGGCAAGCCCCACCAACACCACCGTAGGATCCCATTCAACGCACGCTTCAGCAATAGCACTCGCTATCGCCTCATCGCGTACCGCCGAATTGTACAGCGCCCCATGCGCCTTCACATGCGTGATCCCAGAGACCCCCACTCGACGGCATCGATCTCTGAACCAAACCAACTGCTCATGAATACACTCGATCAGAGCCCGGTGGGTCAAAACCAAAGGCTCTCGCCCGAAACCCACGCGATCGGGATACCCAGGATGCGCCCCCACGCGAAGTCCGCTCGCCATCTCGAGCGTCCGAAGAATCAAATCCTCAGAACCCGCATGTGCATTGCAACAAACATTGACCGAAGTCGCATACTGCATCAACCGCTGCTGGGTTCCGTCAACCAACAACTCTTCGAGTTCACCGACATCGCAGTTCAAATCAAACGCAACCACGAATCCACTCCTCTTGCTCAACCAACAGCGCCAACGCCTCCGGAAAGCCAATCACCTCAAAACGAAACCTGGACCCAGGCCGTAACTGACCAACCAACCCAATATCCACGGATGCAACATTCGCAATCACTGGATACCCGCCAGTTGTCTGGGAATCTACAAACAAAATCACCGGCAGACCACTCGGAGGCACCTGAATCGCACCCAAAGCCACACCCTCACTTTGCATCGATCCACCGCAGCGACCCACAATCGCTCGACCATCCAACCGGATCCCCTGCCGATTCGACTGCCCCCTCACCGTCCATTCTTCCGTCAACAACCTCATCACCGCCTCACCGCCAAAATCATCGGTACCCGCACCCGCAGTCACGCGAACACGATCCCGTAACACACATCTCGTGACAGCCCCTTTAACCGCATCTGACACCACCAGCCCAGCCAATCCCAACACATCCCCCTTGCCGATCACTCGTCCCAATCCGCCAAGAGCATGAGTCGACGCACTACCGAGCTCGTACTTCGCATCAATACCACCGCGAACAGCCAAATAGCACCTCGCACCAGCCCGGCAAAAACCAATATCCAAAACAACCCCAGCCGCAAGGAGAACCGCACGCCCCATCGATATACTACAGTCGAACTCCCCACCCACCACCGCAACAACCACATCCCCGTCGAACGAAAAACGGCCCCCCTTGAGCGTCATCTCCAAGGCCGGAGCCGTCTCTGCATTCCCTACCAATCGATTCGCCACTCGAAACGACACCGGATCCGCCGCCCCAGCCGCTGACACACCCAAGTGGCTAAACCCAGGACGCCCCAAATCCTGCACGGTGGTCATCCAACCCACTGATAACACACGAATCACAACGGCACAAACCTCACACGGTCTCCCGGCTCAATCAACGACTTTCCACTCGAACCATCGAACATTATCTCGTCAGTTCGACCAATCAAATTCCACCCACCGGGAGTAGCCCTCGGATAGACCCCCGTTTGCCTACCAGCAATTCCCACACTCCCGGCGGGAACCAGAACCCGCGGCACCGCCCGCCTCGGAGCCGAAATCGTCTCATCTACTTCCCCAAGGTAAGCAAATCCAGGAACAAAACCGAGAAACCAAGCATCGTAGTCACGCCCGCAGTGCCTCGATACTACTTCACTAGTACTCATCCTGCAGACAGAAGCCAACTCCTCCAGATCATCCCCGTTATATAAGGTTAGAATCTCAACCAACTTTCCCTCTTCCACGAAACATACATCACCCACAGACTGTATCCAGCATTTCACATCTTCGTGCCGAAGGATCAACGGATCGAATCGAACCATAACGGATTCTCGCGCCGGAGACAACCCCGTAACGCCATCCAACTCGCGCTGCCGCAATCCACGAAATAACCCCAAAGCCCGCTCGCTACGAACCAGAACCGATGCATCGCTGGACCAAACAAACTTCACAGCGACACCGGCACCACCCGACGCCCACTCTCCGCCGACGCAAACATCGCTTCTATTACAGCCGTATTCCCAAACGACTCTTCCAGAGAATTCACCAACGCCATCTCTCCCTTCACAGCTCGAGAGAACCCGTCCAGCTCCAACGTATATTGGTCGCAAGCCACCCCACGCTCTTCACGAATGCCACTACCCTTCACATCGGAACCATCGTCGATGAAAATCCGCATGCCCTCACCTGGCAATGCGTTGAACGGAATCTCCACTTCAATTCGGCCCCCGGTTCCAAAGATCTGCACACGCTGATAGGGAACCATCTGGGTGCCACAAACGAAAACCGCTTGTCCTTCAGGAAACTCAAGCAATCCGCTCGCTAAACGATCCACCTGAAAACCCGGATCTCTCGACAACGCGCCACAAACACCTACCGGTTCGCTACCAAACAACCATCGCGAAACATGGATCGCGTAACACCCAATGTCATACAACCCACCACCTCCATAGGCCAATACATTCCGAACGTTCTCCGCCTTTCGATTGAAATAGCTGAACATCGTGGAGACAGCGCGCACCTCACCGATCGAACCTCCCCGAACCAACTCGATCACCCGCAGCCACTGCGGATGAAACCGAACCATCACAGCCTCAGCGATCCGTACGCCACAACGATCGCGAGCCGCAATCAAATCGCGCAATTCCGCGGTCGAAACAGCAATCGGCTTCTCACAGAGCACATGTTTGCCTGCCTCGGCCGCGCGGATCGTCCAGGGAACATGCAAATGATTCGGCAACGGGTTGTAAATAACATCGATCTCTGGATCCGCCAACAAATCCTCGTAAGAACCATAGGCCTTCTCGATGCCCAACTCCTGCGACGCCGTTCGCGCCTTACCCAGCTCTCGCGAGGCAATCGCCACGAGAACCGAATCCTCACAACCAGCAAACGCCGGAATCACCTTCCGCACCGCAAAATTCGAGACACCCAAAACTCCCCACCGCAACTTCTTTGCCATTGAAACTGGACCCCCCCGATCCACCTAACATCATTCCACAAATCACACCCGCCCTCGTAACTTGACGTCCGCCAGGTACTAGCCCCATTAGTACACTCGGCAGCGCCACCGGGCTCACTTCCAAAGCCCATACTGGAACAGCTTCGTCCTTGACAAAATGCTGTTCAATTCCGTAGACTTTCTCGTCTTCTTTCCTCTGGTCACCGCCGGATACTATCTTCTACACCCCCGCTTTCGCTGGATGTGGATCCTGCTTGCCAGTTGCTATTTCTACATGGTCTTCCGGCCTGTCTACATCCTGATCCTGGCCTTCACCATCGTTGTCGATTATGCCGCTGGATTGAAGATTGAGCGATCAGAAGGACAATCCCGGCGCTTCTGGCTCATCGCCAGTATCGTCGCCAACGTCGGGGTTCTGGCGATTTTCAAGTACTACAATTTCCTCAACCATACCGCCCACGATCTCGCCATCCCGCTCGGCGTCAACTGGTCGATACCCGACCTCAGTATGCTGTTGCCCATCGGACTCTCCTTCCATACCTTTCAATCCTTGAGCTACACCATCGAAGTCTACCGCCGGAACCAGCCCGCGGAACGCCACCTCGGCATCTTTGCGCTCTACGTGATGTTCTATCCGCAACTGGTCGCAGGGCCCATCGAGCGGCCGCAAAACATCCTGCACCAGTTCCACCAATGGCATCGCTATGACACGACCAACGTCCGTCAGGGATTGCTGCTCATGGGCTGGGGCTTGCTCAAGAAAGTCGCCGTCGCGGACCGCCTCTCGCCATTTGTCGACACCGTCTACGATAGCCCCGCAGGTTGGCCCGGCATCTCTTACATCATCGCCACATTCTTCTTCGCAATCCAGATCTACTGCGACTTCTCCGGCTACTCCGATGTCGCGCTCGGCAGCGCCCAAGTCATGGGTTTCAAGCTGATGAAGAACTTCGACATGCCATACTTCAGCACCTCGGTCGGAGAATTCTGGCGCCGATGGCATATCTCGCTTTCCACCTGGTTCCGCGACTACGTCTACATCCCACTAGGCGGCAGCCGTTCGCCGGGCGTTCGGCGCTACGTCAATCTCCTCGTGACTTTTCTGGTAAGCGGATTGTGGCACGGCGCCAGTTGGACCTACGTCATCTGGGGCGGACTAAACGGCCTCTACCTTGTCTTCGAACAAGTCACCGGATGGGTTCCGTCCACGCAAAAAGATCGTGCAACCACCCGATCCGGCATCTTGCGCCAAGTCATCGGCGGCATCGTAACCTTCACCGCGATTTCTTTCGCCTGGATCTTTTTCCGAGCCAAGAACCTCAGCGAAGCCCTACTGGTGGTAAACGGACTCGGCCGCGACTTGCTGACGTTACCGTCCCATTTGAACGACCTCGGCTACATTCGAGCGAATGTCATGCTAAACCGTCCCACAAAGGAATTCTTCACCGCAATCGTATGCATCGTGGCCCTGACGGTGGCGGAAGCAGCACTACGGCGCGCCGGTGGTCTGAATCGATTGCTGGAACTGCCACGCCCCACCCGCTGGGCTGTCTACTACGCCACAATGATCGGAATCGTTATCTTTGGAGCCTTCAACAGTGTCCGCCAATTCATCTATTTCCAGTTCTGAGGTCCCGGCCGATCAGGCAAAACAGGATCGCGCTGACTTCCTACGCGACCTCACCGTTCGGCTGGCACCGCTGATGGTGTTGCCGCTCCTGCATTGCATACTCGTCCTGATCGCCGATCCCTACGATCTCTTTCACTTGCCGCTCAACATCACCAGCGCAACGGTCCGCGCAAACTATGCCGCACCGGTCAATCCCGCGTTCTTCCGCTTCACGAAGTACGAAAGCAACCCGTTGCCGGACATCGTGTTGGGAGACTCGCGCATGGATTTGTTCCATCCCGAGCGCATCAAACAACATACCGGGCAGGACATCGCGAATCTGGCCATCCCCGGCGGTACCCTCGAAACCACGGTCGACGCCTACTGGCTGGCGGCGGAAAAGACCAAACTGCGCTCGGTCACTATTGGCGTTTCTTTCGATGCCTATAACGACTTCCGCGTCGGCAGCGAAATTGCCACAGTCCGCACGATCCAGCAAAACCCGATGCTCTACTTTTCAAACCGCAATGTCATCGACGCCTCACTCCAGGCCTACCGTGAGCGTTTAGGCTTCGTAGTTTCCGATGAGTTTCAACTGGATCGCATGAGCAAAAAGATGGTTTGGGACAAAGGTGTCGAAACCTATTCCGCGTCGTTGCGGAACTGGCGAAATCCTGTACGCTACAAGACGCGCCTGCACGAACTCTCAGAACACTCTCACGCCAACGGGACACGACTGCAATTTGTGATTCTGCCGCAACATGACGACGCCACACGTTTGATCTCCCAGTTCGGGTTGGGTGAAGAATACGCATCTATGAGGAAAGACTTGGCGAAAATCGCCCCTTTGGTCGATCTTTCAGCTCCCACCGATTCGACTGGCGACAGCAATCAGTTCACCGACATGCTGCACTTCAGTGCAGAAATGGGTTCGCCGCTGATCGCCAAGATCTGGACGACGAACCACTAGAACGCCAGAAGCCGCTCCGCTTCCCTCACCAGATCGTCGATCTGCGGCAGGATCTCGTTTTCGAGCGTCGGATGATAGGCCACCCAAGTGTCTTTCGCCGCCACACGCCCCACCGGCGCATCCAGTTCTGTAAACAGTTCGTCAGCGATGCGGGCGGCGAGTTCAGCTCCATATCCCCATGAAATCGTGTCTTCATGCGTGATCATTACTCGATTGGTTTTGGTCACCGACAGACGGATCGCTTCCCAGTCGTAAGGTGCCAATGTCCGCAGATCGAGAATCTCGATCGATGTGTCCGGACTCTTCTGCTCAATCAGCGTCGCCGCCTGCAGAGACTTCTGCACCAGCGCACCATACGTCACAATCGTCAAGCTTTTGCCGGGCTTCACCAACCGCGCCTTGCCGAAGGGGATCAAATACTCAGGCCCGGGATGCGGTGCCCGATTGTAGAGCTCACGATACAACCTCTTGTGTTCGAGAAACAGCACAGGATCGTCGCATCGGATCGCTGTCCGTAACAGACCACAGGCATCCTGAGAATTCGAAGGGAACACGACGCGCAAACCAGGAATGTGGGTGAAGATCGACTCGCCGCACTGCGAGTGGTAAACCGCGCCGCCAGTGAGGTATCCGCCGATCGGCACGCGGATCACCGCCGGGCAGGAAAATGCGTTGTTCGAGCGCCAACGCATCGTCGCCATCTCGTCACGGATCTGCATCATTGCGGGCCAGATGTAATCGAAGAACTGGATTTCCGCTACCGGCTTCAACCCACGTGTAGCCATACCGATCGACCGGCCAAGAATGGCAGCCTCGGCCAAAGTCGAATTGAAGCAGCGGCGCGAACCGAAGCGCGATTGCAGGCCGTGGGTCGCCTTGAAGACGCCTCCCTTGCCTTTCACTTCCTTCAAGACTTCTTCACGGCTGCAGTCCGCGACATCCTCACCGAAGACCACTACCCGGGGGTCCCGTTGCATCTCTTCATGCAGCGTCAGGTTGATCGAATCCACCATCGTCCGCGGATCGCCGCTCGACCGGGCGGGCGTATCGAAATCATTCGACGTCGGGTCGATGCTTTCCGAATAGAGATACTGCATCACCGAAGCAGCAGGAGCTGGAATAGCCTTCAGCACGCGGTCGGACGCGTCCTGCACTTCGGCCTCAATCTCGCGATTCAAACGCGACCAAGTAGCCGGATGCAGGAGGCCGTTGGCCATCAGAAAATCCGGAAAGGTGGAAAGCGGATCCCGCGCGGCTTCCGCCTTGCGCTCGGCCGCCGATTTGTACAGAACTTCGTCGTCGGACAGGGAATGAGAATAGGGGCGGATGCAGTGAGCATGGACGATGGCTGGTCCGCGACCGGAGCGTATGTGCTCCATCGCACGTCCAACCGCGCTGTAGGACCGAAGGAAATCGGTGCCATCCACCTCGATCCGTAGGAGGTTTGGAAATCCCGCTAACAGAGCGGAAATACTACCGCCGGCCGTTTGCCGTTCCACCGGGACAGAAATCGCGTAGTTGTTGTCTTCCACTAAAACCAGCACGGGCAGCTTTTCCAGGCAGAGGATGTTCATCATCTCCCAAAACTCGCCTTCGCTGGTGGCCCCGTCGCCGGTGCAGACTACAGTGACTTCGTCTGAGGAGGGTTCAATGTAGCGTCCTCCAGATGCGCAGCCCATGGCTTGGACAAACTGCGTACCCGTCGGTGAAGAAGCTGTGACTATATGAAGATTTGGAGAACTCCAATGAGAGGGCATTTGGCGTCCGCCGGAGGCCGGGTCATCGGCTGCGCCGACCGATCCCAAAAGCATGTCGTGGGCGGAAACACCAAGGGTAAGACACAAGGCGCGATCCCGATAGTAGGGGTACAACCAATCTTTCCCAGCACGAATGTGCAATCCGGTAGCGACTTGGATCGCTTCGTGACCGGCCGCACTCACTTGAAAGTAAACGCGATTCTGTCGCTTGAGAAGAATCTCACGATCGTCAATGCGGCGGCTTGTGACCATCAACCGCAAAGCTTGAATCAGAAATTCCGGTGTAAGGCCTTCTAAACTAAGACCATCGGCATCTGCTACAGTCGTCAGGCTATCTTTGGTAGAGGCCGCCGGAACGCGTGGGGTGGAGCCGGTAAGCATTGGCTGAATCTCCAGTTTTCATTGTAACCCCTTGAAGGGTCTCTCCGAAAGAGACGAAGTTGGGCACGCTAACGTTTCTTAATGTTTCGATCTGTGAAATTCTGTAAAAAGGTCTTGCAATTCCAAATCTCATATACTAAGATTGGAATTAAGCCGGGGAGGTCAACTCCCACCAAAGCGAGACTAACCTCATTAAGACCCCTGAAGCAACCCTCTCCGGCGCCCTTAGGGGTTTTAAGTAGTACAAAAGGGTTCGGGTCTCTTCTTCGTAATTTTTGCCACACCTAGCCTTCCCGCCATCATCTCCTTGTGATAGGATTCGTATCACGTATTCCTAGGAGGTCTAAACCCATGTACGAAAATGACGATCCGGTACACCAACTGGTTCACCTGTATGTCGATGGCGCTTTCGGGCGCCGGGAGTTATGGAAGCGTGTTGCCAAGTATACCGGCAGCATGGCCGCCGCCACAGTCGCCCTTGGCGGATTCGAAGAACTAAAGGCCCAGCCCAGCCCCTGTCCCGCTGGCATCAAGGTCCCGGTCGACGCCGAAGACATCGTTGTACAGGATGTCGAATTCATAGCCAGCGATGGTGCGAAGCTGATGGCGCATCTCGCATATCCCAAAGATATGACCGAACCCCAGCCCGGGGTCATCGTGATTCACGAGAACCGAGGATTGGTCGAACACATACGCGACGTCACCCGTCGCACCGCGCGCGCCGGATTTGTGGCTGTCGGAGTCGATCTCCTCTCCCGGCAAGGTGGTGTTCAGGCTTTCCCGGAACCAACACAGCAAACCGCAGCCTATGGCAGGACGACCGTCGAACAACGCCGCCTGGACCTCATCGCAGCGCTTGACTATCTGAAGAACAGCGACCGTGTCGTATTCGACCGCATCGGCGTTTTCGGATTCTGTGCCGGTGGCGGCAATACTTGGGACCTCATCGTCAACGTCCCTGAACTCAAAGCCGCTGTTCCCTTCTACGGGGCACCTCCAACGGTGGAGGCTCTCGCCACAATACAGACCCCGGTACTGGCTATATACGCCGAAACCGACCGTGCACTCACTCTCCGTATGGCTCCGATCATCACCGAAATGATCACCCGCCAGAAGGCATTCGGCATCAACATCTATCAGGGTGTCGGTCACGCATTTCATAACGATACCGGTGCCGCCTACAACGCCGAATCAGCTTGTGATGCCTGGTCACGAACGGTCGGGTTCTTTAACAAACACCTGCGCGCGCCCCGCGCCTAACGTCGCAAGCGGCTTGGACCTTCACAGGCGAAAGCCGCTTTCCACATAGGATCCTCAATGAACCTTCTACTATCGTAGTAGATATCCACACCTCACTCACACCCCGTCGACAAGGGCGAACAAAGGGCGCTACCAAACAGGATTCAACGGTCTTTCCAACGGCTAAGTCCTTCAGAACCGATTGATATCCACACACCATCGCCTTTTCTCACTGTGCACCCCTGTGCGGGTAAAGAGAAATCCTTACTCCGTGGGGGTTCTACAACACCTAATCCAACAGAAGCTGTTTCTCTCAAACAACCGATAAAAAGCCAGTTACCAGCTTACCCACTGTTCCCACAGGACCTATCAATTCGGTAAAGATAGAAGGTCATTCTCTTAAGAACCAATAAGAGTATTCCGCTTCGACCGCAGCGCTTCGTACAGGATAACAGCAGCCGCCACCGAGGCATTCAGGGATTCCACGTTCAAAGTAGGAATCCTCACCGCCTGGCACAAAGCGGCCACTTCAGGACTCACACCCCTGCCTTCGTTCCCAATCACCACCAAAGAGGGTTTGCTCCAATCAACGACATCAATA
Source organism: uncultured Solibacteraceae bacterium (assembly GCA_964500255.1). Classification (GTDB taxonomy): domain Bacteria; phylum Acidobacteriota; class Terriglobia; order Bryobacterales; family Bryobacteraceae; genus F-183. The sequence continues at coordinate 19,301 of CAZCPL010000007.1, read as the reverse complement.
GTAGTATCGCCGCGCCCACTTGCTTCGTACCAGGCCAGATCGGACAACTCCGTCAGATCCGAAACACCCGCCACTACCGGCATACGGAAAAGCGACCCGGCGGAAGCCCTCAGGCACTTCGGATTCCACGGATCGACGCAGCCCTTCAACATCACCACGGCGGTCGCTCCAAAGGCCTCCGCCGTGCGAATGATGGTGCCCGCGTTGCCAGGGTCCTGGATGCCGTCTAGCACTAAAACCAAGTTCTTCTCGACCTGACGCAGTGTCCAAATCGGGGCCTCCACCAACGCGAGGATACCCTGGCTGTGCTCGGTGCCTTTGATCTCGCGGAAAATCGCCGCGGAAACCTCAGTGACCTCGCCTAATTCTTCGTCCACCTCGAGGCCTTCCACTGCTAACACGCGTTCGATCCTGCAGCCGCTTTGCATTGCCTCGAACACCAAGTTCAGACCCTCAGTGACAGCCAAGCCATCGTCCGTCAAGCCACCTTGAGCAATCGCCTTGCGGATCTTCTTCAACACCGGGCTCTGCAGGCTCGTCAGAATCATGCAACAGACGCTCGCAGGGCACCCTTCAACTCCGGATACTGAAATACAAAACCCTTGGCTATGGGGACGCGTGGATACACTTTTTGGGAGGCTAGCACCACACTTGCCATCTCACCATAGAGAAGCCGCAGCGCGAATTCCGGCGCAGGCAAAACCGCCGGACGATTCAAAACTTCTCCCAAAGCGTGGCCGAAATCGACATTGCGGACAGGTTCCGGGGCGACTCCGTTGATCGCACCCGAAACGCTATCATTCTCAAGTGCCCAGAGCAGCATCGCGACCAAGTCATCGCGATAGATCCATGACATCCACTGGCACCCGTTACCGACCGGACCTCCGAGTCCCATACGGAAGAACGGCAACATTGTCTTCAGAGCGCCACCGCTTTCGTGCAAAACGATACCGATACGCAACAGGACGACGCGCATGCCTAGTTTGCGAGCCTCCATCGCTGCCTGTTCCCACTCCACGCAAACTTCTGGAAGAAAACCGGTGCCGGGCTTCGACATCTCATCCAACTGGTCGACCCCACGGTCGCCATAGAAGCCGATCGCCGAAGCCGCGATCAGCATCTTTGGGCGTACCGTAGCCTTACCAATCGCCGCGACCAGCGCACGGGTTCCATTCACACGGCTATCGCGGATGCGCTTTTTGACGTCCGCGTTCCAACGTTGCGCCACGGGTTCGCCGGCCAGGTGGATTATGGCGTCGGTGCCCTCCACAGCCGCGGCGGGAAAAGGATCTGAAATGGAATCCCACTTCAAAAAATTTTCCGCGCCGCTATCGCGGCGCCCCAGCATCCGCAGGTTGTGTCCCTTGGCCTTCAGTTTCTCAATCAGCGGTCCGCCGATGAAACCAGATGCCCCCGTCAATGTAATGTTCATACGATCCGATGCAAATCCTTCCCGGTGGCTTCAATATAGCCGATCTCACGCAAATACGAATCCACGTCTGTTTTCCGCTTCATGCCGTCAAGCGACATCCAACGAATCATTCCAAAAACCGGCCGCTCCGTCCACGGGCGGTCATGCATGCCGAAACACCATAGGATATTCGTGTAAGTGGCCGGGTCGCGGCCATCCAACGCATAACGATCATGCAAGTAAATCATCGTCTCCAAAGCATCCTGGCACGTTGGAGACCATTCTATGATCTTCTTGCCCCAGTACATGCGGTAGTAACCGTGGATCTTGCCCCGAAACAGCATCTCTTTTTGCGTGGCATTCCACAAGGCGTCGTGTGTCCGCGCCGTTTCGAATTGCTCGCGCGTGTAGACTGGCTCGCGACGATCCGCCGCATGCGAATTCAAGGTCTTCCGCGCCCAATCCGGCAGGTTCGCGAATGATTCCGGATCGCTGCTGAACTTCGCGAAATTGAACGCCAACTCCCGGCGCACGATCAGTTCCTCAAGATACTCGTCAGCGATCAGCTTGTTCTCTTCGGCGTACTCCTTCACTGCCATCGCAACTTCCAGAGCAGCAATCTGCCCGAAGTGCAGATACGGACTCATATCCGAAGTGACATGCTTCGACGGTTCGTTGCGGCCTTCCGCATAGCGCCGCAAATTCTGTTCTACGAAGTGCTTTAAGGCGGCCTCCACGTTCGTGCGTCCCCCGCGGAAAACGGTAGAAGGTTTCACAGAATGATCGATCTCACACGCAGCCACCAGGGCAGTGACATCGTCCACTTCGGTGTGCATGTCCGCCGGTACGTCCAGTTTCCACCGTGTTTTCACGACCGGCATGTCGAACCGCTGCAGGAACCGGGGCAGCAGCTTCTTGATCTTCGGGCGAATCGTATAAGCCGCGTACTCGCGCTTTTCCATCAGATTCATGGGCACGATACAGCTCGAATCCACCGCGAAATAGGGAATTCCGATTTTCGCCGGAACCGAGGCGTTATGCAGCGGCGCGATGAACGTCGGATAGTCATCCGTCACCACAACGGCGGCCTCGGCGGCGAGCCGGTAAAGGATGTTATTCGCATCCGAGGTGCGCTTGCGCAGATGGAACACATAACCTAAACCCGCCGCACGAGCGCGCTTCTGCGTTTCCGGAACAGCCTCGAGAACGAACGCGTGCAACCGGTCGTTCGCGTATTTGTAAGTACATCCCAGCGCTTCGTAAAAGAGCACCGGCAGCCTCAAGGAGTTCGCCAACTCGATCGCATGTGCGAGAGCGTGGTTGCATTCCACGCGGCGATTCATCTGGCTCCAATAGAGCACATACCTGGCGTCGCGCCGCACCGGGGCATCATTCAAACATCGAACACGGATTTCCACTTCCTATAGGATGCACCGTTACAATGAAAACGGCACAAACATTCATGCGAGCCATCAATCGTGCCAAGCTGCTGTGGTCCTATTTGCTGAAGAAAGAGACTACAGGCGGCTTGCCTGTCGAGTACATCGTCGAAACCACCGCCAAGTGCAATCTCTATTGCCCGATGTGCCCGCGTGAGACGCACAAACAGCCAAAAGAAGACATGGAAGACGAGGTGTTTGACCGTCTCGTTCAGGATGCGCGCGAGACCGGCGAACACATGATGTTGATCGGCTTAGGCGAACCGCTACTCGATCCAAAAATTTTCGACCGTATTGGGCACTGCGACAAACATGGGGTTTCCGCACTGATTTCCACCAATGGCGTCCTGCTCGAAGGTGACGCGGCCGAAAAATTGCTGCGCTCCAAACTGGAACACATCACATTCAGCTTTGACGGATCCACCAAGGAATCCTTCGAGTTCTACCGCAAGGGCGCAAAGTACGAAAGGGTGCGCGACAACTTCGTGCGCTTCGCAAAACGCAAAAACGAACTGGGTCTCAAGACGCAGATCGTCGTCCAAATGGTGCGCATGGAAAAGAATTGGAATGAGGTCGAAGACTTCATGGCGTTCTGGCAGTCTGTGCCTGGCGTAGATCAAGTGCGCGTCAAGAACGACGAGACCAATGTCCTGCAGCCGGAGGGTGGACACGCGCCCGAGGATTGGAAACATCCGTGCCACTACCTATGGCGCGGACCGGTGTATGTGAAGCACAACGGCGACGTCTATCCGTGCTGTCAGAGCTATATGTTGGATGGGGCTCCGGTAGGTCGTATCGGAGAGCGGCCGCTGCGTGAGATTTACGATGGTCCGGCGATGCGCCACCTGCGGCGGATGCATAAACAGGGCAGGGCGGGCGAGATCGAGATGTGCGCGAAGTGCTTCACCACGATCCCGCATCCGATCTTGGTGGCGGGCAGTTTGTTGTTCCACGGTAAGTGGGTGCGCAAGTTATTGCCGATGGTGGAGCGGTTTGTGAATCTGTCGAGGGGCGGAATCGCGAAGAAGCTGCTGATCCCGCCTTCGAAGAAAACCGATCTGGTGCAGATCAATGCGCCACGCAAACAATAGCGCTAGGACTTTTTCTTTTTGCCGCTGCGCAGTTGCTTGAAATTGTCGAGACACTTCTGCGCGGTCTCGAACGGGGTGAAGTCGCTGCCTTCCTGTTCGATAAGGTAATGCTCGACGCCACCCACTTTCTCCGCGGTCTTGAAGATCTCGGCCCAAGGCGACGCACCCTCGTTGAAGAGAGCTTTGTACCCCTTTTCCTGCGACCAGTCTTTGCAGTGAATCGACTTGATCCGACCCGCGTTCTGCTTGATCCAACCCATCGGATCCACACCCACTTCCACACACGTGCCGACGTCAAGTTGCAGCACGACATCCTTGCTACTGTTGGCGGCGATCACTTCCAACGGACGCTTGCCGTCGAGCAGGCGGAATTCCAACTGATGGTTGTGGAAGCCCGGCAGCATACCGGCGGGCTTCAACTTCGCCACTGCGCTCTCGAGCGTCTCGCCGACTTTCTTCCAGCCGTCTAGACCTTGCACGCGTCCGGCGCTGGCCATGACGACAAAGCGCGAACCGAGGATGGTGTTGAGTTCGAGGGCGTGGTTGAGTCCTTCAGGTGTGAAGGCGTTTGCACCGTTGTGGGTGGAAAGGCACTTCATGCCGAGATCGTCGAGCAGCTTGCGCATTTCCTTTGCCTGATCGACCTTCCAGGCGAAATAGGGCGAGTAGAATTCGACGCCCTGATAGCCCATCTTGCCGACGGCCTTGACCGTGCCCATGAGATCTTTGGTGAGTTCGTTGCGGACAGAATAGAGTTCGAGTCCTACGGGAATTTTCGATTTTTTCGCGGCTAGTGCCAACGGAGCCGTGGCGGCTGCCGCCGCCAAGAACGACCGCCTAGAGATAGAATTCGTCATGTCAACACGATATCAGAATCATGCTCCGCGCGACACCAGAATCGTGCTTCGCGCGACACCAGAATCGTGTTTCGCACGAGATCGGAAAGCACTCAGCGCATCAGGACCACGGGCTGATTGCTTGACCCATACACCGTGTCGAGAAACTTCTTGAGCTGCGTATATTGTGCAGCGGGAACCGTCCGCGGCGGGACTTCCAGCTTGCGTGTGAAGGTGACCGAGCCCAGTTCCGAAGCCCACCCGGCCTGATAGTTGCGGTACTCGCTATTGACCGTCACCGCATCGGGGATCTCGTCCACCTTGAAACCCTGCGGCAGCAGAATGTGGATCTTCTCCTCAAAGGCATCTACGTTCAAAACAACAGGCTGTTTGCGAGTCTTTTCGTTGAGGCGCACGGCTTCGAACTGGCGGAACACGGCCGCCCGAAAGATCTGCATCTTCCGCGCAGCCTGCGCGCAGCCCTGTGAGATCCCGGCGAAACAATAGCATTCGCATCCCGCGGTGCAAAAGCGATCCAGTGAAGACCCACCGGAGCACTGCATCGCGGATCGACAACGTTCTTGCGACATCAGGTTTGCATGCGGACCATACGATCCACATTCTTAGAACCTTGACTTCGAAAGCAGGAAAACCTAAAACGAACAGTTTCATTCGTGTAGCGGATTCTCTCCACACGCTGATGTGGAAGAGTGAGAGAACATTCATGATCGCGAACGAAACGACTTTGCGCATAATGTGTTAGAGCCAGCAGGAGACTCTTCAAAATGATCAATCGTCGAAAAATCGTGCTCGTCGCACTCGCAGTCGCGAGCATCGCCACGGCTGCGGTCCGTGTGAACGTGAATTTAGGTGCAGGGCACCCGCTGCGCAGACCCGCTCGCACCGTGATTGTCCGCAGACCAGCGCCGGTGGTGCGAACCAAAGTCGTGTATGCGCCTTCAGTCGTCTGGACCCGCGCCGTGGTGGCTTTGCCTCCGCGCGACCGGATGGTATGGGAAGACAGCGAGACGTTCCGCCGCCGCGAAGACTGGGTGGATACCTTCTATACAGTGAACAACCGCGGAGAAGCCCTCTACTTCCGCGTCGCCGGACGCGTGCAGGTGGACTTTGCCGAGGTCACCTTCAACAACGGCCAGACACAGGTGGTGGACTTCAACGAATCGCCGCTTGAGGATGGAACCTACCGTCTGTTGGACTTTGCCGATGGCCGCCAGGTGGACTTTGTCCGGATGGTTGCCCGGTCGCGTGCGCCACAGTCTACGATCACCGTGCTGATGCGGAAATAGTCGCTTCGGAACTTCGGTTCCGCCAACGGAACGAATCCACAGCCATCGTTACAGAATTGCTGCGTTGTAACGATTTTGCAAAACCTTAGCAATTGCCGGTCTCCATTCGATGTATCGTTGAAGGCAGTGGACAGCTGCGAAACACGAGAATATGCGTCCGAACTGAAGTTCATAGCGACGCCGGAACAAGGTTCGGAGATTGAACGCTGGGCCTTGCGCTGGCTTTCGGCCGACCCTCATGGTGCGCAGTATCGTGTCACCAGTCTCTACTTTGACACCGCCGATTCGCGCGTGTTTCGCCGCGATGGATCGTTTGGACGGGCAAAATACCGCATCCGCCGTTATGGCGAGTCTTCGAGCGTTTTCGTCGAGCGCAAACTGCGCACCGATCGAGTGGTGGTGAAACGGCGTTCGATCGTTGGTCTGGCTAGCCTGGACGAACTCTCGCAGTTGCCCGAAGCCCACTGGTTCGAACGGCGGCTACGTGCCCGCGATCTACGCCCTGCCTGGCAGATCTCTTACCAACGCACCGCGCGGGAACTGATGACCAATCAGGGTCCGATCCGGTTGACTCTCGTCCGTCATCTGTCGGGCGTCCCGATCGATTCGATCGCATTCCGCGATGCACAAGCGACGCCCTTGTTCGATAAGCAGGAAATGATTCTTGAGTTGAAGTTCCGCCGCGCGATGCCGGAACTGTTTCGCGACCTCACGAAACAGTTGGACCTGGAGCCGCAGCGCGTATCGAAGTTCCGTCTGGCGGCAACGGCGCTCGCAAAGCAGGAGACAAGCTGTGCGTGAACTCTTCGCAAGCGCCTATGGCGAGTCGCTTCTCAACGTGCCACCGGCTGCCATTTTTCTCCGAATCCTCGCAGCCGTGCTGTTGGGAGGCGTCGTCGCCTGGATCCACGCCCGATCCACTGGTGGAAGTCGCGAAAGCGGCATCCCACTGCAGGCCACGCTCGTTCTGCTGGCCGGATTGATCGCAATGGTCACGCAAGTGATTGGCGACAATGTCGCGCGCGCTTTCAGTCTGGTTGGCGCGTTGTCGATTGTCCGGTTTCGAACCGTTGTTCGGGACACGCGCGATACGGCCTTTGTGATCTTTGCCGTCGCCGTCGGCATGGCGGTGGGAGCGCAAGCTCCGTGGGCTGCGTTGGCGGGGGTGAGTGTGATCGGTGCCACTGCGTATCTGCTTTCGAAGCGTCCTGGCGCTGTGGAGCAGACGATCACCTCCTATGACTATCGATTGATCGTGCGGGCCACTGCGGACTTTGACCTCGAAATGACCGCCGGTGCCATCATCGATCGCTATGTCTCCAGCCGTCGTATCGCCGCACTGCGCACCACCAAACAAGGCGCATGCGTCGATCACTGCTTTTCGGTTGCTCTGCGCGAAGGCGAAGCCCCGCAGGAACTGATCCGCGTATTGAATCGCATCGAAGGCGTTCAGGAAGTGAAGCTTCTGCACCGCGATGTGGAAGAGGAGCCCTCGAAATGAAGCTCACGTTTTTGCTCATCTGCGCTTTCGGCGCGGCGTTCGCCCAGCCTCCCGGATTTCCGCCCGGCGGCGGGCCCGGGGGCCGGGGCGGACCTCCCGGTGGCTTCAACCCCGGCGCGATCACGAAGCTCGTCAAGGATTTCGACAAGGACGGCGACGGCCGCCTCGACGCCGCGGAGCGCAAGGCTGCGCGGGAGCATCTGGCCAAGACGCCGCGCCGAGGCTTCGGTAGCGGCGGCCGTCGCGGACCTTTTGGCGGCGGTGGCGACGCCACTCCCCCGCAACCAGGTCCCAAGCTCACGCCCGAACAAGTCAAAAACTACGGCAACGAATCGCTCTACGATTCAACGGTGCTGCGGACGCTCTTCCTCGAGTTTGAGAACCCCGATTGGGAGGCGGAAATGGCCGACTTCAACAACACCGATGTTGAGGTTCCCGCAACGCTGCGTGTCGATGGCAAGATTTACAAGGGCGTTGGCGTACACTTTCGCGGCGCGTCGTCGTTCATGATGGTTTCCGCCGGGCGCAAGCGTTCTCTGAACCTTTCAATGGACTACATCAACAAAGAGCAGCGGCTCTGCGGATACAAGACTCTGAATCTGTTGAACTCGCACGGTGATCCGACACTTCTGCGCACGGTGATGTATCTCGACATCGCGCGCAAGTACATCCCGGCGCCGAAAGCCAACTTCATGCGCGTGGTGATCAACGGCGAAAGCTGGGGTATTTATCCGAGCCAGCAACAGTTCAACAGCGAGTTCGTGAAAGAGACGTTCGGCGAGTCGAAAGGCGCGCGCTGGAAGGTGAGCGGTAGCCCCATGGGCCAAGGCGGACTCTCGTATCTCGGCGAGGATCCCGCGCCTTACAAGAAGATCTACGACATCAGGTCGAAGGATGATCCGAAGGACTGGGCTGCGCTGATCAAGCTCACCAAAACCCTGACCGAAACGCCGCTCGATCAACTGCGGAAGGCGCTGGAACCGGTGTTCGACGTCGATGGCGCATTGTGGTTCCTCGCGTTGGAAAAGGCCTTCATCAACAGCGATGGATACTGGATCCGGGCAAGCGACTACACGATCTATCTCGATGCGAAAGGCAAGTTTCATGTGATTCCGCACGATTCGAATGAGACTATCCGCACGCCGGAAGGTGGCCCAGGGATGCGTGGCCAGAGCATGGGCAAGGGTTGGGATCTGGATCCCTTCGCGGGGTCGCAGGATGCGAAAAAAGTACTGATCGGTAGGCTGCTGGCGGTTCCGGCACTGCGGGCGAAGTATCTGGCGAACATGAAGACGATCGCGCGGGATTGGATGTCGTGGGAAAAGTTGGGTCCGATGGCGGCGAAGTATCAGGAGTTGATCGCGGAGGATGTGAAGACCGATACCCGCAAGCTGGATTCGACGGAAGCGTTCACGGCGGGATTGACGGTGGATCGCGAGGAAGAACAAGGTTTTGGACGTGGAGGTCCGGGCGGGGCTCCTGCGATGAGCATGAAGACGTTCGTTGAGAATCGGCGCAAGTTCCTGTTGGGGTATACGGAACCGAAGCCGTAGTAGGCTGCGGCTTAGACGCGGTGCAGCAACGCCATTCGCCTTCGACAGCAATTTCCGGATCTGGAGCGGCGATCTCGCTCGGAGTTGATCGCGAATAGCTGTCGTCGACAAAGAAGCCGTAGAATCTGTCGCCATTCTGGTTGTTGACGTACCCGCTCAATGGGTTTCCAGTCAGCGTGCTGGTAACGTCCGGAACCGCCGGTTCGTAGGCCTTGATGATGAGGTTGTTGTCGTCACCGGTGGCCCCCAGGGCGAGCAGACGATGCCCTGAATGGCCGTTCCGCGCGATACACATCGGCACGGCCCGATCGACACCGCCTTGCGGAGCTTTTCGATTTCGCTAGGATGTGGGCAGACACCTGACGGTTGTAGCTGTAGTTGTTCAACGAAGTACCCACGGCTGGAGGCGCGGTGTGAACAGGGATGTTTTTGGCACCGTGAAAGAAGTCCGGCGCGGCGTAGACCATGCCACCGCACAACTGCTTTCCCTTCGTTTGGATGGGCAAGTCGAGCGCATAAATCATGATCCCGATGCCCCACGGCAAAGGTAGCTCCTATTCGATGTCGCCATTTTTAAAACGGAATCCGGTGTCCGATCCCTCTAGCTCACAAGCGCAAAACGGTTGGAAACGTTTCACACCACCCCAATTTGCCGGATCTTGAACGCGCGTTGCGGCCTGATGAAAAGAAGTTGCGACCGCGTCGCTGCGGGTGGATGTCAGCGGATCCCCGAAACGTTGAAGCTCGACGAGGCAGCTCTCCGTGTTACTCAAAATAAGTACGCGTATGAACCGTCGCCGCTTCGTCTCCGCTGGCCTGATTGGACTCACAGTCAAGGCCGCTGATCGCCCCATCGCCGGAGGCTTCGTCAACGACGGCTTCCCACTCGGACACAAGCTCCGCGACAAACATCCCTTCGCCGTGCCCAAGGAAATCCGCAAAGTTCCCGTAGTGATCGTCGGAGGCGGCTGTGCAGGACTTTCCGCCGCTTGGCGGCTCAACAAACGCGGCTTCCGCGATTTCGTGCTGCTGGAAATGGAACAGCAGATTGGCGGCAACGCGCGCTGGGGTGAAAACGAAGTCTCGCGCTATCCGTGGGCGGCACATTATCTGCCGGTGGCAAATCGCGAATCCGCCCTGGTGCGCGAACTCTGCAACGAACTCGGCTTGATCAAAGACGGCGTTTGGGAAGAGCGGCACCTCTGCTTCTCACCGCAGGAACGGCTCTACATCCACGGCCGTTGGCAGGATGGCGTCGAGCCCGAAATCGGTGCCACCGGCAAAGACCATGAGCAATACAATCGCTTCGAACAGCGCATGCACGAGTTGCGTGCGACGGGTCAGTTCACGAAGCCTTTCGAAGCCACTGCCCCGCGTACGTCACCCCTGGACAACATCACGATCCGCGAGTGGATGCGCCGTGAAAAGTTCGATTCGCCGTATCTCGAATGGTACGTCAACTACTCGTGCCGCGATGATTATGGAGCTTCGATTGACACGACTTCAGCTTGGGCGGGTATCCATGAGTTCGCCAGCCGCGAGCCGGATGAGAAAGGTCCGCTGACCTGGCCGGAAGGCAACGGATGGTTGGTGGAGCGCCTCAAAGAGAAGCTCTCGCGATTCCTGACGGCATCCGCGCCGGTGTACCGCGTGTCGCACGAAGGCGCGAAGTGGAAGGTCTGGACCGAGCAGGCCGCCTACCTCGCAGATACCGTGATCTGGGCCGCACCGACGTTTGTTGGGTCCTATGTTGTCGAGGGCGCACCGCCTCATTGTGGATTCACGTACTCGCCTTGGATCACCGCCAATCTCACACTTGACCGCATGCCCGATCGCGTCGGCGATCTCGCCTGGGACAACGTCATCTATGACTCGCCGTCGCTTGGTTACGTCACCGCCACGCACATGAACCTGAAGACTGTGCAGAAACAGTCTGTGTGGACGTACTATTGGGCGCTGGTGGACAAGAGTCCTGCGGAGTATCGCAAGATCCTCTTGGAAAAAGACTGGGGCTATTGGCGGGAACTGATCTTGCGCGATCTATCGAAGGCACATCCGGATATCCGGCAATGCGTGAGCCGGGTGGACATCATGCGGTTGGGACATGCGATGGCGCGGCCCGTGCCGGGGTTCCTGAACTCGCCAGAGCGGCGGCGTTGGATCCAAGGCGAGCCGGGGCTCTTCTACGCAAACTCCGATCTCAGCGGCTTTTCGATTTTCGAAGAAGCGCAGTTTCGCGGCGTGCAAGCGGCGGACCGGGCGATGACCCGGATTGGACGATGAGCCCTCAGGCCGCCACTTCGCCGCCGCAACTGGAGCCAGCCCCGGCAGTGCATCCATAGCAATGCGACCCAACCACAATCTCTCGATTCGCCAGCTTTTCCGCCACAAACCCGCGGATATGCGCCGGTGAGCCATGGTTCACCGGTAGCTCCAACATCTGATTGAAATCGCAATCGTACAGCACGCCGTCCCAGCCAACCGAGACCATCGAACGGCACATGACGTTGCGCGCAGCCGTCTCATTGTAGGCTCCCGCGAGCTTCTCAATGTACTCTTCATGCCGTCCCGCCTGCATCAGCGAATCGAGAAAGCGCGCAATCGGCATGTTTGTGATCGTATAGAGCGAGTGGAAAACGATCCCGTAGCGCGCGGCCAGTTCGCGCTTGTAGTCCGCTTCCAAAGCCGCTTGCGGTGGCGGAAGCGAAGGCCCCACAGGGTTGTAAACCAGATTCAGCGTGAGATGCGGCAGACGCCCATAACCTGCGGCATTGAGGCGCTGCAGCGCTTCAATAGACTTTACATACACACCTTCCCCACGCTGCCGGTCGACATTTTCTTCGAGATAACACGGCAGGCTGGCGACGATTTCGACGCGGTTTTGCGCAAGAAAATCGATCAGATCCGCCTGCGAGGGCACCAGAAGGATGGACAGATTGCAACGGTCAATGATATGAGCGCCAAGTGCACGGGCTTGTTCGACGAGCCAACGGAAATGGGGGTTCAATTCGGGCGCTCCGCCAGTGATGTCCACAATGGGGATTCTGGCGGCGCGCACGGCGTCGATGCAGAGTTCCGCGATTTCGCGAGACATGGATTCGCGCCGGTCAGGCCCGGCGTCGACATGACAGTGGGCGCAGGTTTGGTTGCAGACCTTGCCGACGTTGATTTGGAGAGTCTGGATGGATCCAGAGGCGATGAGGTTGTCGGGGAATGGCTTCAGTTTCGGAAGGTTGTTGAGGATGCGGAGCTGATTCAGAGCCTCGGCCAGAGGGCTGTGGCTGGATTGAAGACTCATAGATAGGTGCCCGCGAGTCGGCAGCGAAGGCTTGGTGGCCTTCGCTGCCTGGGAGGAATCAGGCGATGCCAGCCTTCTGCTTCAGGACATCGACGAGTTCCTGTACGGCGATGGCGCTCTTTGCCAACGCTGCCTTTTCATCGTCGAGCAGCAGCACTTCGTAAATCTTCTCGATGCCCTTTGCACCGAGCTTTACCGGAACGCCCACGAACAAGCCATGGATGCCGTATTCGCCGTCGAGATACGCGGCGCAAGGCAGCACTTTCTTCTTGTCCTTGAGGATCGATTCCGCCATCTCCACGGCAGCAGCCGAAGGAGCGTAATAGGCGCTACCGGTCTTCAGGTACTTCACGATTTCCGCGCCGCCGTTGCGGGTGCGGTCCACAATCGCGTCGATGGTGGGCTTGTCGAGGATCTCTGTTAACGGGATGCCACCGACGCTGGTCAAACGCACCAGCGGAACCATCGTGTCTCCATGGCCACCGAGCACAACCGCAGTGATGTTCTCGATCGAGACACCGGTCGCTTCGCTGAGAAACGTACGGTAGCGGGCAGTGTCGAGCACGCCGGCCATGCCGATGACGCGCTCGCGCGGAAAGCCGGTGACTTTGAATGCGGTCCAGCACATGGCATCCAGCGGATTGGTGACGAGAATCAAAATCGCGTTGGGCGAATACTTGGCGGCATTCTCGGCGGCGGTCTTAACGATCTCGTAGTTCGCCATCAGCAGGTCATCGCGGCTCATGCCGGGCTTGCGTGGAAAGCCTGCGGTGATGATGACGATGTCGGAATCTTTGGTGGGCTCGTAGTCGTTGGCGCCAGTGATCTTGACGTCGTAGCCTTCGATGGGTCCCATCTGGAGCATGTCCAGACCTTTGCCCTGCGGCACGCCTTCTACGATGTCGACGAGAACAACGTCGGCCAGCTCTTTGTACGCGATGTTGAGGGCACAATTCGCGCCGACGTTGCCGGCGCCAACTACTGTTACTTTCTTACGCATGTTGATTCCTGAAGTGAGAGGATGGGGGAAAACACCAGTATATCAGTGATATCATTCGACCTACCTGTCTCATGCGCGCATTGAACGGTCTTCTGGTTCTCGATCTCACACGCTTACTGCCCGGCGCGGTGGCGACCCAAACTCTGGCGGCGCACGGTGCCCGTGTCATCAAGATCGAACAGCCCGGCATTGGCGATTACGCACGGCATGGCTTCACCCAGGGCGGTGTCAATCCGATCTTTGCGGCCACCAATCGCGGCAAAGAGAGCATCGAGCTCGATCTCAAAGACGAAGATGGACGCAATGCGCTGCGCCTGTTGGCGATGGAGGCGGATGTTTTTATTGAGGGATTTCGCCCCGGCGTGATGCATCGCCTGGGAATCGACTATGAGCATTTGCGCGGGTTGAATCCGCGATTGATCTACGTTGCATTGACAGGCTACGGACAACGCGATGAGTATTCGCAGATGGCCGGACATGACATCAACTACCTCGCGCTGTCGGGCGTGCTGGCGGAGATCGGCACGAGCGAAACGCCAGTGATTCCAGGGGTGCAGTTGGCGGATCTCGCGGGCGGATCGATGCAGGTGGTGATCGGAATTTTGTTGGCTTTGCAGGCGCGCGAGCGTACGGGTGAGGGGCAGTTTGTGGATGTTTCGATGACCGATGGTGTGGCGTCTTTGTTGCCGATTCCCTTGAGTTCCTATGCGGCTACCCGCGTGTTGCCTTCGCGCGGGGATGCGCTGTTGACGGGCCGCTACGCTTGCTATGGGGTGTATCGCACGACTCAGGGATTCGTCGCCGTTGGCGCGTTGGAACCGAAGTTCTGGCTGGCTTTGTGTGAGGCGTTGGGTGAACCTGCGTGGATCCGGGATCAGTTCGCGGACGAGCCTCGGCAGGGTGAGTTGAAGCGCCTGCTTTCTGCGCGTTTCCTGGAGAAATCGGCGGAAGAGTGGTTTGTGGAGTTGCGCGACAAGGACTGTTGCGTGACGCCCGTTCGCGACCTGGTTTCGGCGAGTCCGTGTGTGGATCCCGTGCCGCGCCTGAGTGGAACTCCGGGCGTCTATGCGGATACGGTGCCTCAATTGGGCGAGCATACATTGGCTGTGTTGAAGGAGTTCGGATTTCCTTTGGAGAACAAATGAATCTGCTTTATTGCCTGCGCCACGCAGAGACTGTACACGCAAAGAAACTCGCCGTGATCGATGGCGAGACCCGCTATACATATGCCGAGTTCGGCGTCCGTTCACGCCAGGGCGCGTCGTTCCTGTTGGGTACGTGCGGTCTGCAACGGGGCGAGCGTGTGGCCGCTCTGCTGCTCAATCGCGCGGAGTATCTGGAATCGTACTTCGCCTGCCATGTTGCGGGGCTGCCGATCGTTCCGCTCAATATCCGCTGGGGCATCGAGGACTTCGTTTTCTCTTTGAATGATTCCGAAACCAGCGCCATCGTTGTCGATGAGCGGTTTGCACCATTGATTCCGGCGCTTCGTGAACGATGCCCGTCGATCCGGCACTTTCTCTTTGCGGGCGATGGTCCTACGCCCGCGGGGGCTTCTTCTTTTGCGGAGGGCCTGGCGCAAGCCGGTCCGCTCTTGGACATCGTCGAGCCGGATGCGGACGATGTGGCCGGGCTTTTCTACACCTCAGGCACCACCGGCGGACCCAAAGCCGCGATGCTCACGCACGCCAATCTTTACGCCAACGCAGTGCATGTGATGATGGACGCGATTCCACGCGTCGATGTTTATCTGCATGCCGCGCCCATGTTCCATCTGGCGGATGTGACGAACCTGTATCAAACGACTTTTCGAGGCACCACGCATGTGTTTCAGCGGGCCTTCGATCCGGAAGGATTTATGCAGTGCGTGCAGGGCCATTGCGCCAATGCAGCGGTGCTGGTTCCGACGATGGTGAACATGCTGGTGAACCATCCGAAGTTCGACGACTACGATCTGACGTCGCTGCAGGTTGTGCTGTATGGAGCGTCGCCGATGCCCCTGGCGCTGTTGGATGTGGCGATGCGCAAGCTGCCGAATTGTGGCTTCATCCAAGGCTACGGGATGACCGAGACCAGCCCGATCATCACGGTGCTCACGATTGAGGATCATCGCACCAAGTGGCCAGTTGATAAGGCAAATCCCTTGTTGTCGGCGGGGCGTCCGGTGATGGGAGTGGAGGTGCGGATCGTCGACGATTTCGATCGCGATGTTCCGCTGGGGCAGCCGGGAGAGATCCTCGCGCGCGGCGCGAATCGCATGAAGGGTTATTGGCGGCGCGATACGGTGAATGCCGAGGTGCTGCGCGGCGGCTGGATGCATACCGGCGATATGGGCGCGATGGATGAGTTGGGCTTTGTCTATGTGATGGATCGCAAGAAGGACATGATCAAGCCCGGCGGCGAGAACGTCTTTTCACCGGAGGTGGAAGCGATGATCATGACGCATCCGGCGGTGCTGGAGACGGCGGTGATCGGGGTTCCGGACGAGAAGTGGGGAGAGGCGATCCGTGCGGTGGTGGTGGTGCGTCCGGGGATGGAGTTGAGCGATAGCGAGTTGATCCGGTATTGTCGGGAACGGATGACGCACTTCAAGTGTCCGACGTCGGTGGTGTTTCTGGATGCGCTGCCGAAGGGCGGTACGGGCAAGGTGTTAAAGACGGCGCTACGGGTGAAGTAGCGCCGCCTCATTCCCGGAGTCTACGGTACGTCGATGGATTTCGCGGTTTCGGTACCGTTGATCAGGATGGCGTAGATACCCTTAGCCAGTTGGTTCGGGGCATTCGCGACAATCTGGGTGTCGGTCTGGGCTGTGATTGTGAGAGCTGTTGGGAGTCCCTTCAGCCTAACCTCTTTGACTGCCTTGAGATTGGTTCCGGTCAGGGTCACGGTCCTGGTGTCGGACGCTAGCACGCCACTACCGATGACTGCAGCAGCCCCTGCCGTCGCGGTTGGGATGCCGGCTTTGGGATCGGACGGTGTCGGCTTCGTATCGGGCGAGTCAGCGGCGCTGGCGTTCTTCTGTTTGGTGATCGCGTTTTCCGCCATATCCGTCACAGCGGAGAAGAAGCGTTCAGAGAATCCGAAGAGAAATGCCAAGCCAAGAGCCAGGCTGGAACAGGATGCCTGCTCCCATTCGACGGTACGGAAGAGGTCTCCCACAAGCTTGAGTTCTTTCGCTCCCGATAGAATCAGGATGCCAGCCCATCCTGCGAAGCCCCCATAGAGCGGACTGAGCAGGATGGTTGTCCAGGTCAGAGATCCGTCGCTGCTAGCTGTTGTTTTGCCTCGCATCAGGCGGCTGGCGAAGCCGCCCAGCAGGCCAAGAAATACGAGCACCTGGTTGTCGAGAGCAATCGCCAGTGCTCCCAGCAGGCCGCTTCCCAGAAAAATCAGGGCAAACGCCTTATTTTGCCAGTTCGTGACGGCAACGAAAGCCCGTTCCGCCTTCTGGTGCGAGAAGTTCAACGCACTGATGTAAGTTGCGCGCAGAAAGTCAGTGGATGGCTCGTCGTTGGTGACCGTCGTCAGTGTGGCTTCCACTTTTAGGGCTATATTCGAGTATTCTGGCCGCAAGGATTCGATGACTGTCCGCAATCCAGAAAGCAACTGGTCGCGAGTGTAGGTTTCCGCCAGGATCAGTCTTGCATCGCAGACGTTGATTCGCGCGGCGATCGCTTCACCACGGAATCCGAAGAGAAAAGTCCTCCAGCCGTCGGCTTTCTCTAGTGAAGCCTTGGCCTTTGTGATTAACGCATCGATTCTGGTTTTCACTGTCGACGCCGCTGTTGTTTCTGCCTCCTGCGTAAGGGAGTGGAGAATTGCGAGAATGATCTGCTGATCGATCTTTGAGATGTTATAGTAACGGGCCACAAACGCAACGAGGCAATACAGCGTGAGACAAATCAGAAGTATCCACGGCCCTGTCTTTGCCGGTTGACAGCAATCGGCCCCTGACTTTGCCAGTACCACTTGAACCAGCAGCAAGCCCTCCTTCTTCATTTGAAGGGTGACTGGAGAATAGCCGATGGCTTCCACTTTGATGTCGTAACTGGTTTCGTTAGGGAGTTTTGCGACGAACTCGCCCTTTTCATTGGTCAAAACAGTGGTCGTTTGATTCTCGCCGCTCTTCAGCGTCACCTTCGCCTTCGCGATCGGCTTGCGTTCGTTGTCCAGAACAAGTCCGGAGGCCTCTTCGAGAGCCGGTGCTGGAGCCTTTGGTTTCGCCGGGAGAACAAGTTTGCCGAGTTTTTCCAACGCGGACTTGGCAACGGCTTTCACGAGCGGAGCCAAACCCTCCGCTTCGACAGTGACGTCGTAGTCCTGGCCGCCCGCGACAGTGACTTGAAAGGCCCCCTGTCCATCCGTTGTGGCAGTGGCCACGATTTTACCGTCCTTGGATTTGTAGGTGACCTTGGCGTTGGGGATCGGTTTGTTGTCGGCGGCCAGCGCGACACCGGTCGATAGAATGTCTTCGGCTAGGATTGGCAAAGCGAACAGCAGTGCCAGGACCAGACCAGCGAGTTTGAAATACACGGGGTTCCTCCGTCGGTCTTCTTCTCTGTGTAAAGAGGCGAATTTCACGGAATAAAAGAGACAGAGAAATGTAAGTGTGACACAGATAATCGGCGGCAATGACCTGATGACTTTGCGTTCGAGTGCCGGGCCAAAGCTAAGCCAACTGGCTCCAGGTTCGGTTGAGGAATCCGTCCGTCATCCCGGCAATGTAGTCGCAAACCACCCGATGCGCGGGCTGTTGCCGCATCGCATCCCGATAGCTCGGCGGCAGATCTTCGGGCTTGGCAAGAAAGTGCGCGAACAGATCGGCAATACGCGCCGTGGATCTCGCACGTTCTTCCACCAATTGTGCGGACTCGTACACATGCTTGCGCAGAAACAGCTTTAACTGCAGATCGGTATGGCCGGCCGCATCGGCGAACTGGCAGACACGCACCGGTTCTTTGCGCACCGCTTCCACATCGCTTAGATGGGCGGCTGCGGCCACGGTACCTTCGATGAGGCCCACAACCAGATGGCTGATCAAAGCGCGCACCACCTCATGCATTCGAACGCGCTCCGGTGCCAATGGGAACTGTTCCGCCATGCCCACCCACAATCTGTCAAACTCGGGAACCGCTTGCCGCACGACATCCAAAGGAACCAGCCCGGCCGAATAGGCATCGTCGAGATCGGCTGTGTTGTAGGCGACCTCATCGCATAGATCGATCAACTGGGCTTCGAGTGGCGGACGGAACCCGGTCAGATACTCATCGAATGCCGGAACCTCGCCCGGCGCGAAATCGCGCGAATGCTTGACGATCCCTTCGCGAACCTCAAACGTCAGATTGAGCCCCGGAAACCGCGCATAGCGGGACTCAAACTGTTCGACGACGCGCAGCCCTTGCTGATTGTGATCGAAGCTGTCGCCGAAGTGGTTCATCCGACGGTTGAGTTCCTCTTCGCCGGCGTGCGCAAACGGCGGATGCCCAATGTCGTGAACCAGTGCCAGCGTTTCCGCCAGCGTTTCGTTCAAGCCCAGGGCGATGGCGACGGAATGAGAAATTTGCGCGACTTCGAGTGTATGGGTGAGGCGATTGCGATTGTGATCGGAGACGCCGGAAGCGAACACCTGCGTCTTGTCCACCATGCGCCGAAAGGCGCGAGCGTGCACGGTGCGGTGGCGGTCCCGCTGAAAATCGTCGCGATAGGGATCGGCGGGTTCCGGATAACGGCGTCCCCGGCTCCGCTCGACATCGAATCGAAGACGGGCCAGGGGGGCTGCCATTTGATACTTGCGGGGAAACGAACTACTTGATCTCGGACAACAGTCCAATCGCAGCCTGGGAAACTGCCGCGCGGGAGGTGCGG
>CAZCPL010000006.1:47165-60712 GCA_964500255.1 uncultured Solibacteraceae bacterium | reverse complement strand
GATGAAGGTCGCGACCAGAACTTCTAACAGCGAAAATCCTTTTTGTTTTTTACGTGCCACTGGCAAACCGTTCCACAATCGGGGTCCCCGTGATCGGATCGATGCGGATGATGCGCCGTCGCCCTTGGCTGGTCGCAATCTGCACACCGATGCGCGGTACGGTTCCGCCCGGGTATATCAGAATGACGCGCGGCAGGCCCGAATTGGCGATGTTGTCGGGCAGAATCTTTTCAAGTGTGACGCCTTGCGGCAGGTCGAGACGCCTCTCAAAGCCCGCTTCTGTGGATCGCAACACGATCGCGTTCTCTGCGGTGAGAAACGTCACCTCAACCGGCGTATTCCTCCGGTTCGCGCGTTCCATCGCGCCGTTCAAAAACGACGAGACGTCGTCGGAAGCCGTATTGAGCTTGATGCCGTCGAGCCCTGAGGTAATAGAAGGAAACATCAGGCCAACCATCAGAGAGATGATCGCCACAACCACCATCATCTCGAGGATCGTGATGCCCTTGCGCGCCACGTTAGTTGGACTTCCAGCTCACGATATCCGCAGCTTCGCCTTCGCCGCCGGGCTGGCCGTCCGCGCCGAGGCTGATGAGATCCGGCTCATCGCCATGCTCGCCGGGGAATTTGTACAAATAGGGCCGCCCCCAAGGGTCGAGAGGAACTTCCTGCGGCATATAAGGACCATTCCACGCAGGCATGTTTTCCGGCTTATCGCGCAGCGGCTTCAGGCCCTGCTCAGTCACCGGATACAAACCGGTATCGAGCTTGAACTGCCCGAGCGCACCCAGAAAGTTGTTGATCTGCACCTTCGCCGCTACGCGCTTGGCCTGTCCGGCCTTGTTCCAAAAACGTGTGCCGACGATGCCGGCAAACAGGGCGATGATGGTGACCACGACGAGCATCTCGATGATGGTCACGCCACGTTGGGATTTTCTGGTTCTTCTCATGTCTACTCCGCTTACTTCCAGCTAAACACATCGGCGTTGGCAGCGTCACCGCCGGGCGCGCCGTCGGCACCCAAACAGATCACGCGCGGCTCGCCGGATACGGTGATTTCGTAAATGTAGGGCCGGCCCCAAGGGTCTTTCGGAAGCTCATCGATCAGGTAGGGTCCGCGCCAGGTTTTGGATGTACTTTGGCGCAAGGCGGCGAGCCCTTCATCGGCGGTGGGGTAGCGCGCGACGTCGGCGTAGTAGGCCGCGATAGCGAGGTTGAAGGCATTCAACTGCGTCTTGGCAGCAACCTCTTTGCTACGCTCGACATGGGTCATATACTTGACTCCAACGACGCCGGTGAACAGGGCGATGATCGTCACCACGACCATCATTTCGATGAGCGTCACGCCACGTTTTAGATGCCGGTTGCGCATGTCAATAAGAAAGACGCATCCGCGCCGCAAAAAGCCGAAGATGTTCCAAATGGGCCAGAGAACCAGCAGTCCGGCAACGCCACTCGCTGCGCCGACGAGCGGGATCGTGGAATGATACTTGCCGCTCTTCGAGGTCATGAACAAACAGGAGGCGTTGCCAACCGCAACCACCGCAAAGAAAACCAGAGCGACCGTCGCAAATAAGAATAGGACAAATTCAGCCATCGCTGCAATAATTGACGCGGTAGCCAATCAGAAGGGCGATTCGTCAGAAGAACCTGCGACTTACCCAAACCAGGACCCGACTTGGGTAACAAAAAGTTCGGACGGTGCGTGCCGTCCTAGTTCACAGGCGATGAAGCCTCGAAGAACACCTTCACAGCTTCAATCAGATTGGCCGCGCGCCTCCTCGATCATCGTCCGTTCAATGGCGGCATCGAATTCCGGGCATCTGGAAAGGAAATCGCCGTCATCGCATTCGATGATGTGCGATAGAGCTTTGCAGCGTTGTCATTTGAGTCCAACGGGGTTGCTGCTGCACTCCAGAAGGATGGCTCTTGAGGACTACAAAATGGTATTGTTCCGAAATCAACCCGGGGGTTGGGTCGCGGAAATCCCTGCCATTCCTGGCTGCTATGCCCTGATGAGGACGTGACGGAGTTGGAAGCGGTCTTCCAACTGATCGCTGCGGAATATCTGGAGTGCAACGAACCCTTGCCCGTCGACACAAGTTCAATCGTCATGCCTGGTGCCAGGGCAGCCGAGTTTCAGCGCGCCCCCGCCAAACTCGATTTCACAGATCTCGCCACGGGAAGTCACGCGCGCTGGAAGCATTGCAGATGGTCGCGCGACGACTACAACGACCCGGCAACTTCGTCAACGAATCGCATACAGTTGCTTGCCCGTGCGAATCAGCAGTGTATCTTCAACCGCCGCCACACCGTAAACACGGCCTTCCACAGGCAGTGTGTTCTCCGCGATCTTCTTGAATTCTTTACCCGCAGCGACGACGGTCGTCTTGCCTTCCAACCCAAAGAAGTAGACACGCCCTTCGACTGCAATGGCGGACGCCCAGTGAGATCCCGTGAGTCGCGTTGTGTAGTGTTCCGTACCGGTGGCGAGGTCGAAGCAGAAGACAGCCCCCACTGCGTTGATCATGTAGACAAGCCCGTCGTGGATCAGTGGAGCGCTGAACTCTGTTGTAGCGTTGGGGGAAATATAGAGATTCTCAGACGGTTTATTGAGCGAGAAGGCTATGGTGCCGCCCTTCTCGCTGGAAGGGATCACGACTGTCGATCCCGAGATGCTTGGTGACGGAACGCCATAGCCGCGGCCGCCTTTGCCGGGTCGCGACCAGAGTTGACGGCCCGTAGCGGCGTCGTAAGCGGCCGCGCCTCCGCCCGCGCTGATCAGAACCATTTCCTGGTCTTTATGTTTGATTGCGGCAGGAGTGGTGAAGGACGGAGACTTTGGGAGTTCCGCTTTCCAAACGTCCTTGCCCGAGGCAGGATCCACGGCCAGCAAGGCTGACGGACCCATATGGGACAAGAAGACAAAGACTTTGCCAAAGGCCAGGCGAATCGAGGATCCGAGGCCGTGATTGGTTTGGAAGGGTCCATACTCGGAACCAAGTTTACGATGCCACCGGGTCTCGCCTTTGTGTGTCGCGGCGATCAAATCACCAGACTCGTAGAAAGCGTAGACACCTTTGGCATCGACAGATGGCGTAGGCGCCGCCTTCGAAAGACGGTCATGAACCTTTTCGGGAGCAGAGGATGCGAACTCGCGAGTCCAGCGCAGTTTGCCGTCCTTCAGTGAAAAAGCATGCAGGCGTAGCTTTTCCTTTGCGGGTCCGTCGATCGACGTGACGTAAACGACGCCGCGCCAGACTACAGGACTCGACTGGCCGTAGCCTGGAAGATCCACCTTCCAGGCTATGTTCTTCTCCGTGGACCATTCGAGCGGCAACTTGCGGACGGCAGTCGCGACGCTGTCGCCATTGTCGCCGCGATAGCCGGACCATGAGCGTCCGCCATCGGCAGCAAAAAGAGAAAAGACGATCACTGAAAGTATCATCAGAATCTCAACTTCAACATGAGCTGCATCTGACGCGGATCGTCGGCCGTGAGGATGCGACCGAAGAGAGCGGGATTCGCAAGCGTCGCCGTTGGGGCGTTGTAGTTGACTCTGTTTAACGCGTTGAAGGCCTCAGCGCGCAACTGCAGACCAATTCGTTCGGTAATGGCGAAGTTCTTGTGCAGGGACAAGGCGAGATCGGCGAAGCGTTGCTCGCGTTCGGTGTTGCGTCCCAACGTGCCGGTGGAACCCGCGGAAGGCAGCACAGATGCGGGAGTGAAGCCTTGCGCCAAGGTGAACCACTGTGAGCCATTGCGAGTCCGGTCGATGGATCCGGCCACGTTGTTGATGCGGTTAACGATGGTGCCGGTAGAGTTGTTGGTGTTCGCCAACAGGCTGAACGGAGTTCCGCTACGGGCGAAGAGAGTGCCCACAGCTTGCCATCCGCCGAGCCAGCGATTGCGGGCGAAGAATGGAAGGTCGTAAGTGGCGAAGCCGGTGAACAGATGCGGCTGATCGAAATCGGAACGGGCGCGATCGTTGCGCCAGTTGCTCTCATCGACGGGAAGGAAGTTCGAATCCGAGGCGGTGTCAATTGCTGTTGAGTAGGTGTAGGTTCCGCGAATCGACATGCGGCGGCCAATCGCAGTGCGGAAGTTCGCCTGCAGGCTGTGATAGGTGGACATCGAGCCTGCGGTGAGATAGCTGACCACGCCGCGCGTTGGATTGGGGCGCAGATTGGCAGCGAGATTTTCGCCACCGTTGGGGCGGGACGTGCGCGGCAGGTTGATACCACGATTGCCGACATAAGCAACACTCAAAACAGTGCCACGATTCCACAGTTGACGTTCGAGAGTCATGTTCCAGTTTTGGACGTAGGGGTTCCGAAGTTGAGTGTCGACCAGGTAGGCATCCGAACCGACGAACGCTCCTGCAAGTAGATCGGGAAAGCGTGGCTGGGGGCGGGTGAAGGTGGTCACAATCGGCGGACCGAAGCGGGACTGTGCAATGAAATCCATCGCGAGCGGCGAGTAGAACATGCCATAGCCGCCGCGAACGATGGTGGAGTTGCGGCCACCGAGATCCCAGGCAAAACCGATTCTAGGCGCGAAGTTGTTGCCATCGCCTGCATATCTCTGCGTCAGGCGATTGTACTTTTCTCCCGGCACTCCGTAGTATTCATAGCGCATGCCGAGATTGACGGTGAGCGATGGCGTGAACTTCCAGTCGTCTTGCGCGTAGAAGCCGTATTCGCGATTGCGCTGATCGATGCGGCTGTTTCCGATGGCGCGCGAGTAGGCCACCGGCGTTCCGGCCAGAAAGAGCGGGATCGCAGGAAAGACAAGGGTTCCATTGAAGTTACGTTCGCTGGTGCTGTTGTTGTGAATGGTGCGTCCGATCAGGCCGGCCTTGAGAATGTGGCGTCCACTTTGCATCGTGATGTCATCGGAAAATGTGTAATTGTGGGAGCGCGTTTCGGTGAAGGGGATGAACGTTCCCAAAGCGGGCAATCCGGTGACGAGGACAGTTCCGACTTGACCGTTGATCGCGGGATCGCCAAGGGATGGGAACATCGGGCTGACCCGCGCCCAATAGGTCGAATAGGTCACGCGAAACTGATTGAAGACACGACTGGTGAGCGAAGAGTCCAGGTTGGTGACCCCAGACCAACTGCGGTTTTCGGTGTCGGCAAAGCCCGCAAGTAGACGTGCGATTGTTGGCGTCACGGCATTGACCCAATTCACTCTCGCGCCGGCGCGATGCTTGGCGTTGATCTGGTAGTCCATGCGTCCGAGCCCCGTGGGGATGGTGCTGGGGCTTGCGACGGAGGCAGAGTTGAGATTGGTTCCGGGGATGTTGGGTTCCGGATAATACTGCAGGAGTGGCCGCACCGAGGCTGCGGCGCGAGCGCGTTCGGCTGCGGTCAGCGTGACAATCGTCGACGAGGCGCGGTAGGCGTTGCGCACGTTCACTTCATAGCCGCCGTAGAAGAAGAGTTTGTTTCTCTTCAGAGGTCCGCCAATGGTGAAGCCGGGCTGATTGACGCGCAAGGGTGCCTTCTGTGTGAGAAACGTATTTCGCGCGTTGAGGCGTTCGTTTTGGAAGAGATAGTAAAGCGATCCTCGCCAGTCGTTGGTTCCCTGCTTCGTCACGAGATTGATGACGGCCCCGGAGGCGCGCCCGTACTCGGCTTTGAAGTTCGAGGTCTGCATTTCCACTGCTTCGACCGTCTCCATCGAGACGGGCTGTTCCGTGATACCACGGCCAAGCAGGTTACCAGAAACAGGATCGTTGTATTCGGCTGAATCCACCATGGTGTTCACGGCACTGAGGGGCCGGTTGCCGTTTACGGTGAAGGGTGCGTGCGCGACGCGTGCGAATCCGACGCCGGATGTCTGATAGCTCAGCGCACGAAAGCTGCGGCCCTGACCGCCGGCGAACATTGGAATGTTTTCGACTTCATACGGTGAGTAAGCTGATCCGCGGACTCCGTTTGAGGCGACGCGCTGTATCTCGGCGATTTCCGCCGTCACCGTCACGCCATCTTGGATCGCACCGATTTCGAGGCGAACTGTCTTAGTGATGTCCTGGCCGGCGACCAATTGAAAATCATCCAGTTTGTAGGCCTTGAAGCCTTGCTTCTCGATCGACAGCGAATAGACGCCGGTGGGCAGTGCATTGAGGCGGAAGACGCCAGAATCCTGCGTGAGTGCGACCGCTGCGAATCCATTCGACTTCGCGGTAATTTTCACATTTGCGCCCGATACGGGCTGCTCTTGCGGATCGAGCACTGTGCCTGTGATGGACGAGGATGCGCCTTGCGCAACTAAAGAGACGGCGGCGGCAAACGCCGCGAGGAACATTTTCATGAGTCTTTCTTTCTGCGCGTTCCGAAGTAAAACAGCGCGGCTAGGGTTCCGATAGCAGCAGCGGCAAAGGCCGAGTAACGGACAGCCGACTGCGTAGTGGGGTTTGGAGTTGCGTTTTCGCGGGTCAGGCGTTGACCGGCAACTATGAGTTTGTTAGATCCACCAGCCGCCTTTTCGATCGACTTCCGATAGCTCGATGTCAACTGCATCCCTGTGACGTTGCCCGGCGCGTTGAGTTGTTGCTTGAGATAGCCTTCGAACGCGCTGTTGTTGGTCATTCGTTCCGCACCAGCGGCCCCGTGTTTGGATACCGAAGCCGCATATTCATTGGCGAGCCTTTGCAGAACTTCCGCCGACGGCTTCCAGAATCCCTTGCGTGCGGATTCGAGCATCGTGGCCGTCATTTCCTGGTAGGCGTATGGATTCTTTTCGTCGAACCACTGCTTGAGACCGAGGTTGAGCGAATCCTGAACATATACTTTTTCGGCCTCGTCCCACACCCAGGAATCGATTGCTTCGGGCTTGGTGACCTGCCACCCAAAGAGGTTCTTGGTAGTCTCTCGGATTTCCGAAGCGCCCGAAAAACCCTCTTTTTGCTGGCCTTCGATCCACTTCTTATTGAAGTAGCGAGTGCGGAAATCCTGAGCCAGCGCCTGTTGCGTGGTGAGCATCTTGGCCCGTTTGGCGTCGCGGACATCGGTGACATAGGTTTCAGGACTCTTGCCTGTCGTGTCGCGAATCGCCATGGTCATGCCGCCGAGATACTCGAAGTAGTGATCGAGCGACAAGGCGCTGGTGACATTCGAAGAGCGCGAGAGCGCGACGGAATCGGTTCCGGCGAGTTGTTGTTTGTAGAGTTGTGGAACCGCCTTGCCCCATTCCGCGCCAGCCGTATAGACAGCACCGGTCTTGGCCATATACTCGTCGCTGATCGCTTTGGTATCGGTGTAATCGCCAGATCGCTCGATGTTGCCGATCACGCCCGTGCCATAGCCGCCAGGGGCGTTCGAAAAGACTCGCGCCGCAGCGTAGAGCTTGGCATCTTTTGCGGACATGCCACTATCCTTAAGCGCCTTTTCATTGGCTGCGTTGTTTTCTGCGATGTAGTTTTCTCCATCGCGAACTTCCGCCGCGATGCGTACCGCCTGATCGAGAAATTCCATCCGGTCTGGAAACGTGTCGCGGAAAAGCGAGGCTGCTTGAATCACAACATCCACGCGCGGACGCTTCAGCTCAGACATCGGGATGACGTTGACACCTTCCACAATGCCGCGCTTGTCCCAACGAGGTTGCAAGCCCATAAGATAGAGCACCTGCGCGAGATCTGCGCCGTAGTGGCGAATCAGTTCGGTGTTCCAAAGAGTAAAGCCCACTTTGCGGGGAAATCGCCCCAGTCGCCTCTGCTCAGCGGCTATAAGGTCGGCGGCGAGTTTCTTGCCGAGTTCCCACGCTGCGCGTGTCGGCACTTCCTGCGGATTGATGCCGTAAAGATTGCGGCCCGTCGGCAGCGCGTTGGGATTTCGAACCGGGTCGCCACCGCTACCCGGCGGAATGAAGTGTCCTTCAAGTGCCCGCAGAGTCTGCGGGATCTCAAGCGAGGTTTCGGCAAAGGCGGCCTGCAGGAACTGGACTCGTGCAGTATCGTTGTCGCCGCGAAGCGGCTTGGGTTCGGTGGTGCGGTTCCAGGTCGCGCTGGCCTTGTGCGCGGGTTCGTGCACAGGCGCTTCACTGACGATCGAACGCGCGGCCGAAGTCATCGCCGTGCGAACTAGCGACATGGCCTGTTTCTTGCCTCCTGCGCGCTTTACAAAGTCATCGCCGAGGATCTCGGTCAGCGCCGGGGCGAGCTGCTCGCCAGAGTCCGCTCGGCTGTGGGTGTGCAGGCCGACCGGAATCCGTTCCTCTTCGAGTGCGTCAAGATGGGCGTCGAGTTCCGCAACATCGGCATCGGTGGGCGCGGACTTGGTAAAGTCTTTCTTGATATCCCGGTCAAACTTGCGCTTCACCGCGAGGTCGCGGATCTGCTCGCGTAATTTGTCTTTGAGAGCGCCTTCGTCCACCGCGTTGAACTGCTGCGTGGCCCGATAGAGTTCCGCAGCCTGGGCGTCGGTGGCGGAGATTTCCGCGGCAACGATCGGAGGCGTTTGATAGCTAATGGTGACTGCGGATCCGCGGCGCTTGGCGATGAGAGCTTCGCCAACGTTGTCCATCACATAGACGTAGATGTTCGGCAACACGCCAAGGGTGCGATCGCTCCAGTCATCGTCGAGCTGTCCCACGGGGCGTCCTGGCAGAAATTCGTGAGTTCCGTGCGTCCCGTAGTTGACCAGTGCATCTGCCTTGAACTTGTGTTGCAGCCACCAATAAACAGCGAGATATTGATGGGGCGGCGGAACCTTGTCGTCGTGCACCAGCTTCGAAGACATCGAAGCGCCGCGCGCGGGCTGCGGCAGGATGATGACGTTGCCAAAGTCGAGTTTGGGAATAACGACAAACTGTTTGCCGCCGCGAACGATCACCATATTGCGGCCCGGCGCTGGCCCATAAGTATCCACTACCGGCTTTGACAGTTTCTCCGGCAGCTTCTGAAACCATGCGGCGTACTCCTCGGCTGGCACCAGTTCCGTGCCCGGCTGCTTGGCGAGTTCTTCGAGTTCGCCTTCCTGCGATTCAAAGAGATTCCGCCCACGCTCGTTGAGTTCGGCTACGAGAGCTTCGCTGTTGGCGGGGATGCGATTGACACGGTATCCGGCGTTTTTGAGGCTACCGAGAAAGTCCCTCATGCTTTCGGGGACATTCATACTGGCAGCGGTGATCTTGCCTTTGCCCATTCCGGCCACGTAGATCACGGCTAGCTTCTTTTCCGCGTTCGGCGCCTTGCGCAAGCGCACCCACCGGGCGGCGCGATCGGTCATGCGGTCGATGCGTTCGTCGATCACGGCTTCGTAGCGCTTGCCGTACCATTCCGCATCGATACCTTCGATCAGCGTAGGTTCGATGGATCCATCGAGTTCAGGGACGATGGCGCCGATGGCGAGTCCCGCGCCGCGGATGCCGAGACTGGTCTGCTTGTATTCGCCGATCATCTCTCCGGTAAAGAAGAGCGCCAAGCCACGCATCACTGGAATATCGATTTCGTTCTTGAGGATCTCGACACCGCGGTTGCCCTGATACCAGCGGCCATGCGTGCGCGAGATCATGATGTCGGGCTTCCACTGCTTGGTGTATTCGACCGTATTCTTTTTGCCGAAAATGGCAGCGGCGTTCCAACCCTTCTTTTCGAACGCCCGCAGCAGGGCGTTCGTGCCTGCAACGGACCCCACTTTCCAGCCATCCGCAAAGTCGATGACGACGTGCGAGGCTTTCTCTTTCCACTTGCCGGTTTGCTTGTACCAGGCGCGATAGGCGTCTGTGGTGAGCATGTGATCGGGTGCGTCGGGATGATAGAAGCCGTCTTCGGGGGTTGGCTGGGGCTCTTCGATCGGCTTCGAAGCGCCGAGATACTTGGCGGCGGAATAGTTGAAGAAACGCCGCATGTTGTCTTTGCCCGCGTACGCCCAATACTGCTTGACGGGCTTTTCCAGGCCTTCGTAGTCCGCGTTGCCGACGCCGAGGCTGTTGCCCTGCGCCGGCGGAATCACAATGACTTTGATGCCCTTGTTTTGCGCGGCGATCAGCGCACTCTTCATCGGTTCGGTGAGCGGTTCGGCACGCAGGCCACTGACAAAGATCGCTTTGTAGCGGCTGAGTTTCGCCGCATCGAGAGACGGATCGTCCATCTGCTTGCGTCCCCAGAAGTCGAACTTCACTCCGGTCTTGCCCGATGCTTCGAACATCATGCCGATGAAGGGGCCAGCGAAACCGGCGAAGAGTAGCTGCGGACGAGTGAGCCACCAGTAGATCCCGCCGCACGCGGCGAGCAGACCAAGCAGAGCCCCTGCGAGTTTCAGTTTGCGTTTCATTGGGGTTTGGTTCCTTCTTCGGGGACGTAGATGACTTCGCCACTATCGAGCTTGTAGGCAGTTCCGAGGCGTTCGCCTTTGCCGCGGCCTTGTTCACCGGTGGATTTCAACTTTTCGAT
Source organism: uncultured Solibacteraceae bacterium (assembly GCA_964500255.1). GTDB lineage: Bacteria > Acidobacteriota > Terriglobia > Bryobacterales > Bryobacteraceae > F-183. The sequence goes on along the minus strand of CAZCPL010000006.1, from coordinate 50,313 downwards.
CTTCTTGCCGCGCTTGATGATCATTTCCATATCGGGTTTGCCTGGATTGGTAATGATCGTGACGTCCTGCTGGCTCAAGCGGGCCGCGACATCGGCGAGGTTGCCTTTGCTCACCAGCGCCACGAGCATCGCAACGACGAGCACCATGCTGGCGTCGAAGAGATTGATCAAGCCCAGCAGCGGATCGTTGTCGTCTTTGCCGCCGCCGCTGAGCGGACCCTTAGCGCGCTTTTTCCAGTTCGGCGGCAATTGGCGATTGCAGTGATTGTTCATAGTTGTTTTTCGGCGCGGCCCAGATGGCGGTGAGAAAGTTGAGGTCGCTGATGTCCTGTTGGAACCAGTTGCGATAGATCACGCCGATCGCATAGCAAGTGCCGCCGGCAAGCAGGCCGATGACTGTGGTGGTGAAGCCGATTTGAAGATTTGCACCCATGGCCTGCATGTCGCCCCGCGCCAAGCCTGCAAGCGCGGGCTGCAGCGGAATCAGAGTGCCGATCAGGCCAAGCATCGGGCCGGTCTTGGCCATGATGCCGAGGCGCTCAATGCGGGCGTGCATTTCGAGTTCGATATCGGCGGTCTCCTTTTCGATAAGCGCGGGGAAATCATCGTATTTCGAGAGAGCTCGCGCGAAACGTGCGAACGCTCCACGCCATTGGTATCCGGCAAAGCGGGACTGGGTTGGAGGTCCCGCAAAGAGATCGCGAAGGGCCGCGCGGTTGTGGCGGTGGTCGGCAAGTTCGCTCAGATACTGCCCGACAACGTAAGTTCCATAGGCAAAGGCTGCGAGCGTTCCGAGGAGCGTTGGGATGAGGAACGCATTCGACAGTAGGTAAAGCAGATCGTGAATCGGTTGCACAGTGAAGTCCCAGCTTAGAGCTGTTTGCCTGGAATCCCAATCAAACGATTGCGAGTGGATTGGTTGTTGCTATGAGCGGGATTGTTTGCCGGATAAGCGGGAGCGATGAAACAGGTAGCTCGCACCGATCATTGCAGCCGTGATGGCAAGCGGCAGCAGCGTTGCCATCCAATCGATAGCCGGATCTGCGGATTCGTTAGCGGTTGCTTGCTGCATTGGCACAAGCAGGATCGCCGAAAGGTTCGCGGTGGCCGCGAATCGAAAGGCTGCGCTGTTGTTGTCCGCGCGGCGCGGGAGCAGCGCGGCGCAGGGGTAAACAACCAGGATCCATGCGCTTGCGGCGGCAATCCCAGCCGTCCACCAAGGCCATCCACTCGCTCGATTGAGGAGGAGCCAACAGAGTCCGCCGAGTGCGAAGAGCTGCAATGGGGAGGGAATTGACGCGAGCACGAAGGCGTTGCGGACTCTCGTGAGAATCAGCCAGAGCAGCGCGTGCCCGGCGATGGCTGGCCAGTAAAATAGGGGGGATCGCAGGATGGCGAATGCCTCGTCGCGCGAGATCCGTTCAGATGCCCAGGAGAGAGCAAGGCAGGAGAACAGGCTCCAAACCGCTGGTAGGAAGCGCTTCGATGAGTCAGCAATGCCGAGCAGCAGGATGTCCCGGATAGCGAACACGGCGAGGCCGACGAAGAGGAGTAGAATCCAGTCCACGGTCCACTAGAGTAACGGTGGTTGCTGGAGTTCGCCAAGAATTTGCCGCCCAGTGGGATGTTTTGCACCACCAGCGGATCGCTCTGAACGGCAGACGGCGGAGGCGCGTCTGAAGTCGTCTTCTTAACCGACCGCTATTCGCTGTGACGGGCTCGGACTGGTAGTTTGGAAAATAAGGAGTGTTGAGACGGGTTCCCGCGACTACTACTGCCAACCTGGGAACCCGTTCGTCCACCGAGAAAGGCAATCCCGGTATGCGGAAACCGGGGATGCCTGTAAACACTCGAATGCAACATTGATGTCACTTTTCTGCCAGCGGCTAGGCTTATCCCCCGGAATCGCCGGCGTCACCTTCTCCGGCGGCGAGCCGTTTCAACAGGCTTCGGTCTTACTAGAACTCTGCGAATACCTGAAGCTGCGGCGACCGCCGCTGTCGATCGGCGCGTCCAGCGGCTACGCGTTGCGCGAACCGACCGCGGACCGCTTCCACTTCGCCCAAATCCAACGCTTCCTGTACTTCGGCGTCTTCGGACGCCTCCGCCAATCCATGGCCGCCTGCGACGACCAACCGCTCTGCGGATCCCCCAATCAGGAAGTCGTCTTCTTCACCGACCGCCACTCGCCGCCCGATCTCGAACCGCAAGGCTTCGAAGTGTCCATCGACGCGCGCGGAGCCGTTGTCACTGACTTCCCCCCCCGCTCGCATGGCACATTGATACGATGAAACTGAGGCCAGCGACCATGGGCGTTTCCACCACCGACAACACAATCCTCCAGCAGGACAGCTACGTCGATTGGACCGACTGCGATCTGGTGGAGCAGGGCCCCGGCAAGGTCTCCGGTCGCCCCATCGTGCGCGGCACCCGGATCCCCGCCGACACCTTCGTCCAGGACTTCGAACTCGGCTCTCCTCTCGAAGAGATCCAGGAAAATTACCCGGATCTTTCCATCGCCACGATCCAGCAACTCATCACCTTCGCCCAAGCAACCGCCGCTCTCAACTGAGATCTGATCGTCACGACCGGCACCTAGACGATCTCGACACGCCGAATCAGTTCCGCGTGGCGTCCATTTCAATATTACAAGCAACCAGCCCATCATCTAAGGACCGAATCCCACAAATAGATCCCGCAGATTCTCGCGGCGATTGACCGCGCGATCGTGGGATCTTTCCAGTCCGTGGACTGCGGCATCTTCCGCCGCAAGCCCTAATCACCCTGCCAGCTTTCCTGGCGCACCAATCATATTTGTTGGGAGGTCTAACCATCATGGCAGCACAAGCCATTCTTTTCCCGTTTCCCGACGCCGCAACGGCGCCGCCACCGCTCGCGTCACTACCGCCCAGCGTCCACATTCAGGACCCCGGCGTCGATCTCGCGCGCAACACCGTCTGCATCGCTTTTTTGAAGAGACGTCCGGCTCTCGACCATGGGCAACACCCGCAAGGTCTCGACCTAGCAGATCGAAGCCGACGCCGACAAAGACCTTTTTGCGCGTCTCGAAGCACCTGCTCGATGCCGCAGAACTGAAGGCGATTCGGCCGCTTCGACGGCGAGATCCGGCGGTTCCTCTACGGAATCT
>CAZCPL010000006.1:6942-47155 GCA_964500255.1 uncultured Solibacteraceae bacterium | reverse complement strand
GTATTCACCTGTTGCCGGTCGCCGCGCTGGAAGTGGTGCCCGGTTACTAGAGGATCGACTGCGCCAGTTTTCCACGGAGCGCGCCGAGTTGGTGAAGTCCTTTCTGGCCGCGTCGCATTCAATGAGTAGCGGGGCCTCTGCCAGGACGCCGCCAAGCGCTTGCGGGGACTCTACAATCCCACCGACTACCCGCCCGTGCACGACGCCACCCGCGAGTTCGGATTCTCGTGGCAGTACGTAAGCTTCGGCGTGCCGGATCAGTTGAAGGGCATCTTGCAACTGGTCTGGGAGCAGGAGCGCGAGAAGGCCGCGCAGCGCATGGCATGGCATGGCCTAGGCGTCATCGGAGATCCAGCAAGTGCTGCGCCAATCGATGGCGGATCTGGTGGCGCAAGTTGATTTCTCTCGGGGCCAATCTACAGTTCGCCGACAGGTTGCATATGAAGGTCTACTGGTCGGAGGGCAGCGGTGTCGTAGTAACGTCGGCAAACCTGTCTACCAACGCTTTGGGAGTGGGCGACCTCAAAGAGGCCGGCGTCCTACTAGGGCCCGAATCTCTCGACATTGACAACTCCTTGCGCCGCTGGCCCTGCGCCCCGCAGCACCTGAGCTTCACGCTCTTGATCTGGCGCATCGCGACTACCACAAGAGAAATCCCCGTGCAGACAGAAACACCCCGCAGGCGAGCTTTGTAGATTGGTTCCGCGCGCCAGAGCGCCAAGCCTGGAAACTCTTGGTCTGTGAGGAGTTCTGCGAAGATCCGATCTCGCGAGCATCCCAGGATCATTCGCGAACCGAGAATGGCAGCGAGCCTACGAATTGGGCTTGGAGCGCAAAGAGGACGGTGAAGGAGAACGAATGGGTATTGTGCGCCGCGCTCAGACCACAAGACTCGGTGAAGTTCAGTTGGTTATACGTCGACCATGTACAGAAGGTGACACCCGAAGATGAGGCGTATTCAAAGAAGTACCCGTACGAAATGGTGCAACTACGGCCCCTGAAAACTTATGAGCCGCCTCCGTTTGCTGTCGACTCGAAACTCAAGAAGGCATTCCGGGATGCAGCCGCGAAGCTCAAAATCGCATCGGAAACGGACTCACCGCTTTCACCTCGCAGCGAGCTTTTGGAAACCCTAAGATCCCTTCTTTAAAAGTGACTCGATAACACCGCTGGAATGCGAGGCACGTTTGGACAGTCAGCAATGGGGCAGAGTTCGGATTGTGTCTGCATCGTCCGAACCCTTGCCCGTCGACACAAGTTCAATCGTTCATGCCTGGTGCCAGGGCAGCCGAGTTTCAGCGCGCCCCAGCCAAACTCGATTTCACAAATCTCGCCACGGGAAGTCACGCGCGCTGGAAGCAGGCAGATGGTCGCGCAACCACCATTCGGATTCACGGATCCGCAAGGATCGGCCCTCCACTCTTCCACAAGATTCTCAGTCGGATTGGTATCGATGAAAGGCGCTTCCAGCAACTTCGATAGACCGAGTTGCCCAACTCGAACTACGGAAACCGTCGTCCTCAAGCTCGATGATTGCGGTAAAGCGCTGCCAAGAGCCGGGGAACAGAAATCATCGTCTCGCGACTTCCCCCAGACCCGAAGCCACTTGTGACCAAAGCCCGACAAACGGCTTCAGGGCCTTGATCCCGCCGAGTTCCGACTCCCCGTGGACGACTACCTCGTCCGTTTTCACACCACGGCGAGATCACGGTCAGGGTTGAGTCAGATAAACTCGAGTGACCGCTAACACCTCAAGAGCACCGGGCGAATCGGTGAAACGCGAGGTGGAGAATCGCTGGCGTAGTCCCACTGGCAGGCACTCCCAAAACTTGACACGACCAGGTGGGTCCGTATGAACCAACGAAAGAGATTCGGCAATTCGATCCAACCTTGAGAGGATCGCTTCTACCTCGGAAAGGCTGCCCGCATTAGGGACCTCCACAAAGAAGTTGTCGAAGCGAGGGACAACTCGTCGGTGGTTCGCAGCATCAGGGCGAGCGAATAGTTGACCCTCAACCCACCAAAGGTCCACCAACGAGTTCGACCAGTCTGATGATCGGTCTCAACTATCCGCCCGGTAGGCCGGACTGCAACCGTCTCTGAACGTGCCTCGGCATACTCCGCCTGAGCGCGCTTGGACCACTCCGCATCGACCGTGTCATCGAGTAGGATTGACCTGACTGCATTGCCGGAATCCATTTCCGAATCCACAGCCAAGGCGAATCGGTCCATGCCAACAGCTAACAGATCGAGTCCGCGCCTTGGTACAGTGCCTGCCCGGAGCGCGTCAATCGTTTCGCGTCGTCGTTGGCGGCTAACGGCCATATGATCTCTCCAGATCGAATTGCTCCCGCAGAAGCTGAAGATTCAATCGAACCGTCTGAGACCCATCGACGGAAAGTACAGGATAGCCTTCCACGTTGAGAATCCGCTGGAGCGAAGCAATCAAACCATCGATGCGCAGATTGGACAAATCGAACCGTTGGGCAAACGCACTCTTCAACAGGACGAAATTGCGATCCGCCAGAATCCGTAACGCCTTTTCTACCTGATCTGACTTCAATCTTCCAGCGAAGGTGGACATCTGATCCTGGAAAACGATCGATCTCGCCGCTAAGCGCCTGCCATTCTTTCTTGCCAGTCACTTTCCGTTGACCGGTGGAAACCTTGACTCCGGGTTTCGGCGGCGGAGGCGGCGAAAGCACCGGCGGAAATGGCATCTCGTTGTCATCAGTCAGTGGCGTCACAGAGGGCGCCACAGAAGGCGCTGGTTGGGGCCGGGGAGCATCGAGCAGTAGCTTCATCGAGTCATCGAGCCAACCTCTCACCACACTATCGAGAGCAGTAGCGTGTTCGTCTGCGCGCAAAGCGTCTTGAAGCTGCTGTCGGAGCGACTTCGCGACACTTGCCCGTGGCTCGTCCTGGACCTGGCCCAGCGTTTCAAATACATCCAGACGAATCAGGTTCAGCGCCGCATGAGCTTTGGCGGACTGCTTGAACACCTCTCCCATTGCGGACGGGACCGTCACTTGCGCTCCCTGAATCGCATCGAAGGTTTCCAGTGGTTTCGTCGCACGCTGCACGGCCTGGCACAGAGCGTTGGTGGCTGCTGCCGTCTTGTATCGAAGCACTTCCGATTCATCCCCCACCAATGGAAACAAGGTCGTGCGAAGCTTGCTCGCGTAGTTCGCCACCTCATGCCCAAACTGCCTGTTGAGGACGGCCACCTGATCATGCAGCTTTGGGAGATTCGCCAGTGTTGGCAACGCCGGAACCGTGACGCCAAAGAAGTGGCTGGCACGTTCGCAGGCCAGATCCCAAGCCTGTTGCTCGGGCAACTTCTGCCGCTCCAGGATGATGTCGCTGCGCAGGCTGGTGAGCGATTCAGGCGCTTGAATCCCTTGCAGCGTCAACATGCGATTCGCCTGCCGCGCGTAAGTGAGGATCACCAGGTTCTCCAAAGAATCGGGAAGCCCCATCGGATTCGGCTCGTTCATCCATTGACGAAGTTGGCCCACCGTTGCGGCCTTCGTCGGCAGTTGCGCTTCACGCGGATCGAACCTGTCGAACCAAACGGTCTTCACAGCCAGGAACTGCTCGCTCACCTGAGCCAGTTCCAACGGTTCCAGCAACGGACGCAACTTCCTCCGAAGATCGCGATCAATCGCGACACGACTATCGGAATCTTCCAGCGCCTCCCGAACCTTGTCAAAGGCTTGCTGCACCAATCCGGCCGTTAAGCGCAAGTCGTCCTTGCTGAACTTCGGATGCGCCGGATACTGTCCGTCCAGACCCTGTTCAATCAAGATGTCCAGCGCCGCGCGCAAATCAGCCGCAGCCGGAGGACGGATCGGAATCGTCGCATCGAGCGACTGGAACTGCTGATCCTTCTCCAGCCGCAAGGATTCATCGAGAATTCCAGCTTCTGGATTCAATACCCCGTAGGCCATGCGCAAGGCTCGCTTCAATTGCTCGCGAAGCTGGTCACGGTGATTCGTCAGTTCCGTCTTAGCCTCAACGCGGTCCGCTTGAGACAGGTGAGAACTGTACTGCCGCAACCGGTCGTCATTCGAGAGTAGGTGCTCCAGCACCACAAACCGGCCAAGCTGCGTTTGAAGGCGGTCTGACAGAAAGGATGGAAGCCAGGCGATGGTTTTCGAGCGACCACCTGTTGCGCGGAAACGCTCCAGACGTGAGAGGTCGTCAAAGACGGTGTGGTGGTCACGGTCAAACGGGAAGTCGATCACCACGCGCCATGTATCCCCGTCGGAGCGCAGCGTGGAATCGTCCGCTTCCCACACATTCGCGAATCGGATTTCCGCCTCTCGCGGCGTCGCTCTCCAAGTCACCTTGTGCTGAATTTGAAACGTGTTCTCGTAGTCGATACCGAGTTCGTCAAAGAGAAGTTGCCGGATCTTTTGCAAGCGGTTGCCGGTGTTGTCCTCGTGTTGCGCGTTCGAGATAATCTCACCTGTATCGACGCCGGACAGTTGCAGGCTGATCACCGGATCTGGCCCTGTACCGCTGATCTTCGGTTGACCCACTTCGGCGGCCCACTGACGGCAGCGCTGCTCCACCACCTGCGCCTCATTGCCAGGAATCGGGCTCTTGATCGTGCCGTAGTTCAAAGAAGCCAGGCGGCGCGGAGTCAGCGCGCGCAAGGTTTCGGACTCTGGAGCCAATGCGGATAGCACCAGCGTCCCAATGATTCGTTCATCCGTGCGAAAGCGCCGGGCTTGTGGATTATCTGGAGGCAGGGTGCGCAACTGATCTTCTGTCAGACCAGCCGAACGAAGCAACGCCGGCCGCAGCTTCTGCTCCCACAACTTGCGAGCCTTTTCAAACTGCTGGCCAAGTTGCTTGCTGAATGCCTCGTGTCCTTCACTGATCGCCCCGAACAAAGCACCCACGGGCACCAGTTCGCCCAGGGTAAGCGTGTCCTTGTTGTCGACCATGAGCTGCATCATGATCTTGAGCGCCGTACGCTCTCGCTGCAAAGCGGAGGACACCACCACCAGCGACTTCACCAGGGCCGGGCTGAACGGATAAAGCTGTTCAAATTCTTCAATGGTACTTTCGCTGGTGAGCAGCACGTCGCGAACCGACTCAGGCTCTCGCTTCACCTTCTCAAATGCCTGTTTGATCTGCAAGCGTGCCGTCTCATTCTTCGGACGCAGAATACGATGCTGGGCAATGGCAGCAAGGTTGCGGTCTTCCAGCTTGATCTCGCTGAAGCGGCCCTGAAAGTGGCTGAGGGCATCCTCGAAGGCCATCTTCTCGGCACCCAGCGTATGCTCGCCCAATAGCTCAGAGAGCTTCCGCTGGCGGGCAATGAAGCTGATGATCGGGATCGCCCGGCGCTCGGTTCCCGCTTCCACCAGCTTCACCAGCTTCGGGGCTTCGCGGCTGATGAAGGCCGTGTCGCCGGATCGATTGGCGAGCCATAGAATCAATTCGTCCAGGAAAAGTATCACCCCGTCATACCCGAGTGACTTTGCATGGCGGCTCATCACCAGCAGTCCATCGTCGAGACTGACGAAGCCAGCCGTTTGGCGTGCTGCCGGAAATAGAGTCCGAACCAGCGCGTCCAGTAGGCCACCCCGTAGGCTGGACATGCCCCCGGCTCGGGCTGCCGCTTCAAAGCTGGCCGCATCCCACTCGCTCTCCATGGTGCCCCAGTCCCCGCTGATGCCGCCGTTCAGGGCGTCAAAGAATGCTTTGTCGCTCATCTGTTCGCGCAGTGTGCGGGCGTTATCGACGAGTGCGTCGGATGGGAACAAGCCTGCGGGCGGGCGATCCGGATGCAGCTTGGTGACCAGATCATAGTAGCCGCCGAGTACGCGCTCTTCCACCGTGTTGGCGCCGATCATGTGCTACGCCACTAGAAGAAACTTTTTCCCCTGTGTCCAGCGGTTGTGCCGGGTGATAACGGGGGCGAGTTTTTCCAGCGAACGTGCTGCCGTGTTGCCCTGCAGCAGCAGATAGAGCACTGCCATGAAATGGCTTTTGCCGGCACCAAAGCTGCCGTGCAGATAGGTCGCTTTACTCTCGCCGGAGCTTACGGCCGATTCCACCAGGCCGAGCGCATCGTCAAAGCACTTGGCAAGCTGGTCGGTAACGAGGTAATCCTTGAGCGCTTCAGCGGGATGACCAACCACATCGGACAGCTTCAGCACGAAATCGCCAGGGTTCACGCGGTCAGGCAGATCGAACAGGTCGCGGAGCTTACTCGACATCGGGCCGGCCTTCGGCAAACTGCTGGCGAGCCATTTCCAGGCGCTGCTTAAGTTCCGTGGGCAGAGCAGCCTCCACTGAGGCGGTGATCAAGCCTGTTTCTTCCAGAATCTCCAAGTGAACCACATCCTTGGGCCGGAACGACGTCAGCTTCATGCGGACCAAATCGGACAAGGGTGCCACCGGAACCAGCAGCCCAAATAGATTCTTCATCTCCGGCTGCAGGGGCGGATGGGGAAGTGGCTGCGTGGACTTCGAGCGCTCCCCCGAAAAAACGAGGTGGACCGCCTCCCCTATTTCCTGACCGGCCCGGATGAGCATATAGCCACCCACGATTTTACGGCCCTCATAACCAGCGGCGCGGCCAGCCTCCACCACGGTCTCCAAGTCCTCCCGGCGAATCAACAAATCCACGTCCCGGGTAACAAAAGACCGGCTGCGATGCTGCTGCATGATGTGTGCGTTTACCGCTACTCCACCGATCACCTCATAGACGATGCCTGCCGCGTTGAGCACTGTTACGATTCTTTCGAGGTCATCTGTTAGCGAAGTCATACCTTGTTCATAAAGCGAGTGTGCAACGGTCATTTGGCTCTCGCTCCTCTCGTTTTCAGTCTAACGGGCGGTTGCCAGGCGCGGACTTCCTCTGGCGAAAAGCCGAGTTCCTGGCACTGGCTCTCGGCGTAGCGCACGAAGTACGATCGATCTCGTTATGCCATTGCAGCAGCCACGGCTTTAGGTCCAGCAAGCCAGCCAGGATGGGCTTCAGACGTTCCGGCTCCCAGCCTTCTTCGGTGCGCATCCTCTGATAGTAAGTGGCTAGCGCTCTTGCCTGCTCCAGGTGGGACCACCCCGCCCAGCCGAGCACCGGGCTTGCGTCGGAGTCTCGCTGGAAGAACGGTTAAAGGATAAAGCGTTCCTTGGGAACATCCAGGCCGCCGCGCAGCCTCCAATAGTGGCCCAGCATGTCCTTCGTGACGTACTTCGGAGGCACCGGGATCTCGACCTTTTCTCCGGCATCTTCTCGCCGCTGTAGATCCCAAACAGACTCCCACTCCGCTCGCTTGCGCAGTCCGGCTTCCGTGTAGCGCAAGATGGGCAGGTGGGGCACAGCCTCTGGAGTTACCAGGTCGATGACAAAGCTGTCCAATGCTTCGATGGGTCCGCCGTGATAGATCTCCGCTACTGAGAGCCAGTCGCTATCGCGGGCCAAGGCATCGCGCAGTTGGGCGCAGGAGACCAACGTGTGATCTTTCCAAATTTCATTTAACTCAATGCGATCCAAGAGCCAGCCCTTCAAAGCCGACTTCTCCATTTCCTCCCAACTCGGCAGATTCCAGCGGCGCTTGTACTCCGGACGCTCGATGAGAGCGATATCGCGATTGGACTCAATCATCGCGATTCGACGTTCCACTAGCTGGCGATAGTCCTCAGGCCAATGGGCAGGCAACTGAGTGATTGGTTTCGATTTGTGGCGTTCGAACCAGAGCTTCTCTTCTCCAGTGCGGGCTAGCAAAATCTCGAAAGGCCGTTCGCCGAGTTGTAAGTGAGGAACTTGATCCGGCGGGAGCGTGAGATCGTCCTCAATGATGCCGTAGAGCCGATAGCACTGCCAGTCCAGTTCCTCTTGGAGAGCGATCATTCTTGCGATGCTTTGGGCGGATTGTTCGCAAGCAACTTCTAATGAAGGGCGCGTTGGCACGGCGATTCCACAGAGTCGCCCCGGTAGCAAAGCAGATCGCGCTTCAGCCTCGGCCTGAATTAGCTTTGTAAGTTCAAGCGGCTTCTCTTCTGCGATTGGGAACTGCTTGAGCTTCGTGCTGTCAAAGGCGTAGTAAACATCCCACAGGAGCTTGCGAATGCGCGCACCTTCTTTGCCAACAGAGTCCCCGCCCTTCGGAAAGCAGATTTGCTTCAACCAAAAGCACGCCGTCGACGAGTTCAGCAGCCCGAGCAGTTCCAGATGCTGGTCCTCAGTCGCATCAGCCGGAAGCTTGATCACGCGGGTAGTGTTGTCGTACACAAAGCCGCTACGGGAGAAGTGGAAGTGATTATGAGTTGCAATCTCACCGAAAGAAATCGACCTCGGATCATTGAGTTTTGCCGGATAAAGTTCCTGCCATTCGTACCACGTCAGCCCCTTCGCTAGCATTGGCACACCAAACCTTTTGCGTCGAGCGAGGTGGGACTTGAAGAGGCCGAGAAATTTTCTGGTATTGGGCAGATCTACGATTGGAGTTAACTCGAATGTGTCGCTGTAGAGCCAAAGACTCGAATACGGGATCGCGAGGTGCCACTCTCGAATCTGTTCACCCTCAACGATGGGCATGATCCTCTCCACTTTGTGCCTAGTAAAAACGCCTCGGTCAGCTTGAACGTAGACCTCGCCTTCGCCAGCTACGGCTGTAATTCCGTTATGAACCGTTAGGTCATCCAGCGTCTGCTTTGCTTCCTCATCAAGCAGCAACTTGAGTTCCGCAGCACCACCGCCTCCGATCAACCAAGGATACTGATTGAAGCTTTCACGCGACGCATCGGCGACACTGACGAACGATCCCGTGAATCCGGGATCACCGCAGTGTCCCGTAATCTCTTGCCACACTGGAGCAAGTGCCGGATCCCTAGGCGCGATCGTCTCGCCGCGAATCCCCCTAACAGCCCGGACCAATTTAGAAACTGGGCGCTGGTGGCGTGCAAGCAAAATTACCGTCGGTGTGCCGTGTCCCGGGAGGTACACCCCACTCGTGTCGATCACGTGGGTTAGGTCTCGATGGCAAAGGTACTCTTCAATTAACTTCTTTCCGAAAGCTCGCTTCATGAACGCGTTAGAAACGATCATGCCCATCCAGCCTGCCGGGGAATCGGTGCTATCACTCCGCAACGTGAAGTCAAAAAAGCGCTCGGTGAATGGAACCCCGAGTTGGTACTTCCCGTGGCATGTCGAAAAGCGAGTTCGATATGCTTCTCTAAGGACCGGATCACTGACGTTAATGTAAGGCGGATTCCCGACGACAGCGTGATAACGCTGGCCCAGGATTCTCTTCAACTCGTCTGCATCTTCAGTGTCATAAAAATGTTGAAATCTATCCTCGAAGAGTTGCCTTGCAATGCCTCCTCCTCCTTCCCGGGCTCCATGCAGGAGGGAGTCACCTGCAGCGAGGTTGAGTCGAAAGTTAGGAGCATCCACAAGTCGCTCAATGGCACTGGATTCAAGCGCCGCAATCAAGAGCCGAAATCGAGAAATCTCCACCGCGAATGGATTGAGGTCCACGCCGTAAACCGCGTCCAATGCGCGTTGGACCAAAGCGGGAGGGTTTGTTCCCGGCTCTTTGCTCTGCCAGGCTCGGAAGATCCGCGCAAAAGCCGCCAGCACGAAGTGACCGCTTCCGCAAGACGGGTCGATCATGCGGACCGTCTCCAGACCAAACGCGTCCAGCGCCGGAGTCAGCGTCCTGTCCAGAATGAAGTCGATGACGAAGCCAGGCGTTTGGCAGAGTGCATATCGCTTGCGGGCCGATTCCGAGAGGTTCTGGTACAAATCCCCTAAGAAGCGAGTGCCATGCGCCGGGTCTGAAAAGTCCTGGATCAGGGCGTTGGAATCGGGGTCTGCATCTCGAAAGAACTCCACGATCTTGGCAGCACCTTGCGCCGTCGGTTGCAGCGAGTAGAGCGGATTATGCTTCGGATCAAACAAGCCGGTCACGCCAGGGAGCTTCGCCACTTCCGCGAAGACATGCAAGAGATAGTCGCGGTCCGTGAGGGTCGGGTCCGGCCGGAGAAAGAGGGTCCTCCGATCCTTGGCTATGGCCAAGCGCTCGCCGGGGCCGGAGATCCAAGCAGCCTTGGCATTCCGCTCGTCGAGCCAGCCGTTGTCCTCCAGGAACCTAACGAACACGCACCCCAGCAGCCAATGCACGGCGGCTTGGGTAATGGCTTCGTCAGAAAAGGCTAGGAAGCCTTTCTTCGACCCTTCCGTCCGCTCCGCCCGCACTGCCGCGTCATGCCGTTCCTTAAGCTGCGCTTGCAGGCTGGGCTCGTCTTCGAGGCGGTCCCGGATGGCAGACTCGGTCTCCTTCAGGAGCTTTTGCAATCCTGTGCGGAGAAGCTGTTCATCGATCATGCGGCGGATCCACCTTTGGCTTTGCGAAACTCATTGTCCAGCCACTTGCCCGGAATCCAGCCCCACTGCGTTGGTCGCGCGGGAATGGCCTGGCCGTCGATCATCGGCGAGGCCGCTTGCCGGTCACTCCCAGCGAGAAGCCAAAGGCTGTGTTGCCCAATCGAGTCCGCCAACTCATCCAGGATGGAGAGCTGCCCATAGCGAGCCAGCAGCCCTGGATAGACGATCAAAGTGGGCGCAGTGCGGGCGCGCAGTTGATCGGCCACGCTTCGAGCAGCACTGGCCGCGAGCTTTCTCAAGTTCTCCCAATCGCGGACTGCGTGGCCATTTCCGGCCGGCTTGGCAGCATCGGCGCGGAGGACGACATCCCATTTGATGCGCTTTGATTCCGCCTCTATTCTGAGGGCGGCGAGAAAAGCGCGCTCGCAGTGGAAGACTTCCATCGGGAAGTGCTTGGCGATATTCTTGAGGGCCATCTCTAAGTATTTCAATTTCGGTTCCGTGGCCAGCACGAGGTAGCTGGGCGCGCGGTAGGCAGCCTTCAGACGGCGCTCAAACTCCATGGCTTCCTCAATCTCCCGAGGCTGCTCAACGGGCGGCAGATAAGACGCGGCACCCCCACTTGGAGAAGGAGACACGATGGTCGGGGCCCGGTGCAGGCTGGTGGATGACGCTATACCCGTGGTGGTCGGGGCCACGTACACCAGACCGGTGGCATCGGGCTTCAACCCGAGTCCCGCTTCCTCAACCAGGCGGTGAAGCTCGGGCGGATTGGGCAGCGGTTGCGCTTCCGGGTAACGGTCATGCACGCGGCTGCGAAGCTCGTCGGCCTTAATGCTCGCGACTCCGGCCAGCGAAGATTGCGCCAGCTTCAGCGCCCTGAGCGCATCGAGGTTGCGTGGATAGAGTTCCAGCCGCGGGGAGACGGCGACTTGGCGGTGAGCGGCGGCGACGCGGACGAGACGGTCGTCCCGGAGTCCAGGAATGGGCGTGGGAATGGCGCGCAAGGTTTCGAGCACTCGCGTGGGCGAGGGCAGCGGATCGCTTTCCGCCAGAGTACGCCCGGTGTCGGCCAACTTCTCCCCATAGTTAACGGCGGCTTCGCCGAAGGGAGCTTCGGATCTGGCAACCAGGTAAAGGTCACCATGGCGCCTCTCTTCAAAGCGACAGCTTTCGGAAGGCTTCTCCGCCTCAAGCGCGGCCCGGACCACAGCGGCGGCGCGGCGCGTGGCCAACGGCTCTGGAGCGTCCGAACGGCGGCTCGCGAGCAGGAACTGAGCAAGTTCGGCAATGTGAGCCACGCCGCCTTCGGCCGTGATGAACTCGGCGAGTTCGGTACGGATCGGCGTGAGTTGAGGAACGCTGCGCCGCCAGCGATCCCGAGCCTTCACGATCACTTGGCTGATCTGCGCGCGTGCCTTGCCGGTCCGTTCCGCAATTTGAGCCTGCGTTGGGTATTGGGGCGCGCCCATAGCCGCATCATCGAGTTCCAGAAACGCCGCGAGAATTTGGCGACTCACCTTACCGGATGCGCTACGCTCCACCGGAATCAGGAGGGCGGTCATTGCGTCTACACTCAGCGGTGCGGTCGATTCATCGTCGGCCCTCTCGGTGGGCACATCCGCCGGCGGTCTCTCTGGAATCGCGGATTGAGGGAACTTCGACCGCAGCTTGCCAACCAGATCCATGATCTCGCGGCGGGTCTTGTGGCCGACACCTCGAAGATTGGAGAACCTGCCCGGCGGCTCCGCTGCCAGTTCATGTGCTGTGAAAATACCGAGACGGTCCAGCGTATTCTGGGCCCGCGTGCTGAGTCCAATTTGCGAGAGCAGCGTGTCGGGCCGAAGATTCTTCAGCGCCAAATCTTGGACCGCGGGGTCCAGCATGCGGCTGTCGCTGACGGTCGCGCGATGGAAGATGTTCTGCCAGGCAAGCAGCATATCCGTCGCGTTGTCGTAGCGTTGGCGCGGATGCCGCTGGAAGGCTCGGCGGAAAAAGTCATTCAGATCCTGCCGAACGGGTGCGTCAAAGAGGTCAGCGTCGATGGTAACGTCTGCGTCGATCAGGTGCGGCGCACTCTGTCCATCGCCCCAGCGAGGCGTGGTTCCGGTGGCCATCTCATAAAGAATTACGGCGGCAGAGTAGCGCTCGGCTGCGGTATCCCAGCGGTTGCGGAGTTGCAGGAACGGTTCGAGGTAAGGCGGGGTTCCGACGCGCACGTTATCGAGGGGGGCGTTCGATAGCGAGAAGTCAAAGATCTTCAGGTGCAGTTTCTTGCCGTACTCTTTGATGCCGATGTTGTCGGGCTTGAAGTCACGATGCGCTACGCCCTTTTCTTCGAGGTATTGCACGACGTGGAGTAAGTCATCTCCGAAGCGGCCCAGGAATTCAATCGACAGCCGTCCGACAGCCTTCAACTCACGGGCGAGGGTATCTTCCTTCTGTGCCGAGGGTTCTTTCTTGCGGTCCCACTCGCCCGCATACTCCATGAGGAAGCCTTGATGACCGCTGGGGAAACTGAGCAGGCCCTTGGCGCTGACGATCAACTCGTGCCGCAGCCCATCGAGGGTGTGATACTCCTTCTCGATCCGGCCATTATCCTTGCTGTCGCGAGCGTACTTCAGAATGAGGATCTCGTCGCCACGTTCAACCAGAAGCGCGACTGCGCTAGAGCCGCCGCCAAGCCGCTTCAGCACTTTCAGCCCATTCGGGACAAGCTCGTTGGGCTTTGCTTCGAGAGGATCAGCCAAATCCTCCTGGGGCGGCGCGGTGAGTTCGTTCTCAGCGCGGTCAAGGTTGTCCAGAAAGTCGCGGGCTGTTTCGGTGCGCAGGAGCAGGTCCGGGGCTGTGGCTTCGCGGACGAGTTCCTGAAGTCCAGCCGTGGCTCCGTCGAGCGCGGCGCCGAGCGAAAGGCCCCGATGTTCAGAGAGCAGTTGGTTCATTTCCGCGCCACTCGTAGCAGGTGGGCGACCGCTGAAGATGTGAAACGCGAGTGCGCCCAGCGAGAAAACGTCCGCCATCGGATCGCGCCCCCCTGGATCGAGGACTGACTCCGGCGCGAGATAACAGAGAGTCGCTTCCTCCGAATACTGGCTCGGGTGGAGTGTGGCAGACCTCGAGGCCGGCATACCCGACGTCGATCCTGTCGTGAGCACGCGTCCAGCCTGCCAGTTGAAGATGCGAACATCCGGCCGGTCGGAATCCGGATTCATCACCAGAATGCTCTTCGGGCTCAGCGTCCGATGCACCACGCGGTGGCTATGGGCATAGCGCACCGCCTCGCCAATTTGGCGAACCAAACTCAGACGGATATCCAGCGGGAGAGTCGCGCCGCGCTGGCGAAGGAAATGGTCCAGACGAACTTCGTTGGGCTCCCGCCGAAAAAGGATCGCCGGCCCGAGTTCGTGCTCGTTAAAGTCGAGAGCTCCCAGAATGCCGAGGTGATCGAGCGATTCAAGGATTTGAAATTCCTGGAGCGCCGCCCGCCGGACCGCCTCGTGGGTGGCCTTGTCTTTCCCGGCCACAGTATATAGCCTGACACGGCGGCTCGCCTTCGTCGTTGGGTGCTCAGCCTGGAAATCCTGGTAAGCGAACAGCTGGTTTTCCTCAATCAGCTCCTTCAGCACATAGTCGCCAACACGCCGTTGACGTTGCGAAGGGCGAATGCCGGCTTCTTCCAGCGCTTTGGCAAAGCGACGGGCGGCACCCAGGTCGAGGAACGGTCCCCTTGAGGATTCGTTGCCGTAGAACTCACGCTGGAGAAGCGCCGACGCAATGCCGGGCTTTTTGTCGCGAGGTTCCCGCTCACAAATCCGCATTCTTTCCGAATCAGGGAGCTGAACGCTGATACCCGGAGCCGAGAGGAACACCAGTGCTTCAATCCATGGTGCGCGCTCACCACGGAAGGCCTTCTGCTTACCCAAGAGCCCGGCGAGCTTGCGAGCCTTGGAGTTAATCAGGGTGAGTGGACTGTCAACGGAAATGGAGCGCCCGTCCTTCTCCCAGTCCCACAGATGGCGATTGCCTCTGACGGTTCCGCCGCGGCTCTTGAGTTCGACGAGGAAGACGCCTGCTTGAGAGACAACGAGGGCGTCAATCTCGTTCACCGAGCCGTCGTCAGCGATGAATTCGAAATTGGAATAGAGGTAAATCGGGTCGCGATCCGGCGAGCAGGAATTCGAGCGCTTCGCGCTCGTGCGCGTATCGCGATTCGGCAAACTGTTTCCAGCGGCGGTCCGAGAGGGGCATCGTGGATCGGGAGCCATTGGGACATGGCCACAGCCCCTAATTTTAGTACAGAGCGCACAGTCCATGCTGGCGGAATATTGAGACCTTTTCTCTCGCGCGGGGCCGGCGCACAACGAATTTGCGTTCCCAGCCTCTTGAGCAGGATGCCCCCAAGCTTCTCGTCTGACGTTCTCATGGCCCGACTAATTGGCCTCTCCCAAAACGAAGTTTTTCAAAATTCTCCGTTCACAACCCACCGAAAAACATTTTCGCAATCCCTGCAATCACTTACAGCCGAATCTCCACTCGAGTGAAAACACCGTCCCCACGATCCTGAGGGCAGAAAGGATCACCCATGCCCGAAATGCATGACAACGCTAACAAACCTAAAGTGCCTCGCTCCGATGCCCAAAAGGCAGCCGCCCGCGCCAACGGCGCGAAATCCCAAGGGCCCGTCACCCCCGAAGGCAAAGCCACCAGCGCACGCAACGCCCTCCGCCACGGGCTCACAGCCTTCCACCTCGCCCTCACATGCGAAGACCAGGACGCTTTCGACAGCGTCCTCGCCGATTACATGGACGAATACCACCCCGTCAACGCCACCGAAACCAACTTGGTCGAACGCATCGCCTTCGCCCAGTGGCAACTCTACCGCGCCTGGACCGCGGAAACCGCTATCCTCAACGTCGAAATCGAAACCAACCGAGCCAGGCTCGATGCGAAGTATACCCACTTCGCCGAACCCGTCCAAGTCGCCGAAGCCATCGAATCCTCGCTCGCCCGCACTGGCTCGCTACCGCATCTCCACCGGTGCCAAAGCCGCATCAATAACGAATATTTCCGGTCCCTCTCGATGCTGCGCGCAATCCGAAAGGAATCCGCCTCTGCGGCAAATCACTGGGCTGCAGAAACAAACCCGAAAATGGCCGCAGCGGCTGCAACTGACACCGCTCACCTGCACGCGAACATTGCGGGAACTAACCCGGCAACCGCCACGGGCAAGGCGGCCGGAACGCAGAAGCATCGCGATCAAACCGTGGAAACGCATCCTGAAACCGATGCCATGCAACCGCCAGCAGGACTCGCGATTGCGGAAACAAACCCGGCGAACGCACAGGAAACCGAATCAACCGCCACTGCCAACGCGGCCGGAACGCAGAAGCATCGCGATCAAACCGTGGAAACGCATCCTGAAACCGATGCCATGCACCCGCCAGCAGGACTCGCGATTGCGGAAACGAACCCGGCGAACGCAGCGCGCTTTCTGGCCAAAGCCGCGATCTTCCTGACGCTCGCATTCTCCGTGGCTCAAGCGCGGCTCATCGCCCACCCGACAACAGGCATCGTGTACACCTCGGCCGCGCCCCTCCTCCAAAACGATTCGGAATCGAGCGCCCAGCCCCACCCGCTATTCGCTCAGATTGGTCACGGAAACAACAACGTCAGCAGCGTTGCCGCCAAGGCTCTCAATCTCCGTCTCTCCCGATGCTTGTTTCTTCAGTACAATTGGCCGACCCCAAGGGTCAATCAAAAGCTCTTTGTTAGGAACATAGCCCTCCTCGACAAGAACATCGAGTCCTTCGCCGAGGGCTGGCATCCGCTTGGTGAAGTAACTGAAATTCCGCAGTGCGATGTCCACAACCTACATCGCCACTTCGTTGAGACTCGAAATCGCCAGCAGCATGCTCAGAATCAGAGTCCCAATCAGAATACCCATGATCAAAATGATCGCCGGCTCAAACAGCGCCGTGAACTTCTTGATCGCTTCCCGGGTCTCGGACTCATAAATATCCGCCATACGGTGGAACATCGCATCCAGCTTGCCGGTCTCTTCGCCCACCGTCAACAAATGCGCCGCCAACGGCGGGAACTCACCCGTCTTCCGTATCGGACCCGCCAAGCCCTCGCCTCGCTTCACGCCCTGCTGCACCGCGGCGAGTGTCCCTGCGATTCTCTGATTGTTGAGGATCTTCGCCGCAATTCCCAGAGACTGGACAAGCGGCACCGAGTTCGCCACCAGCGTCCCCATGGCACGCGCGAATCGCGCAGTTTCGGCCTTCCGCAGTGCGATCCCCAACAGCGGGATCTTCAGACGAAACGTATCCCACCAGAGGCGCCCCTCAACCGTCCGGATATAGGTCTGAAAAGCAACCACAGCCGCGCCAATCGCGATGATCACAAAGATGCCATACGTGCGTACGATGTTGCTGGTCTCAACCAACAGATAGGTCGGCAGTGGCATCTTCATTCGCGCATCGTTGAAGATCTGCGCAAACTTCGGAACCACAAAATACATCAGGATCAGCATCGAGCCCAAGCCCACTACGCACAACAAAGCCGGATAGACCATCGAAGACGTGATGTATCCGCGCAACTCATCGCGCGTCTTTTCGAACTCCGCAAGCCGCTCGAATACCGGGGCAAGCGAGCCCGAAGCCTCTCCCGCTCGCACCATGTTGATGTAGAGTTCCGAGAAATAGACAGGATGCGCGGCGAAGCCATCGGCCAATGTTTTGCCGCCCTTCACCATACGCAGCACATCGCTGAGGATGTCTTGAAACTGCTTCTTCTCGGTCAACTCAATCGCAATGCCCAACGCCCGATCGAGTGGGATGCCGGAGTTCAACAACGTGGTCATTTCCTGCGTGAAAAACAGGATGTCTTTGCGCCTGCCTCCACCGAACTTCGGCAGTTCGAAACTCAATCCGGAGGATTTTTGTTCCGCGCCAACATACACCGGAGTCAAGCCCTGTCGCGCCAGTTCACGCGCCACAGCCTTCTCGCTCTCGCCCGTCAATGTGCCGGTGCGAGCTTTGCCATCGGCCGCGACTGCTTTGAAATGGAACGTCGTCAAGTTAGAATTCCTGCGTCACGCGCATCACTTCATCGGCCGTCGTCACACCCTCGCGAACTTTCAACCAGCCATCCTCGCGCAACGTGCGCATGCCTCCGCGCTTCGCGGCGTGAGTGAGCTTCGACGCGTCTTCATTCTTCATGATCAGCGCGCGGATCTCATCGTTCAACTCCATCTGCTCGAAGATGCCGACGCGGCCCGTATAGCCGGACCCTAGACAGGCGTCACAACCGGCACCGCGAAAGGTCTCGACATTCTCGCCTTCGGGATTCATGCGCACGCCATCCGGACGCTTGCAGTGCGGACAGATACGGCGCACGAGACGTTGCGCCAATACGGAAACAAGCGACGATGTGATCAGATAATTCTCGACACCCATATCGGTGAGTCGAGTGATCGCACTCGGCGCGTCGTTGGTGTGCAGTGTGGAGTAGACAAAGTGGCCCGTCAGTGCGGATCGAATCGCGATATCCGCGGTCTCGCGGTCACGGATTTCGCCGACCATGATCACATCCGGATCCTGACGCATGATGTGACGCAAGCCCGCGGAAAACGTCAGCCCAATCGTCGGATTCACGTGGATCTGATTGATACCATCCATCTGATATTCCACCGGATCTTCAATGGTGATGATCTTCTTGTCGCTCTGATTGATCAGCTTCAAGGCCGAATAGAGCGTAGTCGATTTGCCACTACCGGTCGGACCCGTCACGAGAAAAATGCCGTGCGGCATCTGCGTGTAGTGATGCATGCGAGCCAGCATCGCCTCATTGAAGCCCAGCTTTTGCAGGTCGTAAAAGTCGCCAGCCGAGCGATCGAGAATACGCATCACGACGCTTTCGCCATAAAGCGTCGGCAGTGTGGAGACGCGCAAATCGATCTCGCGGCCCACCGACTTGATCTTGATGCGTCCGTCCTGCGGCAAGCGGCGTTCCGCGATGTTCAGCTTCGCCATCAGCTTGATGCGCGAGATGATCGCGGCCTTCAGCTCTTTCGGCGGCGATTCCTGATCGTAGAGAACGCCGTCGATACGATAGCGGATGCGGAAGATTTTCTCGAACGGCTCTACGTGAATATCGCTCGCCCGCTTTTCCACCGCGGCCGCCACCATCGCGTTGACCAAGCGGATCACAGGCGCTTCGGACGCCATGTCGCGAAGCTGTTCGAGGTCTTCCCCGCCCTCTCCGCCTGTCTGAAAATCCAGATCTCCAGCGCGCTCTTTCTGGCCCGCAGCACCGTAGTTCTTCTCAATGGCATCGAGGATCTCGCCCTCGCTCGCAAGCACCGGATCGACCCGCAGGCCGGTGCAATTGCGCACTGCGGAGATAGTCTCGAAATCCATCGGATCCGCCATCGCCAGCCGCACAGTATTGTCGTGCAAGGCGATCGGCAAACAGCGAAACTGCCTGAGAAAACGGGGAGACAGCGCCTCCGTCTCAGGCGACGCCGCCGGCGGACCATCGATTGTCACCAGCGGAATCTCTAACTGATCCGACAAGGCAGCCAACACATCCCGCATCGCGACAAAGCCCAGATCGACAAGAATCTTGCCGATCTTGTCGCCGCGTTCTTTCTGCAATTCGAGCGCCCGGTCGATATCCTCAACCGTCGCCAGCTTGCGCGAAATCAGAATCTCGCCAAGTCGCATCTAGTTTTCCTGCAGCTTCACGGCCGCGTCTTTGCGCTGCTGCGTGACGCCGACCAGTTGCGATGGGATGCCCGTCGCGTCTTCCCACTGGTACTTCAAAACCGTCACACCGACAACCAGATTGTCCGTTGCGGCGAGCCCTGGAAACCAAGTGCGCGCGGTATCCGTGCCTTTCCGGATCAGTTCCTTCAACTGCGGAAGCCGCTGCAGTTTCTTATCGCGATGTCGAGCAATCGATTCCTTCGAAATCGTCGGGCTAAACGGACTCACCGTCGGCCCAGTCGACAGATTGATTTCCGCAGTCAACACGACGCCAAAGCCATCCACATAGATCGCTCGAGTATTTCCCAGCAACACGTATGGATCGTCGATCCACTGCTTCTGCACCATCGCATCGAACTGTTTTTCAGCAACCACGAGCTCACCGCGAGTGGGCTTGCGATCCGCCGCCGTAAGCGCGAGCGACAGAGTCAAAACAAGAAGCATCGTCCGCATTGCCGTTAGTTCAGCCCCGCATTCACTTTCAGATAGTTGTTCATCCGCTTCTGCATCACCGACGTCTGTTCCTCGAAAGCGATCATGACACCTTGACGGTCCATCTCATGTTTCTTTTCGAGGGAAACAAGCATCTCAGCCGTCCGCTTCTCGACTTGCACCACGGCCTTCAACACGGCATCTTCGATCCGCTTCTGCACCTGCTCTTCGGTCAAACCCTGCTGTTGGGCGATCGCTTGCGGCACCGGTGCTGGAACAACAGGTTGAACCGCGGGATACGCCGCATGAAACACCAGAGCCCCGGCCAGCAACCCTGCCGACGCGAACCCAACTTGCGGACCCGAATTCCACAAACGCTGCCACCAAGTCGGTTCGAACACCTGATCGGAGACAAACGCAATGCGCTTCGGAATCTCTTCATCGCGCAGCGCCCCCAGCGAGGCAAACGTCAATTCGAGACGCGACAGTTCCTCACGGCAAGCGCCGCAAGATTTTACATGCGTTTCCGCCACCCGCTTCTCGACTGCGGATGCTTCTCCCAACGATACTGCCTTCAGATCAATCGATGCGCAATCCATATCCATTTACTTCGCCTCACTTAGCGGCGCGAGTACGCCTTTCAATAAGTCCAACGCGGTATAGAGCCGCGATTTCACGGTCGAGAGGGGGATCCCCAACACCTCGGCCATCTCTTCAAACTTGAAGCCTTGAAACACCTTCAGCAACACGGCCTCGCGCTGCTCCGGCGTCAACTTCGCCAGCGCGCTTTCCACCGTCAGTGACAGTTCCATCGGATACATCCGTCCGCCGCCTAGATTCGCCGTCGAAGGATCGTAGGTGAGTTCGGCATTGTCCAAGCGGGTCTTGCGCAGGAGCGAATACGCCTCATTGTGCGCGATGCGGAACAGCCAACCCGTGAACTTCGCCGGATCTTCCAGCTTTCCCAGAGCCTGATAGGCCTTCAAAAAGACATCCTGCGAGAGATCGAACGCATCTTCGCGATTGCCGACCAATCGATAAAGGTAGTTGAAGACGCGCTTTTCCCACCGGGACACAAGGAGGTTGTAGGACTCCACATTGCCCTTGCGGGCCCGGGTGATCAGGTCGCGGTCTTCGACCTCACGGAAGATCAACGTTCGGCTCCAAATTCTAAGGACGCGGCATCCCGGCAAAAAGTTGGACCCATGCGCTTAAGTTGAGGATAGACGAGATCGATTGCCCGGGCAGGTGTTGGCTTGTGGATTGGGAGCGATCAGGATCGAGGGCTGTTTGCCTTCGAGCCAATTCTGAAAGACTTCGAATACGGTGAGAGCCTGTTGGGTGTTGCCGACGCGGATCTTGACGCCAAAAACTTGCGTGCTGTCGCCAATCGTTTCATGATCGGAACAAGTCGCGATGAACGCGCCAGGCGTCACAGGCATGTCCGCGCCTTCGTTCGATTCCTTCTTGACGTTCGCCAAGGCTGCAGCCTGATCGCGCAACAGGCCCGCGAACAATGGCAAGGTCAGTGCCTCGCCGGTGTCGGTGCCGAACTTCGCTTCAAGATAGTTGCCCGAGATCAGTTTGTCGGTCTGGCCCATGCGCACAAAGTATGGCGTGGTGACATGGTTCGCCAAGGTCCAGGCATCGTCGATGCAGCGCCATGCGAGTTCCGGCGCGTTCTTGCGGTGCCATTCCGGGCAACTCTGGTCGGTTTTCGCCTTCCACAGCGCGGCCGAACCTTCCGTATCTTCCTAATCGATGGCCCCAAATCGAGCTTTTGGAAACTGGGTGAGAACGCTGAGTCGATCAGGCCCCTGACCTGCACCGGGCAGTCTTTCGGATCTTTGCAGTTGTTGTTGAGGCGCTTCAACAGTGCGGCAACGCGATCGAGATTCTTGTTGACACCGTTGCCGCCGCCGGAGGCACCCGATAGCAGGACGAAATCGGCATCGTCGAGGTTCGGCATGTCGGTGGCCGCGGCACCGCTCAGACTGAATCGAAGCGGTTCGCCGTTTTGCCTGCGAAGCGCCTATAGTGTCGCGTCTAGAATGCGGCTTCCGAGAAAGTGCATGCGGATCAGCACCGGTGTTTTGGCGAGGGGATCGTCGGCATCGAGCAGCATGTCTTTCGCGGTGCCAGACCAAGTGTCGCTGCTGCAATACTTCACCAGCACGTGGTTCCAGGTGCCCACCGGATTGTCGGCCCGCTGTTCGAAGATGCCGCCTCCATCGCGGATCGCTGGCTTGGGCGCAGACTTGGATGACATTCCCGTCGCGCTGAAATTTGTGTCGACGCTGCACCAGCGGTTCGCACACGCATTCGCATTCGGACAAGATCCGCCGCGTTGGAGATAGATGACCCATTTGTTGCGTGCCGTGGCAGCGGTGGCGGGGCGATAGTAAAAGATTGCCGGGCTGCCGTCGTTGCACATCGCATATGGGTACGTCGCGTCGTCTAAATCGTATCGCTGCATGTCGTTGCCCCTCGGCGCTCACGAGAAGTTGACACCTTTGCTCATTTAGAGTTGACCACACCGAAAACAGGCTCTGCCACGTGGCGCGGCGGGGGCTGGCGACATCATCCGCGCCGCAGGCGCGTAAGTCTTCTGTTTCCGTTGCGGCCTTGTGTGGCATCATCATCCCGCGGCGCATGCCGCGTGGCGTGGCAGCGTGAAACGCGCTGCCGAGCGGTGGTCTGGTGGATCACTTTTGGCGAGCATAGGTGGGTCGTTTCTCGCGAGTGCCGAAGCGTTGCCAGCTACGAGACCTCCAACACTGGAAGTCTTTGCACAGGAAAGCGCGGTTCCCACCAACGGAACGCGGCTCGGGTTTTGCGACTGTGCGAACAAGGCGACTGCTATCGAGCTTAGAACGGCGAATTTCATCACTATTGTCTATGCGCAAAAATGATGCCGAGGGGATCACTTGGCTGCGCGAGAGATCGTTGGTCACGCCCTGGAGGTACGATAGGATTTGAAGCCGCCATTGTCGTTTCCTCTCTTAGCAAGTATGTATTCTCGGCTCCCGGAGCATTTCTTCCGTCCCGTTACCCTTTCGCCCGTGACTAGCCCGCGAATCGTCCTCTGGAATTCAGTTCTATCGGGCGAACTCAACATAGGACAAGATGGGTCACTGGCGGCTTTGCTTTCGGGCAACGAAACCTTTCCTGGCGTCCAACCGTTGGCGACGGCATACGCGGGCCATCAATTCGGTCACTTCGTACCTCAGTTAGGCGACGGCAGGGCACTTCTGCTGGGAGAAGTCGCTGCCCAGGATGGCGTGCGTCGGGAAGTCCAACTCAAAGGCGCTGGACGGACGCCGTATTCGCGCGGCGGCGATGGGCGCTCGGCTCTGGGTCCGGCGATCCGGGAATTTCTGGCGAGTGAAGCCATGCACGCCCTCGGCATCCCGACAACGCGCGCGCTGGCGGTAACCCTGACCGGAGACCAAGTCTACCGGGATCGAGCAGTTCCAGGTGCTGTATTCACCCGCATCGCGAGAAGCCACATTCGCGTCGGAACCTTTCAATATATGGCGGCTCACGGCGGGGTTGCCGACATCCGCATGCTGGCGGATCATGTGATCGAGCACTTCTATCCCGCGATCCGGAACGAGCCTCAACCGTATCGAGCGCTCTTTCTCGCCATTCGCGATGCGCAGGCATCGCTGATCGCCCGCTGGATGCAAATTGGATTCATCCACGGCGTCATGAACACCGACAACATGTCCGTTCTGGGCGACACGATTGACTACGGCCCCTGTGCGTTCATGGATGACTACGATCCAGCCACGGTCTACAGCGCGATTGACCAGGATGGCCGCTATGCTTACGCCAATCAGCCGTCCATCGCCGCGTGGAATCTCGCAAGGCTCGCGGAAACATTGCTCGATCTGATCGATGCGGACTCGGAAAAGGCGATCGCCTGGGCACAAGAAGCGTTGCGGGGCTTTATGCCAGTCTACCGGGAATACTGGTTGCGCGGCATGAAGTCGAAGATCGGCCTCGCGACCGATCATCCAGAGGATCACCTCCTCATCGGGCAGTTGCTCGAAGCCATGCAAACCGGCCACGCGGACTTCACCCTCACCTTCCGTCGACTTGCCACCGCAATCGAGTCTGGCGCGGAATCTTCCGTTACCAGTCTTTTTCGCGCACCTGGGATCGTGGAACGGTGGTTGGCGCTGTGGCGCGAGCGCCTCAAGCTTGAGAGCAATCAAACGGAAATCGCCGCACAAATGCAGCGAGTCAATCCAGCCTTCATTTTGAGGAATCACCGCGTCGAGTGGGCCATCGACGCAGCCGTGAACCAGGGGGATTTCTCAAAGGCTATCGAATTGCAGACAGTGCTGGCACGGCCGTTTGACGACCAGCCGGATTTTGCGGCCTATCAGGATCCGCCTCAGCCCGGCGATTGGAAGTGCCAGACATTTTGTGGAACATAGGGAGAACATCATGAGCGAAACAGCAATACTTGCAGGCGGTTGCTTCTGGGGCATGCAGGATCTTATCCGCAAGATTCCGGGAGTCGTCTCAACCCGTGTTGGATACAGCGGCGGTGACGTGCCCGACGCGACCTATCGTAATCATGGGACACATGCGGAAGCCATCGAAGTAATCTTCGAACCCAGCATTTTTACGTTCCGCCAGCTGCTGGAATTTTTCTTCCAGATACACGATCCATCGACGGCAAATCGCCAAGGGAACGACCGCGGGGCTTCGTACCGTTCGGGGATTTACTACACCAACGACAAGCAGCACATGGTCGCGCTCGACACCATTCAAGACGTCAATGCATCGGGGTTGTGGCCCGGCGCCGTCGTGACCGAAGTCCGCCCTGCGGGGCCATTCTGGGAGGCTGAGCCCGAGCATCAGGACTATTTGGAACGGTATCCCAACGGCTATACGTGCCACTTCGCGCGACCGAATTGGACACTCGCCTCATCTCGTCTTTGAGGGGCTCAGCGTGGAGATGGCAAGTGCCGCGGCAATCACCACAAAGCATCCGATGACGTTGTACCAGAGAAACGCGATGTTTGTGAAGAACTTGCAGGAAAAGATCGCGACTTCTCCTATGAGCACGCCCCAGAATGCACCCGTCGCTGTGCAGCGATCGAAGAAAAACGCCAAAACGAACACCCCCAGCATTCCGCCGTAGAAGAGCGACCCAATCATATTGACGGCTTCGATGAGCGCGCCAAAGTTGCCTCCAAAACTGGCGAATCCGATGGCCCAGACGCCCCAGAACGCCGTCGCCAATCGCGAAACCAGCAGCAAGCGAGTATCGGTGGTTCCTTCGGCAATCATGTATCTCTTATAGACATCGATCGCCGTCACGGTGGCAAGTGAATTGATCTCGCCCGAGATCGCCGACATCGCCGCCGAAAAGATCACGCCGATGATCAGCCCGACAAAGCCCACAGGCAGATACTTGGTAACGAATCCCAAGAAGATATAGTTGGTGTCGTTGAAGCCCGGCCGCACCGACTCTTGCGCCTGCTTGCGAACCGTGTCGAATTCCTTCTGCGCCGCACGGAACGCCACCGGATCGCCAGCGCGCGCCGCCGCCGCACGAGCCTCATGTGCCCGGTCGTATTGAGACTGCTCGATCGTCGCCTTTTCCACCGGATGAAAGATCATCGGAGGCTTTTCGAAGACGAAGAAGACATACACCATCGCGCCGATGAAGAGGATCAAAAACTGCATCGGGATCTTGGCCACGGCATTGAACAACAGACTGATGCGGCTTTCGGTGATGGACTTTCCGGTCAGGTATCGCTGCACTTGTGATTGATCGGTTCCGAAATAAGCCAGAGCCAGAAACATGCCGCCGATGAGTCCGCTCCAGATGTTGTAGCGATCGTTGGGATCGAAATTCGTCGTCACCGGATTCAAGCGGCCAGCCATGCCGGCAATGTCGAGGGCCTTTGAAAACGTAATGTCCGCAGGCATCATCGTAATCGCCATGAACAGCGAAAACACCAGTGCCATCATGATCACAGCCATCTGCTGGACGTCCGCCCAAGTCACTGCCTTGATGCCACCCATCGTCGTGTACAGCACAACCAGACTGCCCATCAGGATCACAGTCAGCCTTTCCGGCCATCCGAGGATCACCGACAATACAACCGATGGTGCGTATAGCGAAAGCCCAGCGGCCAATCCGCGCGACACCAGAAAGATAATCGTCACCAGCAAGCGAGTGCGGACATCGAATCGCTTTTCCAGATACTCATAGGCCGTATAAACGCTCGAATTGTGAAAGATCGGAACGGCCACGGCGGAGATGAGAATCATCGCCAGAGGCAAGCCGAAGTAGAACTGCACAAAGCGCATGCCGTCGATGTAAGCCTGCGCTGTCGTCGAAATAAAGGTAATCGCCGAAGCCTGCGTCGCCATGATCGACAGGCCCATGGCGTACCACGGCATCGATTTCCCTGCCAGCAGAAACTGATCCACTGAGCCCGATTTGCGGCCACGCCAGAGTCCGTAGGAAACCAGCGCCACCAGCCATCCGAACATCACAAACCAGTCGAGAGTCTTCATCGTTTGTAAGCCTGCGTGAACAGATAGAGGAGCGTGATCACGCCGACCAGATACAAAACCACCAGCGTGTAGACGCGCTTCCAGGTTCCGAGAAACGGCGGAGGTTCGTCTTTATACGAATTATTGTCCACGATAAGCCTCGGCGGCATTCAGCAAATTCGTAAAGATACGGATACCGCCGGGCACCCCCGCAGGCAATTGCCGGAACCACGCGAAGGCCGTGAATACATAGGCGCCCTTGCCGTACTTCGTGACAAGCGTTCCGCCCTTCATGGGCGGCTCGCCCGGATCATTGCACTCAAACAGCGCCTGATACTTCGGATCCCATTCACTCGCAAAATACAGGCCGCGTTCTTGCACCCAGCCATCCCAATCGGCCGCGGCGATCACATTCGGGCGCTTTAATAAGGGATGATTCGGATCCGGATATTTAATCGGAGCCTCTTCCACCGTCACGCGATCGCGGCTGAGCTTCATCGGGTAAGGACCCATCTTTTCCAACAACTTTGGGTCTCCGCCAAAGAAGCCACCTTCCTGCACGTTGTACTGAACGACGACGGTTCCGCCAGCGGTCATGAAATCGAGCAAGCGCTGCTGGTTGGCGCGCAGATCGGCGCGCGTGTTCCAAGCGCGGACGCCAGTCACAATCGTGTCGTACTTTGCAAGATCGCCGCGCGCGATATCGTCGGCGGCAAGCATCGTCACTTCCATGCCGAGTTGCTTCAGCACTGCGGGAACCTCGTCGCCCGCCCCCATCACATAACCAATCCGCTTCGCAACCGTCTTGATATCGCTGCGCACCAGTCGCGCCACCGCCCGCGGAAACAACGTCTGCGGAGGAATGTGGGGATAGCTGATCACTTCCACGCCTTGGGTGATATCGACACCTCCGACTGTTGCGACAGCCTTCAATTCGCCGACGGATTCCTTCATTGGAGGCGTCACCGAGAACTTGGCAGTGCGCTCTTCGCCGGCGTCACCGAGCTTAAAAGCTTGCGATGCAGGCTCGATCTTCCAACCCGCGGGAGCGATCAACTTGACGGTACCTGACTGCTGCACTGCGTTTGCCCTGAGGGCGACTTCCACAGTGCGAGGTCTTGAATCGGCGGCGATGAACGAGCTTTCAGGCATCGAAACTGCCACCGGCGGAACCACCACCACAGGACGCGTCAACTCACCATACACGCGATCCACATAGCGATGAAACAACGGCCGCAGCAGTTCAATCTGTTCGCCCTCAACGGTCACCGTGAATCGCGCAGACAGCAGAGCCGGGTTGTCGGGCAGCCCAATCAGCTTCTGATCTTTGACGTCATAGAGCGGCCCGTTCTTTGCATTCGCCAGCCAATACAAAGCGGTGTAAGGCTGCGTCTTGGGAATCGTGACCGGGAAATCGCGCACGAGCGCATTGTTTGCGGGCAACTGCTCGCGTGTGGAATTGTTCAACGCATCCGGCAGCCCTTCGATGGTGACCTTTTCGAACCAGATTGGAACTTGGGTGCGATTGATGAGGCTCGCGGTTAAGGCCAGAGGTCCGCCAGGAATCGCCTGAAAACGTTGCGCCGTGAGTTCGGCGTGAACTCCCGCGCAGAGCGCGATCGCTTCGTCGATCTCTTTCAACTTCGGCGCGGCCCATTCGTTCTTCATCGCGGCGATGCGTTTGCGGGCTTTGATCAGCAAAGGAATGGACTTCGCGGGATTCTCGATGTCGAGCGTTTTCGATGCCTCGCGCAGTATCGCTCCGACATCCTCACCGCCGACGCGGTTCCACGACGTATCGATTCCTTCGAAAATATCCTTCGCCGCAGGCTCACCCGCAACCACAAAGAACCAGTTGCGCTGCGCGCCGCGTCGTTCCGCGGAACCCATCGCCTGGCTGCGATGCTGGGAACGGCTCGCGCCCGCGATTTCGCCATACGAGCGTCCAAGGATCGGATCGAACACACCCGCATCCAACTCAATGCGCCCCGGCATCTTCGCCGCTTCCGCTTCCTGCTCGCGCGTGAACGAGAACGAATTAAACACCGCGCGGCGCGTCTTCCAAGCCTCCACACCCAGCTTCAATTGATCGGGAAACTTCGCCGGATCCGCAGCCGCTTCCACCGCAACCTTGCCGATCAACGCTGAGGTCTGATGCTGCCCATGGCCATCGCGCGGGGTTCCCGAGAAGCGAAAGATCACGACATCGGGGCGGAACTTGCGGATCACCCATACCATGTCGCTCATCACGTTCTCGCGTCCCCACTTGCCGATGGTTTCCTCGGCGGTCTTCGAAAATCCAAAGTCGATGGCACGCGAAAAAAACTGCTGCGCCCCATCGATTCGCCGCGCTGCGAGCAGTTCCTGTGTGCGAATCACGCCCAGCGAATCGCTCTGTTCGGATCCGATGAGATTCTGCCCGCCCTCGCCTCGAGTTAGCGACAGGTATCCGGTCTGCAACTTCTTGCCACGTGCGAAATACGCAAGAACGGCAGTATTTTCGTCGTCAGGATGCGCGGCGATCATGAGCACGCGCCCCACCACTTGCAGTTTGTCTAGAGCCAGCTTTACTTCCGCTGTGCCAGAAAGTTCACGTTGCGCGGACGCTACGGCGCCAAGCGCCAAGGCTAAGAGAATGATTTTCTTCACGGCTGATACTCTTAATCGTACATGTTGTGGAAGAGAGCACTCCATTCGTTGAGCCGCTCGTTGCATCGCGTCAACCATGTCGGTGACGGCCCCCGTATCGGCGTCGCCTTGGGTGGAGGTTTTGCACGTGGCGTCGCCCACATCGGCGTTCTTCGCGCGCTTCGTAAATTCAACGTGCCGATCCACAACATCGCCGGCGTCAGCGCAGGATCCGTAGTCGCCGCCGCCTATGCCAGCGGCACTTCGCTCGACGAGATTGAGGACGCCGCGCGTCAGATGAAATTCCGCGACGTTGCCCGTTGGACCATTGACTGGAAGGGCATTCTCGACAGCCATCGGATGGATCACTTTCTGCGCAAGCTATTGCGCGTCCATACGTTCGAAAAGATGCCGACGCCTCTCGCTGTAGTTGCGAGCGATCTTGCAAACGGTTTGCCCGCTGTGTATCGAAAATACGGCGACGTCATCACGCCAGTGCGCGCCAGTTGCGCGTATCCGGGCCTGTTCAAGCCTGTCGAGTTCAACGGACGCCTGCTGGTGGATGGCATGGTCGCGATGGAAGTCCCCGCAAAGCCGCTGCAGGAGATGGGTGCCTCGCATGTGCTCAGCGTGTACTTGCCCGGCGAGGATGAGACCGTGGATCCCCTCAATGTTGTGCAGATTGTGAACCGCTGTTTTCAGGTGATGTCCTCGCGCCTTGAAGGCGAGTGGCGGAGGCATTCCGATCTGGTGATTGTGCCGCAAGTGGGCGACGTGAGTTGGGATAGCTTCGCCAATGTGCAGACTGTGATCCGCGCGGGTGAACTGGCCGTGGAAAAGGCTATGCCGGAGATCGGTGAGTGGCTTCGCGTGTCGGTGAAGTAGATACAATTCGGGTCTGGGATTGTCGCCTTCGCCTGTCCGCCTCAGCATCGAAGAATACCTGAAAGCGGAACGTCAGTCAGAGTTCCGGTATGAGTACGTGGATGGCATTCTGATTGAATTGACGGGTGGCACCTTATCACATTTCAGAATAGTCTTGAACACGGCGCGATGCCTTGGCAACTTGTTGGAGGGCGGTCCGTGTGAGGTATACGGCGATTTGAGCCTGTGGATCCAACACGTGCTGTTACCCCGATGTATTCGTCATCCGCGGCGCTCCCCGATTCAAGGGCGACCGCAAGGATGTTGTCGAAAACCCGTCGGTCATCGTCGAAGTGCTCTCCGAATCCACTCGCGGCTACGACCACGATCAGAAGTTCCGGCGCTACCGCTTAATTCCGGAACTGAAGCAGTATGTGCTGGTCTCGCAAGATGACGCCTTCGTCGAAGTCTTCTCTCGTTCCGAACAAGGATTCTGGTTTCTCCGGGAATACCAGGGACTCGACGCCTCCATCGACCTTGACTCAATCAAAGCCCTGCTGCCGCTCCAATCCATCTATCGCGCCGTGGAGTTCCCGTCCGTCTCCAGCTAGACTCGATATACTTTCGGTATGGGTTCCCTCCCCGCTTTAGCTCGACTCACCCCTGAAGATTACCTCAACTTCGAGCGAGACTCTTTTGAACGTAACGAGTAGATCGACGGAGTTATTTATGCCATGCTTGGCTGCACTCCCAAACACGCTGGCATTGCGGCAAATGCCTTGGCGCAATTGGTCAGAGAGTTGGGAGACACCCCTTGCCAAGCCTTCGGATCGGACCTCAAAGTCTGGATCCCCGCCGTCGAAGCATTCCTCTATCCCGACGTCTCCGTCGTGTGCGGCGAACTCCGCATGAAGCCCGGTTCCAAAGAGGCAGTCGAGAATCCCAAAGTCGTGATCGAAGTACTGTCCGATTCCCAGCGGACTCGAAGACACTGTGGACCTCGAAGCCGTCGACTTCCAACTCCCTCTTTTCCGCGATCTATCGAAAAGTCGAGTTCACATCCAGTGAAGCCGTGACAGAATAGAAGATCACCATCATGAGAATCGGAATCTTAGGCACTGGTGCCATCGCGCACAAGCACGTTCAGGCATATCGCAACATCGGATGGCAGGTCTCCGCCTGCGCCAATGCCTACGAACCCCATGGACGCGCGTTCGCCGAACAGTACGGCTGCGACTTCGCCCCCAGCATGGAAGCCCTATGCGCACACCCCGACGTCGACATCGTCGACGTCTGCACCTTTCCCGATGTCCGCCTGCAACCCGTCGAACTCTGCGCCGCAAACAAAAAACATGTGCAAGTGCAGAAGCCGATTTCAAGGGACGTAGCAACCGCGAAGAAGATGATCGCTGTCGCTAAAGCGGCCGGTATCTGCTTGAATGTCGTCAGCCAACACCGCTTCGATGATTCCAGCATGTTCGTCAAAAAGGCTATCGCCGGCGGACGACTCGGCAAGATCCTGCAAGCCGACGCCTACGTCAAGTGGCATCGCAGCGCCGAATACTATGGCCGTCCGGAGAAAGGTAGCTGGGCCGTCGAAGGCGGCGGCGCGCTCATCAACCAGGGAGTCCACCAGGTCGATATTCTTCTCTGGATCGTCGGTCGCGTGCAGGAACTCTTCGGCTACTGGCAACTCGGAGCCAAGCACAGAATCGAATCCGAAGACGTCGTCACCGCCATCATGCGCTTTGAAAACGGCGCGCAGGGCGTGATACAGGCCTCTACCGCCTTTTGGCCCGGATACAGCGAACGCGTGGAGATCCACGGCACCAAGGGAACTTGCGTCATCACAGGTGACCGTCTCACCGCTTGGGATGTAGAAAACGATTCCGGCGAACCCGCACCTGTTGCAAGCAATGTCGCCTCTGGCGCATCCGACCCGATGGCCATCTCGCTGACGCCGTTCGAACGCCAGTTCACCGACTTCGCCAAGGCCATCGGAGAGGGCCGCGAACCTCTCGTTTCCGGAACCGAAGGGATGCGCGCCATCGAACTCGTCACTGGCATCTACGAATCCTGCCGCACCGGTCAGAAGGTCACATTGAATGGCCAGTAGGCAAATGCCTGTCAAGCAAGTATCCGACGACGATGCCCCGATCCGTCCTGCCGACCCAAGACACAGCAGCGTCCGCGTTCCGGCTTCGAGCGCCAACCTCGGACCCGGATTCGACGCCCTCGGCCTCGCCCTTGGCGTCTATCTCGAATGCCGGTTCACTCGCAGCGCGAGCCTCAACATCAAGGTCTCCGGCCGAGATGCGGCGATGATTTCGACGGGCGAGGACAATCTGATTTGGCAAACCGCTTTGGCCGTCGCCAGGGATACGGGCGCTGGCACCCTGCCGCCGATCGATCTCGAAATCCTCAACGACATCCCACTGAGCAAAGGACTCGGTTCAAGCGCCGCCGCCCTCACAGCAGGCGTCGTCATCGCCGATCATCTTTTGGGATTGAACTGGAAGCCGCTGCGCATCCTCGACGAAGCCGCACGCATTGAAGGGCATCCCGATAACGTCGCCGCCTGCGTGCTGGGATCCATCGTCGCCAGCGCCATCGATTCCGGTGGCGTGGCCCGCGCCGTGCGCCTCGAACTGCCCGCCCGGTTCGGAGTCGCGGTGGTCGTTCCAGACTTTGTTCTGCCGACGTCCAAAGCACGGCTCGTGCTTCCCGAAACCTACAGCCGCGCGGATGCCGTATTTAACGTCCAACGCAGTTCTCTCTTGATCGCAGCGCTGGCCATGGGACAGATCAGCGCCTTCCCTGCGGCTCTCGAAGATCGCCTGCATCAGCCCTATCGCGCCAAACTCGTGCCGGGCTTGACGGACATGATAAGACTCCGCGCACCCGGCCTGCTTGGCTGTGCGCTCAGCGGCGCAGGACCCTCGATTCTGGTCTTCTACGAAAAAGGGCACGAAGAGGTCTGCGATCTCGTGCGCCAGATCTTTCTGCGGCATGGACATCGGTCCGATGTCCTGTTGGCGCAGATCGCGGATCGTGGGTTTGAGTTCACCGCCAATTCAGAAGCCACACACAGCCTATGAGACGCTTTCATCTTAAACGGATGATCCGATCCGGTACAAGCTCCGCTCACCTCGCAGATAGATCGCCTTCCGCGAAATCGCAATCGACGCCAGCGTTCTCTCTTCCACCGTGTTCCGCGCCAACTCGCGATACTCCTTCGATGGCGCAATCACCGTACACTCACCCTCTTCGCTGAGGAAGTGGATCCGCCCATCCGCCAACACCGGTGATGCCGAATGATTTCCACCGATCCGCTTCTGCCAATGGAACGCGCCCGCCTTCGCATCCAGGCATGTCGCAATGCCGTTGTCGCTGATCATGTACACCTCGTCGCCCGCAACCAAGGGCGAAGGCGTCAACGGAACGCCCCTCGGATACGACCACGCCACATGCGACTTCGTCACGTTACCCTTGCCATCGGGACGCACCGCAAATAGCACCGGCTGGAAGAATCCCGAGCAGATATACACCAATCCGTGCGCATACACCGCGCGCGGAACATTCGAGAATCCGTCGCCGTACTCGATGTGCCAGAGTTCCTTGCCGGTCCGCGGATCGTAGGCATACGCACGATGCGCCCCCGGACTGATCAACTGCCGCCGCCCATCCGCATCGATCACCAGCGGCGTCGTATAGGCCTGATTTCCCTTGCCGCGTGTGGTCTTCCAGCGCACTTTTCCAGTACCTGCGTCGAGCGCCACCACGAACTGCGCGTCGAACCCGTCGCAACTGAAAATCAACAGATCGTCGAAGAGCACCGGGGATCCGCCGGGCCCGTGCTGCGGCTCGTACTTCAGAGTCTGCTTCCACAGGATCTCACCCCTGGTGTTGAGGCATGCCGTGCCGTAGAATCCGTAATGGACATAAATCCGGTCGCCTTCGACGATCGCCGTCGGTGACGCGAAGCTGTTCTTCTTATGAATCCCCGGGCCTTTATCGCGAATGCGAAATACCTCCACATCGAGCAAGATCTTGCCCGTTGCGGCGTCGATCGAGACCAGCCGCAAAGAGGCGCCATCGTCCGTCGCCGTGGTCAGCCAGACGCGATTGTCGACGATCGAGGGACTCGACCAGCCCACGCCCGGTACGGCCGTTTTCCATTGAATGTTGCGGCTTTCACTCCACTGAAGGGGTAGTCCGCTCTCGTTTGACAGACCCTGGCCAGAGGGTCCACGAAACTGCGGCCAATCTTCGGTTGCCGCGGCAAGAGGAAGCGTGAATATCTGGCCAAGCAAGGTCCGACGACGAATTGAAGAGTTCATGGACTTTCCATTCCATTGCACCACGATCCACTAAAGTCGGGCGCATGCCGCTTGGGCGGGGTCCTGACCTTGCTCTAGGAAATTGCCTCTGTTACCGAATCGGGCCGCTTGTGGTTCTTGCAAGAAGAAGATGCCGAGAGGGGCGGGTTTTCTGTCCACGGCATTGCCCGTGCAGACAGTCGAGGAGACCGCGCGACTCGTCCTTTTTAAGGACATTCCCGAGAACTGGAAAGGGTGGCCACTTTGTAGCGGCCACCTTCGAACTGCAATCGACTAGCGCTGATTCGCCTTTAGGACCTTCTTGCGCAAGCGAATCGATTTCGGGGTCACTTCGACGAACTCGTCGTCGCGAATGAATTCCAAAGCCTGTTCCAGATTGAGCGCCTTGGGCGGAACCAGGCGGATCGCCTCGTCAGAAGTCGAAGCGCGCATGTTGGTGAGCTTCTTTTCCTTGACGATGTTCACGTTGAGATCGGAATCGCGGGCGTTCTCGCCGACGATCATCCCCTCGTAGACTTCGGTTTGCGGCGAGATGAACAACACGCCGCGTTCCTGCATGTTGTAAAGCGCGTATGAGGTCGCAACTCCCGCGCGATCCGAAACGAGCGAACCCGTCGGGCGGGATGAGATTTCGCCTTGCCACTCGATGTATCCGTGGAACAGCGAGTTGAGGATAGCCGTACCCTTGGTATCGGTCATCATTTCACTGCGCAAGCCGATCAATCCGCGCGACGGAATCTTGAATTCCAGGCGCACTCGGCCGGAACCGTGATTGACCATCTTTTCCATCTTGCCCTTGCGAGCACCGAGCTTCTCGATGACCACACCGATGAAGGTTTCCGGACAATCGATGGTCAACAGTTCGAGTGGTTCGTGAGTCTTGCCGTCGATTTCGCGAGTGATGATCTCAGGCTTGCCAACCTGCAATTCGAAACCTTCGCGGCGCATCATTTCGATGAGAATTGCGAGCTGCAGTTCGCCGCGGCCCATCACCTTGAAGGAGTCCGGTCCGCCAGCTTGTTCCACGCGGATGGCGACGTTGGTGAGCAGTTCCTTGTCCAGCCGGTCGCGGATATTGCGGGAGGTTACGAAGTGGCCTTCGCGTCCAACGAACGGCGAGTTATTGATGGTGAAGGTCATCGCGATCGTCGGTTCGTCGATCTGGATGCGTGGCAACGGCATCGGATTTTCCGCCGAGGTCACGGTGTCCCCGATGGTAATGCCT
Source organism: uncultured Solibacteraceae bacterium (assembly GCA_964500255.1). Lineage (GTDB taxonomy): Bacteria > Acidobacteriota > Terriglobia > Bryobacterales > Bryobacteraceae > F-183. The sequence goes on along the minus strand of CAZCPL010000006.1, from coordinate 12,016 downwards.
TCGACGCCCGCGATGGCCAGCATGTCGCCCGGGCCGCCTTGCACTTCGTCCACGCGCTTCAAGCCTTCGAACGAGAAGAGCTTGGTGATCTTGGTCTTGTGCATCGTGCCGTCAATACGGGCGACGGAGACTTCATCGTTCAGCTTGAGCGTGCCGCCGAAAACGCGGCCGATGGCGAGACGTCCGAGATAGTCGCTGTAATCGAGGTTCGCGACAAGCAACTGCAGAACCGCGGTGGGATCGCCCTGCGGTTCCGGAATCTTTTCGATGATCGTCTCAAAAAGCGGGCGCAGATCGGTCATCTCGTCTTCCATGTTTCGCTTCGCGAGACCGGCTTTGCCGTTGGCGAAGATCACGGGAAAGTCGAGTTGATCTTCGGTCGCATCGAGATCGATGAACAGATCGTAGACTTCGTTGAGAACTTCCTGCACGCGGGCGTCGGCGCGGTCAATTTTGTTGATGACGACGATCGGCGGCAGTTTGGCCTCGAGCGCCTTCATGAGCACGTAGCGGGTCTGCGGCAGCGGACCCTCGCTGGCATCGACGAGCAGCATCACGCCGTCGACGATCTTTAGCGCTCGCTCGACTTCGCCTCCGAAGTCGCTGTGGCCCGGGGTGTCGACGATGTTGATCTTCGAACCCTGGTAATGGAGTCCGGTGATCTTGGCGAGAATGGTGATGCCGCGCTCGCGTTCGAGATCGTTGGAATCCATGACGCGGTCGGCGACCGCTTCGTTTTCTCTGAAAATGCCGCTCTGTTTGAGCATCGCGTCGACGAGTGTGGTCTTGCCGTGGTCAACGTGCGCAATGATAGCGATGTTACGAGTGTGTGACTGCTCTGAATGCATTGTGGGTAAAGAAGGGGGGTAACCTCTATGATCGCATGTCAGAGGGCTGCGCCGCTCAGGAATTCGCGAATCCGGTCGCGGATTGCCGCTGCGCGGCCCGGTTTTGTGCCTCCTGTGGAAACTGCAATCTGCAAATCATCGATCTGTAATCGAGCTGGAACAATGAACCCGCAATCGGCTGGCGCGTCCGCCACATTGATCGGGATCGCCAGTTCTCTTGCCTCTTCGGTGACGGCCTCGTTCACCCGTCTCACCTCAGTTGCCGCGTAGGCGAGGAAGGCTCCTGAAAGATCTCCGCGCCGATACTCACGCTGAATCCAGTTGGTTCCCGCGAGGTCGCCCGCGCCTTCTGGGGAAACGACAGTCACCTGCGCGCCGGCGTCCAGCAATCCGCGGATTTTGCGCATCCCAACCTTGCCTGCCCCCACAACGACGACTCGTCTCTGCGACAGATCGAGATAGATCGGATAGTACGGTTTCACAACAATCAATGTCACAACAATCAATGTACGATGCGGACGAGTTCAAAGTGGGGGCCATGCGGACGCGCAGGCGGCCTTCCCTGTATGACCGCGAGACTTGCATTGCGATGAGCGAGTAGAAGTTCGCGGATCAGGCCACTGGCCGAAGCGGGCCAGCGACTGGCGGCTAGCGAAATTACAAGGCGGCAGCGTTACGGTGGGCTTCCGCGTCTACGGATGCGCAATTACCATCAGACTCGGTGCTCGCTTAAGGACACAGCGCAGGCATTGTTCCAGCGTTTCTGGATCGAGTGCCGCAAAGCTCTCATCCAGGATGACCAACGGTGCCTCCTGCAGTATCGCCCGAGCCAAATACACGCGGCTCCGTTCGCCTTGCGACAACTGCCAGCCAGTGTCTCCAACCATCTCCATCATCCCCGCTGGCATACGTTCCAGCAGCGGACCCAGTCCCAATTCTCCGCACACCTCCGCCGCCTCTTTGGCATCGCCGGGCCGCAATGGCCAGTTGCGACCGATCAACAGGTTAAACAGCAAAGGCGCGGCCAATACATGGTTTTGATGATATTGCGGCGCTGTCGCCACCTGCTTGCGCCAGTGCGTTGCTCCCACTGTTGCGATGTCAACTCCTTGAGAGAGGATGAGTCCGCCACTGGGCGCACGAATGCCCGCGATGACATTGCCAAGCGTGGACTTGCCGCTCCCCGACGCTCCTTCTATCAGCAGGCGGTCACCAGGTCGAATGGACAGGTTGCAGCCGGAGAGTACGGTGCGCCCGGTTCCCGGATATCGAAATGACAGGTCGCGAATCTCCAACACATTGCCGGAAGGCGCGATCGCGTAGTCAGGCGGTTCCGGAGCCTGATCGCCGGTTGCGTCGAACAACTCGCTGGCGACTTTCCATGCCTCCCAGGCACCGAGCGCTTGCCCTAGTCCCCAGAGTAAGTGCCGTAGCGCGACCATGCCGAGCAGCACACCGAAGATCGCAGCAGCCATGGGTTGAATGGTTTCCCGTCCGCCGTTGGAGGTAAATTCCCAGCCCGCCGCCGCGATGCCAATCACAAGCCAACCGCGCGGGATCACAGCGATCATTCCACCTTGCCAGCGGTCGAAGGGAACTGAGATTCGCGCATATTCGCGCAGTTGTTCATCCTCGTCCGTATGCCATTGTGAATAGGGCTGTTGCGCAATGCGTGTGCGATGGCCGTTCATCTTTTCGACGATGTTGTGTGTGAGCGCGGTGCGAGCTGCCACCCAACGGGTAACCATGAACGTGTAGCGAAACATGCAGGCGAGTGTCAGTGCGATCCAGGAGCCGAACAAGAGCGGCAGCAGCAGAGGCGCTACACCCTGGGTGAGAACGAAGATCGCGGCTGCGAGTTCAAAGAGGGCGAGCACGGTTTGGGTTCCGCCGCCAAGCATGGAAATTTCGAGGATTTCCGATTCTATGGCTTGGCTCAACAATTGCCCGGCACCTTTCTTGGCAATTCGTTCGATTCGGATGGCGAGAGATCCGGCGAGAAGCCGCTGTTTCAGCAAGCCTCCGAAGCCGATCACGAGCCAAGCCGAACCCAAACTGGAGTAAGCGAACAAGGGGACGGAGATCGCGAGCAAGAGGACCCAGCCCCAGAACCAGCCCGGGTCCCACGTTCCGCTCATCGCGCCTCGTGCGAGCAACGCTGCGCCGGCGAGGCTTGCGACATAAGCGAGAGCGTGGGAGGCCATGACTTTCACAAGGCGGTTCCACCACCCGGCGGCGCGCAGCTGAGAAGAGAATCCTGTGCTGGGCGAGGCCACAAACTGCGTGACGCGGCCTGCGGTTCTGGATGCCACGCGTGTGGCGATCAGCGACTCGATTGCCCGGTTGCTGGCCGGAACGTTTTCGAAGATATGGCGTTCGGCTTCATAGGCGGGGGCTTCCCAGAGCGACTTCACGGTTTCCCAATGGACGGCGGACGAGGGATGTCCTTGGATGTCCAACACCCGTCCCTTGGAGACGACAGCGATCGCTTCACCTGAAGGAAGTTCGATGACAGACGGAGCTTGTCGGCTCATGCCGTCCGCGAGTTCACCGACGGTGGCCCTTGGGGTGATCATACGCTCGATGACAGGGTGACCGAGATGGGACAAGAGGGCCTTCGCCGCGGCGTCGGCGGAGGGGAAAAGAAAGGCGTTGTTGGACGGGTTCATTGGGACGCCTCTTCGCTGCCGGGTCGAGGAAGAGACATGCACCCGTGAGTCGCGGCGCGGCAGAGCATTGTTCCGAGGGCCGAGGCTGTTGCTGCGCACGGACGCATTCCTATTGTGGACGTGCCGGAAAATTGCGATCGGACGATCATCTCGGCTACTGCTCCTCCCGCAAGTGACCGTCCACCATCGTGAAGCGCCGCCACAAAGTTGCTTGCCAAAGGTTGCGATGCACCAACTCTTCGCGGTCGAACAACTGCCTGTATCGGGAGCCTTCGCGGGCGAGCAATTCCTCGGGATTTCCGTCTTCGACGATGCGTCCCCGATCGAGCACCAAGACTCGCGAGAACGATCGGGTTGTCGAAACATCGTGCGTGATGCAGAGCATCGTCGCATCGCGCCAAATGTGTCGGGCTCGCTGCAATAGTTCGTCTCTGGTTCCGCGATCTAGGCCGCGGGCCGCCTCGTCAAGGATTGCCAAACGGACGCCCGGCTTGGCGTTCGCGCGTCCGAGCCTGACGCGTTGCCCTTCGCCACCGCTCACATTCGCGCCGCTTTCCCCAAGGGTCGATTGCAGGCCTTCCGGCAGGTTCTGAATGATTCCCGACAGATTGGATTGCTCAATCACTCGACCGGCCTCCAGTGGTTCATCGTCTTCGAGGCCGTAGCGAAGATTTTCGATCATCGAGACATTCCACAATTGCACTTGGGGATCCACCCAGGCGGTGCGCCGCCGCAATTCGAGGATGGCGGAATCGGAAGTGGACTTGCCATCGATCTTGAACTCGCCGCCGGAAACACGACACCAGCCGAGCAGCAAGCCGACGAGCGTCGATTTTCCCGCGCCGGAAACACCAACGATTCCGATGTGTTCGCCGGGAGCGATTTCGACATCGATGTCCTGCAAAACCGGATGTCCACCGGCGACTACCTGCACGCCGCGCATCGACACGGCCACGCCACCCAGGGGTCTCTCCGATGGAGCAACCAGCCCATGAATGGCTTCCTCGGGCGCGCCAAGGGGTTCCAATATTCGAAGCAACAGGCTGCGCAGTCCCGGCCACTGTCCGTAGAATCCGCTGATGCTGCGACCGTAGTCGGGAATGGTGACCGCCCAATAGATCAGCAGCGGCAGCGCCGCGGGATTTCCGTCGAGGCCTCCGGACATGGCGCGCCAAACCAGCCAGGCGCAGAGCGCTTGAATCAGAGCGAACTGCAAAACGGAGACGAACACGGCGGCGGTCTGGCTGCGCAGGCCGGCTCGCGTCCAGTTGGTCAGTTGCAAGGTTTGTGCATAGCGCATCGCCGGGGCGGCTCCGTGCGCCCTTACCGGAACGATACCCAGGAGGGCATCGAGATAGAAGCGAGTGAGCGCGCCACCGTACTCGCGGAATCGCTGGTCGCGCTCTCGCAATACCGATTGGCCGAGCGTGGGGACGCCGACCGCGACCAGCGCGCATGCGATCGCAGGAAGCGTCGAGCCGGGAAACAACCAGACGATGCCTGCGACCGTCGCGACAAGGGATCCGATCACGCGGAGACAACTGATGAAAGTCGGAG
>CAZCPL010000006.1:4931-6932 GCA_964500255.1 uncultured Solibacteraceae bacterium | reverse complement strand
AGAATGTTAGAGAAATGGACACGCTGGGCCATGTCGGAAATCAGGCGGCTCTGAAAGTAACGGTCTCCGAGGCGCGGCAGCTTGTAATAAAAGAGCATCCGCAGACGCTGTTCGATGCGTCGGCCGAGAGCGCGGCTGAGCTCTTCCATGGCCCATTCGACGAACATCGCGGCGAGCAGGAACAAACAGATTGCGCCGACTGCCGCGGCTCGATCGCCTATGCGCGGAAGATGCGGCGGCAGGTTCAAAAGTGCTCGCAGAAACAGAGCTTCCAGCAATACGACGGCCGCAGCGACAAGCGCAGCGACAACTGCCGCGACAGGCAATCCCCAGCCGTCCTCGAGAATGAGGTTCCAAGCGAACGCCGCAGGACGCAAAGGCTTTTCGGTCAGTGCCGCTCGCAATTCCTGCGGCAACTCCGCTGTGTCCACCGTGCGAACACCATGGCATCGCAGCAAGACCGCTCCGTAAAAGAAAAGTTCTCCGTCGTTGGCGTCGCGAACGCGCCAGAATTCATCGGGGATCAGTTCAGGCTTGTCTACCAGGGCGACCAGCGATTTCTCGCCGAGAGTTTGCGCGAGATGAACGGCTGCGTCGAGGACTGCGAGGCCTTTCCATCCGGAAACGCCCAGGGCCTGTTTGACGAGAGGCTCGGGAGCCAGTCCAAGCTTTCGGATACGAGCTTGCAGGGGACCCTGGGCCAAGCCTTCGCCGCGCGCCCACTCTTCCCATGCTTCTGCCGGAACCTTTTGTCGATGCTTGTACAGATCGTCGAGAAAGCGCTTGCCGGAAACCCAACGCCGACCGCGTGCCGGATCCATGATCTGTAGCAGGGCACCATGCCTGCGCCAGACGACGACGAAGTGATTCCCTCCGCCTTCGAGCTTGACGACCGCGAGGCAGGGTAGCGCCTTGGCCTCGGGCAGAATCGAATGATCGGCAGGAATCATGATCTGCTCGGCTTCGAGCCCGAGTTGGCCGGCGATCACCTCGATGGTGTCGATGGAGGTTCCATCGACATCGGTGCGGCAAGCTTCACGCAAGCGTCCGTAAGAGACGTGGACTCCGAAGCCGCCCAGCAGGGCTTTCAGCGATGCAGGGCCGCAATCCATCTGGGAGGTTTGGATGACCTCTGGAACAAACAATCGCCGTCTGGATCGGATCGAGGCCATGCGTCAGTTGGCCGGTCCCGAAGATGTTAGCCATTGGCCCGCGGTACGCAGCACGAGTTTGTAGGGCGGCACACTTTCGATTTGGACTTCGAGCTCTCCGGGCATGCCGTGCTTGAGGACGATGCGTTCTGGTTGGATTCCCCGCAGCGCGAGTTCAACGCGAGTGAGGCCTTCACGGTCTTCGGCGGCGACGTTGGAAACGACGGCTTGGACGACGCCGAACTCCGTCCACGGAAATCCTTTCAATCGAAGCTTAGCGGGCGATCCCGCAGTGAGGCGTCCGTAGGCGGCCTTGGGTGGAAAGTTGGCGACGATGTGAAGTTTGCCGGCGGGAATAATTGACGCGACTCGCGCACCCTCGGTGAGCACACCGCCGGGCCTGAGGACGCTGGCCTCGCCGACGATGCCGTCGATGGGAGCGCGGATGACGCGGCGTCCGACATCGTGGGAGGCGCGTCGCAGGGTGGCACCGGCGTTCACTCGTTCGCCTTCGAGCTTTGCGATGCCAGTTCGGATTTCAGCGATGCGGGCGTCGCGCTGGCGATTGCGGGTGCTCTGTTCGGATTCGATTCGCAAGATGGCGGAACGAGCGGTGGCGACCGCGCTTTCGTTGCGGACAACCTCGACCGCGGCGCGTTGAAAGTCCTGCTCGGATCCGAGTCCGCCTTTGTACATCTGTTCGTAGCGCGAGCGTTCTCGTTTTGCGTGTTCGAGCGGGGCCTCGGCCTCACGCACTTTCGTGCGAGCCTCTTCCACGGCGGCTTCGGATGCCTTTCTCTCAGTTTCGCCCGCCGATGTTTCGGCTACGATCTGGTCACCGAGTGCGCGG
>CAZCPL010000006.1:310-4921 GCA_964500255.1 uncultured Solibacteraceae bacterium | reverse complement strand
GATCTCGGGCTGCAAAGCTATGGCGCGGGTTTGTTCGACGTTGGCCTGCAGTTCTTCGGAAACGGCGTCGAGGCGCACGAGGAGATCTCCGGCTTTCACTTTCTGTCCGACGGCGAGGTTCGCAAAGACGACGCGTCCTGTCATCGGAGCTTGCAGTATCGAAGTGGCTGTGTCGATTTCGAGCCGTGCGTCGCCGGTGGTTTCATAGATCGAAACGGGGATCAGCAAGGCCCAATAGGCGAGGCCGGAAAGCGTGAGCAAACCGATTCCCAGGCGGAGGAGAGTGCCCGTGGATCGGGCGTTTTCCACCTCATGGAGCGTTTTTGCGAATGCGGTAGGAAGCATGAGGCCCGTTGAGACAGTCTACCGCTTCGCGTCTTGTCGAAACAACGGAGTGACAAAAAGCGGCAAAGGTGCGCCAGATCGACGAAGATAGTAGTGTAGACCTTTTCTCATGAGTACAGCACCCACGGTCGTCATTGTCGGGCGTCCGAACGTCGGCAAGTCCACTTTGTTTAACGCCATCCACGGACAGCGCCGGTCGATTGTCGGCGATGAGCCGGGCATTACGCGCGACCGGATTCGCGGCGAATGCAACTATAGCGGGCGACCATTCACACTGATCGACACGGGCGGCATCATTCCGAATGACGCCGAATTGATTCCGCGCGAGATCCTGCGGCAGGCGAAGACTGCGCTCGATGACGCGCAGGAGATCATTTTTTTGATCGATGGCCGTTCGGAGTTGAGTTCGGCGGACTATGATTTGTCGAAGATGCTGCGCAAGCTGGGCAAGCCGGTTTCGCTGGTGGTGAACAAGATCGACGCCGAGGTGCGATCCGGTTTGGTGCATGAGTTCCATTCGTTGGGATTCAAGAATGTCTTTCCGATTTCGGCCGAGCACCGGTTGGGTATGACGGACTTGTTGGATCACATTACGCGCGAGTTTCCTGTTCCGGAAGAGGATCCCGAAGCGGCACCGGTTGCGGAAGTGGAGCCTGGGATTCGGGTGGCGATCATTGGGCGCCCGAATGTTGGAAAGAGCACCCTGCTGAATTCGCTGACGGGGCAGGATCGAGCGATCGTTTCGCCGGTGGCGGGCACAACTCGCGATTCGGTGGACGAGACCGTGGACATAAAGGGCGTGCCATACACGTTCATCGACACGGCGGGAATCCGGCGCAAGGGGAAGACGACGGAGATGCCGGAGAAGTTGAGCGTCGTGATGGCGCGCCGCAATATCCGGATGTCGAATGTCTGCCTGGTGGTTTTGGATGCGACCGAGGGCGTGCTGGGCGCGGATGCGACGATTGCCGGTTACGCGCATGAAGAGGGCCGCGCGGTGGTGCTGGTGGTGAACAAGTGGGACGTGGCTTCCGAGAAGCAGAAAAAAATGTTCACTGAGCAGATCCGCGATGAGTTGAAGTTTTTGGATTATGCTCCGATTGCGCACGTTTCGGCGCTGACGGGGCGCGGGGTGAAGGCGATTCTGACGATGGTCCGCAAGTCGTATGAGAGCGCGGCGAAGCGCGTGACGACGGGTGGATTGAACAGATTTATTGAGAAGATCAACTTTGACGAGAATCTGAAGATTTTCTACATCACGCAGACGGGGATACGGCCTCCGACGTTTACGATCTTCACGGATAAGGGTGCGGATCTGCACTTCTCCTACCAGCGGTTCCTGATCAATCGGTTGCGCAAGGAATTCGAGTTTTATGGAACTCCGATTGTGATCAAGGCAAAGCGGCGGTAGCGGCGGTTGGGTCAGGGTAGTTCCGTGTTTTCACACAGGGGGCAATTTCTTTGCGATGGCAGCCTTCGCCAACTGGAGTTGCTGCGCCGTATAGCGTCCGAACGGCTTGCGATCGAAGGGGAGCTTGACTTCCACGCGATCTGCCAAAAGATCAGCGGCGATGTCGCAGATGCGGCGAGGTTGCTTGGCGCCTGCCGGAGAGTTTGAGGCGAAGCCGGTCTCGCGAAGATCGTCGAGCATGGGCATGGCAAGGCGGGGGTTTGCGATGTCGGGCAACACCTGCAGGATGAATTCCGTTTCGGCGAGTGACTGACTCTTCACCGCGTTCGCCAGAATCCCGGTCTGAGATCGATCGCCCAACCGGAGAAGCGAGACACTTGCCACCAGCCCGCCCCGAACCAGCGGCCCATAGGCTTCGAGTTTCAGGTTTCCTGTCAGAGGCTTTTGCAGGATGCCCTTTGCCTCATGGCAGTAGCCACCGAGTAGGATCGCCGCAGCTGACGGATCGGGCATGTGCAGACCTTCGATCAGTTGGGGACACGGTAGGTTCGCGCGTGGGCACCGGCGATAGATTGCCAACGCCGCCCGCCCACGGATTTCCAGCGAAAGATCGGCGAGAGGAGCGGCCAGCAGACTGCAGCTTTCGGCACCTCCGATTCCTTCCAGGGCAAGAACCGCGGCTCTCCGCACTTCGACTTTGGGATCGCGGAGATATCCCTCAATGCTGTGCGCCGCCGGGAGGCCGATTGCGATCAAATGCCCGGCTGCGGACGGATCGCCTTTGCCGAGCAGCCCCAGAGCTTGATCCAAGCGCTGATCAAAGGCCACGCCGCTAGCAACGAGCAGTGTCATCGCCAAGTTTATCATGCAGGATTCCGCCTTTCTAGGGATTGATCGTGTTGATTTCGGACTTGTCCATGTGTTGACCGGTGCGACCGGCTCCCCACATCAGGTGATGACGGGTCGCGTTGGTGCTCAAGTCCGGGAGCCCAAAGGCGTGGCCCAATTCATGACCCACCGTATGCGGATGTATCGCAGAAGCATTATCCTCAACGACTGACATTTTTTCGTTCGCCAACGTACCGCCGTTGGCGTTGTCAGTAGCGGGGGTACCATCCTGCTCATATTCCCACACTTGAAAGACGGTAGCGTCGGCACCTGGGTCGCGATGGGCCCGAAGAGTGGCCCAATCGTCAGTCAATCCGTCACTAAACTCAATTGCGGTTCCGAGATTTCCCGGAATGGTCTTACGGGTGGCCGGAGAGGCGACGAGTTTGAAGTTGCATTGTTGATAGATGTAGTTGATCACGCGGATCCACTCGCCTGCTTCGGCAGGCGCACGGCGGGTGGAATGGGCGGGAACCGCGGAGTCTTTCACGAAGTAAAAGGTAATGTTTTTGGTGATCAGTGGCTTGGTGTCGACTTCAACCTCGGTGACGAGCGCACCGCCCGCGTTCTTTGCTTGAATCCTGGCGTTGCCCTTGGTTACGCCGTGTAATTTGAAGAACCGGTCGCCCGCCTTGGCAGGGCGTTTGTCCCAACTTGCAGGAATTTCTCTGGCGAGAATCTCGGTTACAGTGACAACGGGAAGGTTGTTGCTGGTAACGGTGAGCCCGGCACCGTCGTGAAGATACAGGAAGCGGTCTCCGTCAATGGGAACCATCTGCCATTTGGGTGACGCCGCTTTGTCCCACCCGCGAAAAGAGAATGCCCGATCGAATTCTGCCGCCATAGTAGTGAAGCCTTTCGAAATAGATTGGGAGGTCCTAAACGATCAAGCGTATTTGCGGGACAGTCTGGTCCATTTTAGCTGGGCCGCGCCTAGGCTCAGATGTAGTACATCAGTGCTTCCATCAGTGAACTTGAACCGCCCGGTCACGTGCTTGGCGCTGACTTTGGATCTGTCCTAAGCGCCGGGGCCGCTCGGGCGGTGCAGATGGGGTTACGGCTCAGCTTCTAGTCCAGCTTGGCCTTGAGCATCTCGTTGACAGCCCCGGGATTCGCCTGGCCTTTCGACGCCTTCATGACTTGGCCGACGAGGAATCCGATGACGGTGGTTTTGCCACCTTTGTACTGTTCCACCTGCTTGGGATTGGCGGCGATCACTTCATCGAGAATCTTGTCGAGCGCTCCGGTGTCGGAGATCTGCTTCAGGCCCTCGCGATCGACGATGACACGGGCAGTGTCACCGGTTTCCACCATCTTGGCAAAGACATCTTTGCCGAGCTTGCCGCTGAGTTCACCGCTAGCGATGAGTTTCAATAAGTCGCCAAGATTCGCGGCAGTGATGGGGCATTCGGTGATCTCTTTGTCGGCATCTTTGAGCAGCGCCGAGATCTCGCCCTGCACCCAGTTGGCGGACATGCGTCCGTCGCCGCTCACTTCGACGACTTGTTCGAAGTAGTGGGCAAGTTCTTTGGTGGATGAGAGCACTTGCGAGTCGTACTCGCGCAAGCCGTATTGTTCGATGAAGCGCGCACGTTTGTCAGCAGGGAGTTCCGGCATGGTGGCGTGGACGCGTTCGCGCCAGGCTGCGCCGATGTGCAGCGGGACGAGGTCGGGTTCGGGGAAGTAGCGGTAGTCATGGGCATCCTCTTTGGTGCGCATAGAGGCGGTCTCGCCAGTGTTGGGGCTGAAGAGGCGGGATTCCTGCACGATGCGTCCGCCGCCGTCGACAACGGCGATTTGGCGGGCGATTTCGTAGTCCGCCGCAAGTTTGAGAAAGCGAAAGGAGTTAACGTTTTTGACCTCGGCTTTAGTTCCGAATTTATCGGCACCCTTGGGCATGACCGAGACATTGACGTCGCAGCGGAGGTTGCCCTTTTCCATATCGCAGTCGGAAATCTCGATATACC
>CAZCPL010000006.1:0-300 GCA_964500255.1 uncultured Solibacteraceae bacterium | reverse complement strand
CGGTGCGGTTGAGATCGACATAGCTGTACTTTTCAGAGTCTTTGAAGCCGTCGTGGATGCTCTTGCCAGCGTCGTCTTCCATATGGATACGGGTGATGCCGATGCGCTTCTTCACGCCGTCGACGTTGATGTCCACGTAGCCGTGCTCGGCAAGCGGCTTATCGTATTGCGAGATCTGGTAGCCCTTGGGGAGATCGGGATAGAAGTAGTTTTTGCGCGCGAAAACCGACAACTCACTGACGGTGCAGTGCAGCGCGAGCGCGGCTTTGATGGCAAGTTCCACAGCTTGGCGGTTGAGGG
>CAZCPL010000005.1:0-62334 GCA_964500255.1 uncultured Solibacteraceae bacterium | reverse complement strand
ATCTTGATCGCGATCAGAAGAGAATCGTGATCGCAATGGAAGAGAATACGCACACGGACGCAGGAAAGGCTTTGGCCGCTGTTGCCACCGCCTTTTTCGTGTGTCCAGAGGCGTGGATGGAGAGCCCAGGGAGTAACGGAAACACCCACGGTGGCTGCTTCATCTAGCCGTTCAGGATGAACTTCACAATCGACTGGTAGTCGTTGTTCAGGGCGTAAATCATCGCACCGATCCGGCTTAGAAACTCCTCCGGATTCGCAAACTGGATTTCGAGTTTGTCACGCGTCAGTGTCACGCCTTCTGGAAGCGAGGTGAGTCTGGTCGCGACGAGTCCCGCAGCCTTGCGGTCCGGAATCACTTTGGTGCGGACCGCCACCACCTCGGGGCGGATCTCATCGAGGTATTCAGCCAGGCGCTCGCGGCGTTCCACTTCGAACTGTACCTTACCTCCATCCTGCAACAGGTGTTCCAGTCGATAGATGAGATCTTCGCGACGGCAGATTAGGGCGGCACCTGGTCCGACCACTCCGCCGCATTGGCGCATCAACCGCCAGGAGACGGTCTTCGAAAGTTCGAGTGCATCTTCGAGTTCTTTGCGGCCGACCCATTCGGTCCGTAAGTTCTTGAGAACAGAGATCCCCTGAGGGAGATTTCGGCAGTAGGCGGGTTTGGCGGGCATAGAATGCGTTCCGAAACGAGCGTACCACATGGGTCCGTCGTGCACGATAATGAAACATATCGTGCTAGCCTTCTAGAGATGGTGCCGGCCCCCCTTAAGCAACTGGAAGTGATTTCGCACGACGCCTCGCTGGTGGATCTATGGTTGTCCACCAAGACCAGCGCTCACACCCGGCGGGCCTACGGGTCTGAGCTGGCGCGTTTTCTGTTGTCGGTGCGAAAGTCGTTGTCCGAAGTCACACTCACGGATTTGCAGATGTGGATCCACCACGGCATGCCGCAGTTGTCGCCTGCCAGCCGCAATCGCGCCATCACGGCGGTCAAGTCGCTATTCACCTTCGCCCACGAGACCGGATACCTTCGGCTGAACCCGGCGGTTGCGGTGAAGACGCAGCCGAACCGGGACGGCTTGGCGCAACGAATCCTGAGTGAGGACGAGACCCGGCGAGTGATTGAGGCCGCGCATCCCGGCCGGGACCGAGTGATGATCCGGTTGCTCTATGCATCCGGGATGCGGGTCGCGGAACTTTGCGGTTTGGAGTGGCCCCACCTACAGGCGCGGAAGTCCGGGCAAGGGGGGCAGATCACGGTTTTCGGTAAGGGTGGAAAGACGCGCAGCATCCTTCTGCCCGAATCGATGTGGATTCAACTACTGGCATTGCTTCCGAACGGCGCGACGGGGAGTGTGTTTGCGAATCCAAAGACAGGACGTTCGCTGGACGCTTCTCAAGTGCGGCGCATTGTCTATGCGGCAGCGGCGAAGGCCGGGATGAAAAGCCGCGTCTCCCCGCATTGGATGAGGCACGCCCATGCAAGTCATGCGCTCGATCGTCAAGCGCCACTCCATCTGGTGCAAGCAACACTGGGACATTCGTCGATCGCGACGACAGGCCGGTATTTGCATGCGCGGCCCTCGGACAGTTCGGCGTTGTATCTTCCGGAATAGGCTTTTTACGGAACTGCCACGGCTGTGGCGGCACTCTCGCCAACGGGTTTCCCATCGGCGTCAAAATACTTCATCCGGTAATACAACACCCGCTGTGGAATCGCTGGCAACTGAAGAGCGCAGCCATCCTTGCAAGGGGCGCGGGTCCAATCATCCGTCGAAGAGTAGGAAAACGGCTCCGCTGAAGGCGAACCCACCACACAGGATTCGCGTCTCGAGGTGCACTCGAACGCCAGATTGTAACCGAACTCCACGGCCACCGAATCACGGCCAGCCGGAACCTGAATTTCCAGCATCTGAAACCGGTTTCGCTTCCGATCGTCGATTGGGGGAAACGGGGGTAACTTCGCAAGAAAAGCCTCTCCCCGCTTACCGTTGACCCACTGCGTGCGGAACATCAACCACTTTCCATCGGGAGTGGTTTTGACGTTCCAAAACAAATCGTTCCATCGATAGAGGGATAATCCATGGGTGATGAGGCGTCCCCCTGCGCCGTCGACATCGGGCTCCGTGTGGCGAATCTGGGTGATACCGCCGGCATAGGCGCCGTTGTCCATCACACAAATGTCGCGTTTTTCTGTGCCGGGAGTTCCCACGCCGGCATACTCGCAATAAGGCCGACTGATGTAAGGGCAACTCACAAAAAGCTCCCCGGTCTCGGAACCCTCGCGACATTCTCCAGGCTTGGCACTGAGACAGTAAGTGTAGGCACCGCCCTTGGATGGCGGCGTGATTCTGGAGGCGGGCCCGCTGATGTTCAGCAGAGGATTCGAGCCACACGATGCCAAGGTCGGCATGTACTTGGGTCGAAGCCGCTGCAGTTGATTTGCGCGGAACTTCCAGAGGCCATCCTCCAACTCAACGGCGGCATCTCCGGCCCGGGCTGTGTTGAACGAGCTTCCAAGAAAGGGACGCGCATCGCCAAACCAAACCCGGTCCTCCGGTGCGGCCGCCTCGCGATCCTGTCGGGCGCTGGGGTGGCTGTCCACCTCATTGGGCGAACCGATTCCCACGCGGCCCTCAAAAGTGGGATTGTTGGAAACCTGAAAACTATCGGCGGGAAAGCGGTCCGCAAATGTCTCACCGGGACGGATGACATAACAAGCATCTTGTTGGCCGTCGATCTGCGGACAGTTGTCCCCAATGGCGGCGATGAAGGCACCTGCACCGATAGTGCCGTGGCCGCTGCCGTTGATCTTGCGATCGACGACCAAAGTCGTTCCCCCCTCGTTCCGGCCACCGGGATCCTGCACCGAGTTCCAAGTGACGGAGGCGGCACCGCACGGATACAGCGGGCCCAACTGGCAACCACCCGGAAGCACCACCAATACGGAATTGGCGGGTGACGGAAGCATTGCATGAGCACCCGAACCCTCTGGCAAAACTCTATAGCCGCGTTGGAGCGTCCACTTGTTGCCGTCCTTCCGGATCAGGCGCACCACCTCATTCGACAAAAACAGGAAACGGCAACTTCCATCCGCGGTTACGCAGAAGATATCGCGAACTTCCGCATCCTGGAGATAGGCATGCAAGGGGTTTGCGGTCCTGGAATTATTGACCGGTTCGAGATAGATCGCATAGGAGGCGTTGCGCAGCGGAGTTGTTGGTTCCGGCGTGATCCGCCCCGTACTGGCGGTCATGAACTCGAACCGATACCAGCGCCCGTCGGCGAAAAGCTGGGCATTGTGATAACTAGGCAACCAATTGACCGCGGTTCCCAAGATGGAACCTCCCGTGCCAGAAGCGATGGTACCGGCGCGATACACCGCTGGCGAGGGATCGCCGGGTTCGCCATCCACCGTGATTTCGGTACAAACGTCGCCATCAGGCCATTCATGCGGTGGAATCGGTGAATTGGCCGGCCGCGATGGACACGCCGCAGCGGAACCGGGGATGGGTCCACTGGTGACACGAGACATATAGGGGCCGTTGCCGGTAAGGATGTCATCGCCAGAGAGCGAACCTCGGAAGTAGGTTGCGGGGACGTTCATCCATTCTGGGTCGTCCACAGATTCCGGTCCATGAAGCACCGACCAACGCAACGGCCAGAACTTCCAGGAAGGCACGGCACCGGCGATCTCATTCTTCTGCGTGTCAAAGGTGCCCATGATACCCAGCGTGTCGTTATTCGCATTGCCGGAACGGGCCATGAACATGAGCATTTTGCCCTGAAATCCGACGAGATTGACAACCGTGGCGCGAAGCAGATCGAACTCCGCGGGGAAGCGCGACCGCAACTGCTGGCTGAGACTCTTGCCCCGGCTCAAAGGAGTGATGTTTTCGAACACCCAGCAAGGTTCCGGTTGAGAAGGGCCGCACTCGAGGAGTTTGGAATACAGATCCTGAGATCCAATGTCCGTGTTGGTTCCACGATAGCCCGCTTTGACGATGCTGATGCCACCGGTGGAATCGATCTGGCCACAAAAGAAGGAATTCGGGTCAAACCGATCCCAAAGCGGGCCTCCGCCATTGTTGGAACTGCAGAAGGCGCCACCCGGATTGAGTCCCCAACCGTCCACGCCCGCACGGCTTGGCATGTAGGTTCTTCCGAGGCGGTTCGTGTCGCCGCTTTCGGCACCGATCCAATAGAGCATGCCACCGACCAGGCAATGCCATCCTGGTTCTCCATTGGCACCGGCGACCGCAATCGGGGAACACTGCGTGAAGCCGACACCGTCACCGCCGGCGTCCCAATCCGGAGAACTTCCAATGACGTGGGAAGAGCTTCCGTACTGCAGCTGAACTCTCGCCGCATTGGAACTCTTTTTTCGCACGAGAACACCGAAGTTTGAGCCAGTGAAGGCCCCCGTTTCTTGCGCACCGTCATCCTGTGCGCCTTCAAGCAGAAGCCGTTCCTCGCTGAGTACCTTCCCGATAGTGTAGGAACGATTGTTAAACACCAAGACAGAGCCCGGGCTCCAATTCAGGTTGAAGACGTTGCCGCCGGTGCGAACGATCCGATTGCCCTGGCGCGTGGCTTGCCCGGTGCGGCGGTGAAGGTCGGTCAAGTCGCCTTTTTCAAGACCCCACGCTGTAGAAACCGAGGGTCCACCGGTGCCGATTTCCATGCGGTAACGGGCACCGGTACAGTCCGCGGTGCAGGATTCGACGGTGGCGTTGAGTACCTTGGAAGCGCAGGCTAGCCCGTCATAAGAAAGGCACGTCTCGAGCGTCCTGGCATCGGTGGATAGAGCGGCGCAATTGTCGCACCAGGCGTTGAGTTGTACCGCAAACGTTTCGAGGGATCCACCGCCGAAATCGTGCGTACCGCCATTGTAAAGCGAAAGGGCGGCATCGAGGAACAGCCAACCGGTTCCTGTGGTTGAGGCGCTGCGGGTATCGTTGGCGGAGACCGCATCCGGATCGAGCCACTCGCCGGATCGGTCGCGCCCTGAGCGAAAGGCACTCGTGCCAGCGGCGTTCGTGATGTCCGAAGGAACGGTCAAACGTCGGATCTGAAGACCGCTTTTCGGGTCAATGATTCTCTGCGAGCGGTCATTCCAATTCACACTTGGCCAAGCGTACTCACCCGGTTTCTTTGGATCGACCGGCAGCGGCTCGTTATAAGTCATGCCAAGGGGAATGGTTGTGGTTACAAAAGTTCCGGTCTGAACCTGCGAAGCGCAGGTCACTCTGAGGTAATATTTTGTATTGGTTTGTAGAGCCCGGGAATAGCGCTTTCCGTCGCGACCGGTTTCGGCGGCGCGGAGGCCCAAAACGACGGTACGGCGACGCTGCACGTCAATGGTTGTCGATCTTTCCAGATCGAGATCGGCATTGGCAAATACCAGGGGATTCACATCGTCGACGGGCGGTAGGTAGCGGGGCGATTCGCTCAACTCCAGCCGACAGGAACGGCTGTCGGGGGAAACATAGGACACCACCGCCTGGGTTGCTATGGCGTTTTGCTCGGGAATGGTTAACTGAAGCTGCGCCAACAATGGCAAAGAAAGGCAGGCAGCTGCCAGTACGAATCGTGCCAAGTGCTTGATCATATGGCGATACCTTGAGTATAGGCTAGCAGTATCGAACGGGCGATCCTCGCTGCAGAGGACCGCCCGTCTGTCAGGCCGTTAGGGCAACGCCGTGACTTGCATCTGCCCTTCGGTGCTTCGGACACTACCCGCTTTTTGTCTTACAACGCGGTAGTAAAGGACATGTTGCGGAAGTCCGGGCACGACGATCTTGCACCCCGAAGCACAAGCGACTCCTGGGGGATTCTCATGCTCGAACGAGAACTCGTCCACACCGGCGGCTTTGATGCACTTCTCGTCCCTGCTCGTGCAACGGAGACTCTTGCCGTAGCCGAACTCTACGACGGCATGGGTCTCACTGGCGTCGGCAGCCGCTTGGATGTTTACCTCAACCGGAATGTAGTCCGCCCGGTTTATCCCGTCATGTTGCTGGAACGGAGGCAGTTTCGCGATCAAGGTCTGATGCGCATAGTTGTCGGCCCAGAGTGCCCGGAACATCATCCATTTGCCGTCAGGCGTCGTCTTGACGTTCCAGAAGACATCGACAAAGTGATGTTGATTCAGGCCCTTGGTAAGCGGGCGCAAGTGTAACCCGCTCATATTGGGCTTCTCGTATCCGGCTTGCATCAGGCTCATGGTCATCGACGCGTGGTCACCGATACAGACATCCCGCACCTCCGATTCCTGAACGCCAATCGAGCCGGTTTTGCAATACCTGGCACTCAGAAACGGACAATTGAAGTAGATGTCGCCTGTCTGGGAATTCCCGCGGCATTCACCGTTCTGGCCCGCCACACAGTAGCGGTAGGCGTCGTTGGAACCGCCGTCGATCAGGCTATTGGGTCCACTGATGTCCACCAGGGGATTCGAGCCGCAGAACGCCATAGTCGGTAAGATCTTGCGGCGCATGCGCGAAACCTGTGCGGATGTGAACTTGTAAAGCGTGCCGGTCACCTGGGTCGCGGGGCTTCCGGCACTGCCCGACACGTCCGCGCCGCCAAGAAACGGGCGACCGTCGACAAACCAGCGCCGGACCGTTCCAGGATTGGAGAACATCGGATGCTGCAGGCCGGCCAAGCTCGGGTGACTATCGACCGGGTTGGGAACATTATGGCCGAGTTTGCCATGAAAGGCCGGTTGTCCGCTGAATACAATGTTAGTGGTTGCACGAACTGTCTGTTCCATGGTGTCGCCGACTCTGGCGTTGTAACAGGAGTAACCGAGACCGTCGACAACCGGACAGTTGGACTGTGCCACGGCAGCCACCTCTCCGATTGGCCTCAATACAGCGTGGCCAGCACCATTACTTCCGGTATCGACGAGGATGCCATTGTTTTGGTTCATTCCCAGCGGATCGATGCTCGTGTTCCAGTAGGCACCGCTTCCGGCGCAGGGATATGTCTTCATATCGCAAGAGGGCGGAATCATCACGAGTAGGGCATTCGCATTCACGGCAAAGAACTCCTGCCGCGTGCCGCGCTTGCTGTATCCCCGCTCGACGATCCACGTGTTGCCGTTTTTGATCAGCAGCCGGAAATATTCGGTGCGGAAGAAGTAGCTACAACCATTGGTGCCGCCGTAGTTCGGCTCGTTCTCTGCGCAGAAGACATCCTGTACCTCAGCATCCTGCAGATAGGCGAAGTCTCGACGGGCGGTACCGGTTTTCGGATTGTCCACTTCTTCGTGAAACAGTTGATAGGCGCTATTGACGATGGCAACGGTCGGTTGCGGCGAGAGGGCACCCGTAGACGCAGTGGTTCGGGTGAAAACATAATATGCACCCGCTATTTTCATCTTGGATCCGGTCGGCACACTTTGTGGAAAGTCTCCGCCGGTGACGGTTACCACATTGCCATTCACCGTGACCGTGCCATTGTTCGTGAACTTAGGCGTGGGGTCTCCTGGTTCGCCGTCCACTGTGATGGTCAGGCAGTCGTTGCCAGTGGGCCATTCCGTGGCGGCAATTGGTGATCCCGGGGGCCGGCTGGGACAAGCTTCACCGGTCGTGCTGATCGGTCCGCTGGCTGCTCTCGAGTAATACGGTCCATTGCCTGCGTACGCGTCTGAACCGGTAAAAGGACCGCGAAAATAAGTTAGTGCCCAGAGAGCCCAGTCCGGGTCGCCGATATCCTGCGCACCATGCACAACGGACCAACGTACGGGCCAGTACTTCCAGGATGGCCCTGCGGAGTCGATGTTGCCGGTGATGGTATTGAACATTGCCATGAAGCTCAGGTTGTCGTTGCTGGCGTCGTCCCTTCCGGCGACAAACAAGAGGCGGCTCGAGCTCCCGATCGGTCCCTTGAGTTTGAATCCAGTATTGGGAAAGTTGACAAAGTCGGGATGAAACTGGGCAACAAGCTGTCGTAGCGACCTGTTCTGCGATGGTGGAGTGAGGTTGGTGAATTCCCAGCAGGGTTGGGGAAACGTACCGCATTCCTTCAGGCTTGAGTAGAACCCCTGTGAGCCGGTGTCGATCGAGTTGTTGTTGCCGAAGTAACGGGCGCGGATTAGCAAGGAGTCACCGGTGGCGTCGGTGGTGGCGCATAGGATGTCATTGCCTTGGTTCTTGTCCCAGAATGGCGCGCAGTAGATTTGAGGCCAACCATCCACGCCAGCCCGTCCCGAGATGGTCGGTATGCCGATATAGGTCACCGTGCCGGTATCCTGTCCAATCCAGTTGAGGGTGCCCGCGATGTGGCAGTGCCAGCCGAGTTCGCCACCTGGGCCCGGGACGAGTTGGTGGGAACAATTTGTGTACGTTTCGATTGGGCCCGCGGCGTCCCAATAGCCGGGTCCGGCATGGTTGACGACCGTGAGCGATGCGTGTTGCAGGACGATGGGAGTAGGCGATGGCGTCGCTTTGCGAATCAGTAGACCGAAGTTATTGGCCTCAAATGGCGCGATGTTCTCGATTCCCACCGGAGCGCTCGCGAGCGTCAAGTGTTTTTCGTCCTCAACGCTGGCGATGGTATACAGCGTGCCGTTGATCCTGATCTTGGATCCGGAGCGCCAGACCGCGTCGAAGTAGTTTCCATAGACCCAGGTCACACCGACGCCATCGCGGTTGACTCCGCCGAAGCGTTTGTTGACGGACGTATGGTCGAAACCTGGTTTCCGGGTGGGGTACCAGGCTTTCAGGAGACCATTGGCGGGGCTTAAGGTGTCGCCGATCGAGTAGCGGTGGGGAGTCGCCGCCGTACAAGAGACACCGCAGTTGGCGAGCGCCTGCGTCAATAGGTCCGAGTGACAGGAGATTCCGTCGAGAGTGAGACATACCTCGATGGAACGGTCCGCTGCCGTGGCGGTTGTACAGTCTCCACCCTGGCACCAGGCATTGAGGAGTAGCCGTATCTGGTTGTAGGGCGAGGTATAGGCGGAGCGGGTACCACCGTAGAAGTCGAAATACCCCGTTTCGAGAAAGAGCCAGTCTCTGGTGGTCGCCGAGTAGGTTGTTGCTGCGGCATCGTCGCCGAGGACCGATGAGGCCCCGGTCCAGTTGTCGCCGGATACTCGCTGGAAGTTGCGGTTTTGCTCAAGTAGGACGTCAGTTTCTTTTGAAATACGGCGCAGGAGAAGGCCGGTCTGCGGATCGACGATCGTTTGCTCGCGATCGCCGAACTTGATTTCTGGCCATGCTGTTTCGCCAGGTTTGGCAGGATCCGCAGGCACCGGTTCCATGTAGGCCAATCCAGAAGGGATATTGGTCGTGCGGAACGTACCTGCATAGTTGGAGGCACCGCAGGCGATGGTGTATTCGTGCTCCGTGTCCGCTTGTAGCGCTCTTGAGTGGCGGAAACTGTTGGCAGCCGCTTCGGCCACACGGAGTCCGGCCACTAGAATCCGCCTTTGGCCGACCACGACCGATGAAGTACGGGTCAGGTCAGAGTTCGATCCCGGAAACAAGATGGGGTTCACATCGTGTACGAGTGTGCTCGAGCCTTTCTCGCGCACCTCGATCGTGCAAGCGCCCGCATCGGGAGCCTGGTAGGAAATCACCGCTTGGGTGGATGTCGTGTATGGAAGTCCGACGTTGGAAATCTGGGCGTTGGCGGTCAGCGCCAGCCACGCGCACAGGAAAAGGCAGTTTTTGGGCTGCATCGTTCACCTCAGTTTTATTTGAGGGTGTTTGTCAAGACCAGTTGAGTGGCGGCTGCGGCCAAAAGTGTTGAAAACGCAGGAGAAACGATTTGCAGGGTTCACGAACCAGATGATTCTGAAACTTGTTTTTCTTACCGGGCGGTGCTGGATATGCCTATTACAGACCACTCAAGGCATCGGCGGGCCATTCATCGTATTTGCCATCCAGGTCGATCACCGCAATCAACTTCATCGGCAGCGGACCCCGCCTCGAGGCTCTGACCACAGGCGAGGCTTCCTTCACACCATAGCCCGGGGACTTCCAACCGAACTCCCCGCCCATTTCCCAATCGCGGGAGGTTCCCGGTTGCAGATGGAGGCGCGCACGTCGGCCCAGCGCGAAGCACGACGGGCTCACCATCGCCACCTCAACGCCCGTATGCCAGAACTGCTCGACATAGGAACCGACGGACAACCCGGATATCTCGTCGATCACCACAATCAGACCCGCTCGCGAGAGATTGATCTGCCTGCGGTGTGAAATTCCTCCGTAGGTGGCCACAGCCGTCCAGGGGTCCACCGAAGTCACCTGGGGCTTGCTTCCCCACCGAAACGGCGTCTCCGGCGTCGCTTGGTTGCCTCCGTCCACGCGCACGGTGTTGTGGGCGGACACCGACCGGAACCAGTCGCGATCCTGCGTGGAGGCCACATAGGTATAGGTTCCCGGATCGAGCAGCAGTTCCTCGTCGCCCAGCCGGATCGTCAGAGACAAAACATCGGCGTGCGAGTGCCCTGCCCCGCCATATCCGAACCCGCCCCACTTGAATACCAGTGACGCTTCGTTGCGGATGCCGGTGGACACGCCGGCATCGGGAAACTGCAGATCGTGACCGCGCTTCTGTTGGCGTTCGCGAGACATCGTTCGCAACAATCGCGGACTCAACCACCAGACGCCCTGCTCGTAAAGATCGGCCTCGTCGTATCCGTAGTCGCGTTCCAATAATACAGAGGCGGTTGCCAGGGTTGCTCTACCGTAGGCGTTCTTCCTACCGTAGGGCGAAAAGAAACGCCCACCGTCATCGTCTCCGAACAATGGGATCTGGCGCTGGGGTCCCAATAGCGCATCCACGTAGTCCACCATCTTGCCCAGGCGCTCTTTGTAGGCGAGCGAGACATCGGGATCGAGCAACAGATGGAAGAGAAACATATCGGTCGCGTAGACTTGGTAGTAACTGGATTGTTCGAAATGCGAACCATCGGGACGCACCTGGAAATCCATCTGTTTGCGCGTCCAATCGCCGCCGAGCGCCTTCCATTTGGAGGCCTTGGGAAACTGCGGGAACAGCGCACCGATCGCATGCAGGGTGAGGGCCTCGCCAAGCAGATGTGTATTCGGCGAGAAGTAGACCGAAAGGTTGTGTTCAAGGAAACAGCCGTGCTGGTTGATGGCGATCAGGAACTTGCGGCGGAACTCGGCACTGAAGCGCTTGCCGACGATATGAAAGATCCAGATCCAGGAAAGCGCGCGGAAGGCGACCTCAAGCGCGCTCGCCCAGTTGATGCCGCGCTCGTAGGGATTCTGTTCCAGCCACGATTCTAACTGCCGGACGATTTCCTCGTGATACTTGGCGTTGCCCGTGATCTCCGTAGCTTGCGCGAGTAACACCAAATGCTGATGGCGGTTCAGTTCCCAAATGATTTTGTGATCGCCGACGGCGTTGAAGTCCAGGTATTTGACGAAGCGGAAGTAGTCGGGCGCTGAGGTTTTGCCGTGGATGTAGTCACGCCGCCAGTCGATGGCGGGACCGAGGTCGACGAGTCCGAAACCGAGGAGCGGCACGCGGTGAGCCAGGATCTCTTCGGCGAGGGCCTCGATCTCTTGGGCGTAGGGGGTGCCCTTCACTTTGCGGGCCGGCCAGCCGGCATCCGGCAGATCCAGGCGAGGGACATCCGTTGAAGTGGGAAGCCCAGGCTTGAGCACGAAGGTAGAGAAATTGCCCAGTTCCTGCTTCAGGCGAAAGACGATCTCTGTAGCGCCCCGTTTTTTCATTTAGTTCGATGTTACCGGCGCAGGTGGTGGAACACGATAAGGCTGCTTCCAATCACGGAACCAGAGTTCGAGCATGAGCAATGTCCAGAGTAGATGATAGTGATCGCGGCGGCCGCTATCGTGTTCGGCGAGCAGTTCGCGGACGAAATCTTCTGAAACCATTCCCCGCCCCAGAAACTCTTTGCTGGTCAGATGATCGTGCAGGAATGCCCGTAACGACGTTCGGAACCAAACCGTGAGCGGTGCTCCGAATCCCTTCTTGGGAAGTGTCAGCAGCTTGGGAGGCAAGCGGTCTTTGAGAGCCTGTACGAGTAAATACTTCGTGCGGCCCTGATGAATCTTCAACTGCTTGGGAACCGTCATCGCCCACTCGGCCAACTCATGATCGAGCAGGGGGCACCGGACTTCGAGTGATGCGGCCATCGACATCCGGTCTACTTTGACCAGGAAATCGCCCGTCAGTTTGGCGTGTGCTTCGAAGTAAAGTGCGCGGCTGAAGAGATCGGCATCCTCGCCCAGCAATTGTTCGGCGAACATGCGTTGCAGAAAGCCGGCATCGGCCGGCATCATCCAGTCCGGTTTCAAGAGGCGTTCGCGCACATAGTAGGAAACCAGATTGTGCTCGAAATAGCGGCTCAGGCCGTCGGGCTGGCCAATCACGCGCAGCATGTTCTTGCCGCGTCCTGAATAGGGCATCGCGTCGGCTGCGCCGCGAAGGATACCGCGTACAAAGCCCGGTAGGGCGTCGTAGCGCTTGAACTTCTCGATATCGACCAAGCTGTCGTAGCCGGCGAACAACTCATCGCCACCGTCTCCAGATAAAGCCACCTTCACATGTTGCCGTGCAAACTCACTGACAGCATACGTGGGCAAGGCGGACGAGTCGCCGAAGGGCTCATCGAAATGGCGAACCAGGTTTTCTACCAACTGGATCGAATCCGGATGCACAATAATTTCGTGGTGCTCGGTCTTGTACTGTTCCGCCACCAGCTTTGCGGCGGGCAGTTCGTTGTATTCCGGGATGTCGAAGCCGATCGAGAAGGTCTTCACAGGCTCTTGGGATTGCAGAGCCATCGATGCGACGACGGACGAGGAATCGATGCCGCCACTCAAGAATGCTCCCAGCGGAACATCCGCCAACATTCTAATCCTCACCGCTTCGTCGAAGCGTGTCTTCAACTCTTCGCAGAGTTTGGCTTCGTTGAACTTCGAGGGATCCTCTTCGGATGGCGCAGGCAGCCTCCAGTAGCGTTGCTGTTCCAGTTTGCCGGTGGCCAGATCGTAACGCATCCAGTGCGCGGCGGGCAGTTTGGTTACGTTCTTGAAGGGCGTGAAGGGCTCAGGGATGTAGCGGAACTGAAAGTAGAGCTTCAGCGCCTCGTTGTCGAGGGTCCAGTCGAGGTTCTCGTGGACTCGCAGAGTCTTGAGTTCACTGCCAAAGTAGAGTCCTTCTTTGGTGTGTGAGTAGTAAAGAGGCTTCTTGCCAAAGCGGTCGCGCGCGATATAAATCTGACGCTTGCGAGTGTCCCAGATGGCGTAGCAGAACATGCCGCGCAGCTTCTCCGCACCCCGTGGACCCTCTTCCTCATACAGATGCAGAATCGTTTCCGTATCGCTGTTGGTACGAAAGCGATGGCCCTTGGCGATCAGTTCCTGACGCAGCGATTGAAAGTTGTAGATTTCGCCATTGAATACGATCCAGACTGTGTTGTCTTCGTTGGGAATCGGTTGATGGCCGGTGGACAAATCGATGATGCTCAGGCGGCGCATGCCGATGGCGACAGGCCCATCGACGTGAACGCCCTCATCGTCAGGCCCGCGATGCACAATCGCATCGCACATGCTGTGAATCAGGCTCTCGCGAGCCGCGCCATTTTGGACGGCGAATCCGGCGATCCCACACATTGCTCTTTCTATTGTTCCCTATCGGGGGCGTGTACGTCATCTTTCAGTTATGAGCTTTCCCGCAGGCCGTAGGCGTAACCGGAACACCCACGGAGGGTGGGACGGGGTGCTATTATGAGACGTTTTCCATCCCACTTTCTGCTCTATACTGACGGTATTGATATGGCGTACCAACGAGTTCCCCGCCCTAGCAATACGATTCCGGATGCTATCGCCTGGAAGGCGCTGGGTTTGAGCCGTGCGAGCTTCTTCCGCAAGCTAAAGTCCGGTGCGTTGACATCGCCAGTGGTTCGCGATGGCACTGTCCGCCGTTGGTGGACCCCCGCCGATCTCGAAGCCGCCCGGCAGGAACTCGCCCCTTCGCAGGAGGATTTCAGCACATGATTCGAATTGTTGTCAGCAATCAGCGCGGAGGCGTCGCCAAGACGACCACCGCCGTCACCTTGGCCCGTTGTTTTTCCGACAGAGGCATGCGCACGCTGTTGATCGATACGGACTCGCAGGGTTCGGTTGGCACGATTCTGGGTTTGCGGCCGGAGTTCACGCTGCACGACTTCTTGATACGTCAAGTGCTGTTTAGCGAGTGTGTGGTGCCTGCACGCGAGAACCTCGATGTGTTGTGTAGCGATCGCAAAACGCAGGCTGCTGAGGACATCATCAGCGGCCAGACCCTGCGCGAATTACACTTTGAACAGGCTTTCGGGGACAGCGGTGTGGACAAGCCCTACGATGCGGTGGTGATCGACGTGGCACCATCTCTCAATCTCTTTCAGACCTGCGCGATGCTCTACACCAAGAACGTGTTGATCCCGGTGGCGATGGAGACTTTGAGCGTGCAAGGCGCCAGCGCCAGCATCAGCTCGGCCAATGAACTGAACCGGCTCTTCAAGCGGCAGACAGGCATCGCGTCGATTGGGATGCTGCCGGTGATGGTGAACAACCGCCTCCAGATGACCGGCACTGTCATGGCGGCGCTGCAGGAGATGTCGAAGGAACTACGGGTTCCGCTGCTGCCGAACATCCGGACAGATACGACCGTGGTGAAGGCTGCGCGCAGCCGTCAGTTTCTTCAGGACTATGATCCGAAATCGAAGGCCCTTGAAGATTATGAGGTGGCTGCGGACGCATTGCTCACCGGTTTCTTTGTAAAGCCTCCCAAAGTCGCTAAGGCTTGACTTAAAGGGCACCGGGTGATCAATCGTCGAATAGCGAGTGTAGGATTGTGGAAGCGTGGATGAAAAAGAGTTCCGATTCGACTGGGACGATGCGAAGGCGGCGTCAAACTTCGAAAACACGGTGTCTCTTTCGAACTTGCATCGACGATCTTCGGCAACCCCCGGAGTCTTACACTTGCCGATACGACCCAAAGTGATCCGACGAACGCTGGTTTTCGGTGGGACTGGTAAGTACAGGCGCATTGATGTCGGTAGCTTACCTTGGCCGGTGGCCGGTGGCCGGTGGCCGTCTAGTCTAGACTCGAATCATTACCGCTCGACGCGCCACGGCGACAGAGATTCAGTACTACACGGAAAGCCAATGACCAACCAACCTATCGACGAAGAGATACTAGCTGAGATTGACTTCAGCAAAGCTACACGCGGCAGTCATCGTATCCCAACGCACGCACCAGTATTTTTGCCCGCATCCATTGAGAGAAGAGTCTGGGAGTACTTCTCGGACAGAGCTGCACGCTAGGGCGTCGGCCTCTCGGAACTTCTCACCGACGTCTTGAAGCGAGACATCGAGATCATCGAAGCACTCAAGTAGGACAGCGGCCTTGGCCGTGATCTCCATCGGATCCCGAAACACCCACCGTGGCATATACTTGAATCATGGCGTCAGGATCAAAGAAGCAGGCAGCACCCCCACTCGCGAAATCGCGGGCGAAGTCCAAACACATCGAGCCACTCGACTGGCGGGAACTCGCCAGCGGACCCGCGCTCCGTGGATTGAACGATGTCCTGGGAGGTCCAACGCCTGCCGTGGGTGTTCCACAATTCGTTGTCCAAGCGCCCACCCTAAAACCTCCAGAAGTGGATGTCCCCGCAGATCCGGTGACGCCTCCCTCGGGATACACAACGCGCTGGATCGCCCCGGATCCGCCTTGGGTGGACGCCACCGGGGTCCTGCACGAGGCCAAGCGTGTGCGGGCCATCAAGGTTGCGGAAGAGTCCATGACCATGGGCGAGGAACGCTTCTATCAATCGGTTTGGAACGCAGCCGCCGATCTCACCGTTGAGTCCGAAAACAGCCGGACCTTCTCGCTCGGCTACGATCGCCTTGCGAAATTGGTTCGGTTGGATGAAAAGTCGGTGCGGCAGTTGATTCCCAAGCTGGTCTTCAAGCGGATCATTGAGGTGGTGGCAAGGGAGAACAGCTCCGAGCGGGTCGGACGCACGTATCGAATCTTCAGTAGGGCAGAGATCCTGCGGCGTCAGCGTGTGGCCGGATTGCAACACATCGTCAAGAAGGGCAGGGCAGTCGAGTTTGTATGGCCCTCCGGCCAACCTGTACCTGTGATTCCGTTTGCACCCTCGGTGGGTGTTCCGCTATCACCAGTGGATACATGGTCCGCTGCTGTGGATGCCGCCTTGAGGGAATTCGGAGTGGATCCGGACGCCGCAACGGTGCGCTCGCTCGTTGCCCACTGTCGTCAGAAGTCCACGGATGCGACTATGGACGAGATCGTTTACTTCATACACGAGCGTGGCCGGGTGCTGCGCAAGAGGCCTCTGTCGAATCCCGCGGCGTATCTCATGGTTGCCGTACCTACTTGTTTCGAACCCGAAACAATCAGAAGTCATCGCGAACAGGTCAGGAACTCAACCGCCACAACATCCACTGTGGGGCAAAAAGTGAAAAACGAACTGGTCGCCATGCGCGCCGAGTGGGAGGCCTGGTTGACAGATCCCGCCGTGTCAGAACAGGACCGCCAGTGGGCGAAACAGATGCTGGCGAAACAGTGAACAACGAGATCTACATGATCACCGACATCGAGACCGACGGACCTGCACCGGGTCCGCAGCCCACTCTGAGGACCGGGTCCTGATCGCCACATTCACGGTGAACCTCGAACCCCTGCCCGAGCGGCACAAAGACATCCCGAAACGATGGCCTGGTACCTCACCGAACCGGAAGCCTGGGCGGCGAGCCGCATCGATCCTCAGTCGCCCGCCGACGCGATGAGTTCTTAATGGACATGAAAACTCCAGTCATGGCTCTGCTCAAGACGTCGGTGGTACCGCGGAACCTGCCAGTACTACTAGTCTTCTCATTGCTCCCTTTGCAAACGATCCTCTATCATGAAGAAGGCCGCCCATTCCTGGCTTTATTCCCAAGCACACAGCAACTTACAGCGGAAACAAGCCGATTCTGCCGATAGCTAAGACATAAGCGGGCAGGGGCGCAAGCCTCGTTTCCCGCAGGGATTGCAAAAGAGGAGCATGAAACAAGTCATCCGAAAAGGTGTGAAGCAGATTATTGTCGACGAGGTTCCGGATCCCGTCACACCTTCGCATCATGTGCTCGTACGTCCGGCAGCCTCCCTCATTTCGAGCGGCACCGAGACGGCGTCGATTCATACCGGCAGCATCGCCACACAGGTTAGCCAGTCGCGCGTCAAGATGGTTTTCGACGTCATGAAGCAGTTTGGTCCGTTGCCCACGATTCGCGAAACCCAAGCGAAGCTCAACGATGAGTACGCGGTGATTGGATACTCTGGCGGCGGCTATATCGCTGAAAAGCATTCGACTGTCAAGGAGTTTGAGATCGGCGATCGCGTCGCCTATGGCGGCGAAGGAACCGGCCACGGTGAATCGATTGTCACCGGCAAGAATCTGGTCACAAAGATCCCGGACGACGTCAGCTTTGAGCACGCCGCCTTCGCAACGCTCGGTAGTATCGCTTTGAATGGCGTCCGCACGGCGCAGATCGGCGTTGGGGACCGCGTCGCAGTGATTGGACTCGGCCTGGTTGGCCAACTCACCTGCCAACTTGTACGTGTACAGGGCGGGCAAGTGATCGCCCTCGACTTCAAGCAGGATCGCGTCGATCTGGCCGAGCGCATGGGTGCTGACTACGGCATTGTGGGCGGCGAAGCAACGCTCAATCATATCCTGGCGCTTACCGACGGCCGCGGTGTCGATACCGTGATCATTTGCGCGGCCTCCAAGTCTTCCGCTCCCTCGCTTACCGCTCTCGACATTTGCCGTGATCGCGGAAAGATCGTCATTGTCGGCGCAGTGGGCATGGAATTCCCCTGGTATCCGGCGTATCTCAAAGAGATTCAGGTGCTGATGTCGCGCGCCTACGGTCCGGGATCCTACGATCCTCTCTACGAGCGCCAGGGCCAGGATTATCCTTTCCCGTATGTCCGCTGGACCGAGAACCGCAACATGGAAGAATTCCTGCGGCTGGTCTCGCGGAAGCTTGTTCAAATCGATCCGCTCATCACGCATCGCTACAAACTCGAAGAGGCCCCCACGGCCTACCAGACCATCATGAACCCGGCTTCAAACAGCTTGGCCGTGGTGTTGAGTTATCCGGATCCGCAGGGCAAGCCCCGGCGTATTTCCGGCGCCGCGCAGCCACAAAAGGCTCCGGCTGTGCATGCCAGAACTGTCGGGAGCGGGGAAGTAGGCGTTGCGTTGATTGGCCCGGGAGTGCTCTCGAAGTGGGCGCACATACCTGCGTTGCAAAAGGTATCGAACACCCGTCTACGGGCCATCTATTCATCGAGCGGCGCCCGCGGCAAGGGTGTTTCGGCTCGCTACGGCTGCGATTACTGCACCACTGAATACGACAGGATTCTTGAGGATCCGAACATTCACATGGTGTTGATCACCAGCAAGAATCAACTGCATGCCTCACAGGCACTGCGGGCGATTCGCGCCGGCAAGCATGTGCTCGTCGAAAAGCCGATGGCGATCACAGAGCAGGAATGTCTCGATCTGCATCAAGCCGTGAAGGAAACCGGTAATCTCCTGACAGTCGGGTTCAATCGCCGTTTCTCGCCGTTCTACAAGCCGTTCCGCGCCAAGCTAAAGGGACGCTCGGCTCCCGCTGTCGTTCACAGCCGCGTAAATTCGCCGGGTATCTCCGGTGAATACTGGATGGCCGATCCGGCTTTTGGCGGGGCGATCCTGGGCGAGGCCTGTCACTTTGTCGACCTCATGAGTTGGATGCTCGACGCCGAACCGGTGGAAGTGAACGCCTATTCGCTACCCGGCGGCGGCAAGGATCCGATTGGCGAGAACAACATGGTGGCGAGCTTCCGCTTTGCCGACGGCTCGATTGGAAACCTAACCTACTCGACCATGGGCAGCAAGACGTCCGGCGGCGAACTGGTGGAAGCTTTCCAGCAGGGCCTTGGTATGTCGAGCGAGAACTTCAAGCGCCTCACCATCAACGGCACGCTTTCGAGTACCAAGAAAGCCTGGTTCCCGCAGAAGGGCTACGAAGAGCAGTTGGCGGCATTTGTGGATTGCATCAGGACAGGCAAACAGCCGGAAGTAACCGTCTATGACGGCATCCGCGCAACGATTGGTTGTATTCGCGCGATGGAATCGGCCAAGCAGGGCTGCAAACTACCGATCGATTTGTCCGCGTATCGGAAATGAAGCCGATTCGAGTTCTGCTGTTCGGACCTGCCAACGAAATCCTGGGCGGGCAGGCGGTACAGGCCCAGCGGTTGGTAAAGCTGCTGGGTAGCGTCCCTGGTGTCGAGATGCGGTTTCAGGCGATCAATCCGCTGTTTCCTCCGGGCTTCAAGTGGGTGAAGCGGATTCCCTTCGTACGCACTTGCATGACAATGCTCTGCTACTTTCCGCGCGTCGTGTGGAGGTCGTCGCAGGTGGACATTCTGCATCTCTTCTGCGCGGGGCTCTACTCGTATACGCTCTGGACCATTCCCGCCATCGCCATCGGAAAGCTGCTTGGCAAGAAGGTCATCGTGAACTATCGCGATGGCCAGGCGGAAGAGCATCTGCGGGACTTCAAATCCGCGAAACCAACGCTCGGTTGGGCGGATGTCGTGGTTGGCAACACCAGTTTCATTGCCGATGTGTTCGCCAAGTTCGGCATCCGTACGCAAACCATTCTCAATGTCATCGACACGACGCCGTTCATTTACCGCAAGCGCTCGAAGTTGCGGCCGGTGATCATGACGAATCGCATTCTCGAACCGCTCTACAACATCGAATGCATTCTACGGGCGTTCAAAAAGGTGCTCGGCAAGTATCCCGAAGCGACGTTGACCATTGCGCATGTGGGTCCTTCAGAGCAACATTTGCGGGACTACGCTGCGGGACTCGGACTGACGAACTATACGTTCGTCGGCAAGATACCGCATGCCGAGATTCCGGAGCTTTACGACGCTGCGGATATCTACGTCACCACTCCGAACATCGACTGCATGCCGGGGAGCTTATTGGAATGCATGGCCTCCGGATTGCCGATCATTGCGACCGATACCGGTGGAATCCCGTATATCGCTACCGATGAAAAGACCGCTTTGTTGGTGAAGCTCGACGACGATGAAGCCGTAGCAAGCAACATCTTCCGGCTGCTCGAGGATCCGGCATTGGTGGAACGTCTCACCGGTGAGGCGAGACGGGAAGTTGACCGGTATCGTCCGGAACCGGTCCGCGATCAGTGGATTGCGCTCTACAGAAAACTGCTAGGACACTGATACACTACCGGCGAACTTCTTCAAACTGGCTGATGCGGCCTCGACATACTCCATCAAAGTGCTAGTGCAGATATCGGTGCGATGTTCGATCTTCGAAACCTCGCTTTGGTGGACTCCGAGAACTTCACCCAGTTGCAGTTGGGTCATCTCACGAGCCTTCCGCAGTTCGTCCAACGGCATCGCATCGAGACTCTCTGGAAAACGCTTGGCGAGTTTCTCTTGTCTTGCCCCAGGCATAGCTTCGAGCAGTTGCTTAAAATTACGTGTCGGCACTAGATACGTCCTTCCTTGCACACTCTATGCGTTCAATCCACTCAGGACGGCGATCCTCTTGATTGCCGGCGACAAGACAGGCAACGATCGGTGGCATGAGACTTTTGTTCCTATGGCCGACCAGTTGTTCGAGGGCCATCTTAGAGAATTGATACGAAATGGCTGTCCGTGGCGTTCGAAGTTCCCGCATTTGCGGATACCGGGATGTGACCACTCTGGAACTGTGTGGAAACCCCAAGGCTGGTCCGAACTCAACCAGATGGCGGACAGAGAGAGCCACATCGTCCTGTTCGCTATCGCTCAAGGAAGCCCACCACTGCTGGAACTCATCCGTGAACAGCATAACGACGTTCTATCTGGTGCTGGCCAAACGAATGAGCAAATCGTTGATCTCCGTTGGCGTCGCCCCCACCTGGAGCAACGTCCCAAACCCCGTCGCGCGAATCCTCTCCGCGATCGCGCCTAAGTCGAACGCCACCGGATGCAGTCCCGCCGCGAAGGCTATAGACAATGTATACGAATACGATTCCGGCAGCACACCCGGGAACAACGCCACATGCGGATCCACCGCCTCAATCCATTCCCGCGCCTCCGAATCGCTCTGGTAGTAACCCAAAATCTTCACACCGAGCTCTTCTAATGGACGGGACTCCGCTGCAGAACCGATTACCGTGAAGTCTATTGGTAACGAGCGCTTCAAGGCATCGAGAGACAACGGGTACAACACATGAAA
This sequence comes from uncultured Solibacteraceae bacterium, assembly GCA_964500255.1. Lineage (GTDB taxonomy): Bacteria > Acidobacteriota > Terriglobia > Bryobacterales > Bryobacteraceae > F-183. The sequence continues at coordinate 41,007 of CAZCPL010000005.1, read as the reverse complement.
GCCCTTGGCGTATCCCAATGACCCGATATACGCCACACGGATCCGCCCATTGTCCGCAGCGATCCGCCGCAGCGCTGGCACCACACGGTCATGGGGCTGGACAAGCACCTGGCGCGCTTCAAAGTAACGGCTCATCCGCACTCGGATATCTTCCGACGGAAACGTAACTCGTTCCGCGCGCCGCAGGGCATCGAGATTGTGTCCGCGCATCTCTTCTACTGACCCGGACCGCTGCGGTAGACTCCCCCAATCCTTATGGGGACCCAGCTTCCGATAGCAGCTCTCGCAGTGCCGGATCTCAGGCTCCCCACAATACTCGCCGGTCTCATCCTGCAGTGTTACTTGGGGACAGATCCAGGCATAGTCGTGAATCGTTACTTCATAGGGAATACCCAATTCGAAGATGTCCAGCGGAGCATCTACGATCTGATTGATGTGCAGCCGCACCACGCCCAAACGTCTCAAGGTCTCTGCCAGCACATCGCGTTCATTGTCTAGATCGAAATCAAAATGTTCGCCACAGTCGAGCGAAGCATAGCGGCCTTGGCGATAACGCAGCACGACGGGATCGGGATAGCGTTCGCGCAACTGTTGAACATAGCGCTCATTGCCTCCGGGTAGCGTGTTCGTGGCGATGCACATGCGCTCAGAGCCAGGTGTCAACCGTCCGATATCCAGCGACCGCCGCAGACGCCAGAGAGGATCCCGTTGAACGAAGTCCGCCACCTGCGCGTCATAATCAGGATGCAACGCGCTTAGTTTCGCGGCGTTCTCGCTGCAAACACCGGCTCCCTGAAACGACACCTGCCCTTTGTGAACGACAAACACATCCGCCGCCAACACATGCTTCCAGCCAAGCCGGCGCGCACGCATACAGAAGTCGTTCTCTTCGCCATAGCCGCGCCCAAAAGTATGAGCATCGAACGGGCCGGTTTCTGTGAGGCAATCTCGGCGGATATACACGCAGAAGCCGACAGCGGTCGGAATCTCGGCAGTTTGCCCGCGCAGGCGCACTCGGCAGACCTCATCGTAGTCGACAGCTGGGTTCGATTCGCAAAAGCGCGGATAGCTACAGATCGTCGCGTTGTTCGAAAAAGGCGTTGCGGTTCCGGTGTGTGCTTGATCGTAAACCGCCATCTGCAAGCGATCCAACCAATCGTTGCCAGGAACTTCGGTGTCGGCATTCAGCAACACGACATCCCGATCGGGATGTAGCGCCATGCCGCGGTTCACCGTACGCACAAAGCCTAGATTGCGGTCATTCCGCAACAGCGTATAGCCGAGCCTCGCTTGCTGACGCTCCAGCGCTTCGCCCATCGCAGCATCGCCAGGATTGTCGTTGATCACGATCAGCTCAAAGGAAACACCGTGAGGCGATATCTGAGAGGCATGTTGCAGGGCGGAAAGGGTCTCCTCGATCCCGGCATAAACAGGTACGAGCACATCCACAATGCCACTCTTATCGCGCCAAGGAAGGCTCTCTCGAAGGCACCACTTCTGCACCTGCGCCGTGTCGAAACCATTGGGAATCTGGATACGGAACCGATTCAAAGAATCGGTTATACCCCTGGAAATCCGCAATCCGTTGGCGTACAAACTGACAGGCAGACCTCTCGCATCGGAATGCGCACGATCTCGCAGCCAACCCACCGCGAAGCCATCCTTCACAGACTCGACAACGCCATCCAGAAAGGACTCAAACACAAGAGGACATCCGTTGAGCCTCGGTTCCGTCGCGATGAAGTGCGGCTGGCCATCGAAGACCGTCAACGGCAGATCCACGACGAACCCATGGCGGCCATCGCCAATACCGGCAGGTCCGAGGTCTGGGCGATCGATATCGGCAGCGATCGTGCGGTAAGGCTCACCATCGATCAGGATCTGGATCTCTGCACGCGTGTAGGGCAGGGAGGCGTCCCAGGCCCAGCCGCGGATGCGGTGATCGTTGGTGGGATCCAGATGGCCGTGGATCATTTCCGCACCAACTCTTGCAGGAAAAGATCATTGATACGTTGGGCCGGGAGTCCACAGGGAATTCTTAGCGCGCCTGAGACAACCGCCCCAATGTCGAATTGAATCGGATAGAGCGAGAACGCAGGCGCACGCAAAGGTGGGGCCTCCGACGCCAGCCATTCCACATCTGCCCCGCCGGAAGTCACAAATTCCAGCGGCAACTCGCGCTTGCGGGCATCCCAAATGCAAGCCTGCCAGATCGCCGTGTCTTCTCCCAAGCGCAGGATACGGATCGACCTAGCCTGGGGCTTCACCGCCGAGGAAACGTGCGCGCCAGTCGCAACGCTCGATCGCGGCGAGCAATACCGGGCCATGCGCGCGGCCGCATCCTGCGAGGGGAACTTCACCAGCGCCGCACCTTCCAAAAAGCGGCGACTCTGCTCCCGAAGTTCCGCCACTGTGCCGATGCGATGCAGAAGCCCACCCAAACCATCCCGTGGACCGAGCTTGCGCAGGCATCGTTCACAAGCTTCCAGAGCAGGCTCTCCGCAATACCGTCCGGTCTCGTCAATCAGATCGCCTCGAGGGCAGATCCACCCGTAGTCGCGAACCTCCACCTCATACGGAACTGCGCTACCGACGAGCTGCGGCGGCGCAAGCACCGTATCCACGCAAAGACCCGTATCCACGCAAAGACCCGTATCCACGCAAAGGCCCCGTGGAAGCACACGCGAGAGTGCATGTAGATCTTCGGGCAGCCAATATGGAAGACCTTTCACGAGAAGACTGCCGTCCGCCAGGACTCTCGTCGAAGGACTCAACAAAGGCGGCCGCAACTCTTCCACCGTACGCCGCAGCCGCGCCGCGTCACGGTTGCGATCCTCGGTCAGAGGTAAGAGATCGAATCCCTCGACACGAACACCCCCTGCCAACAAATGAATTCCACCGCCAGACGCTCGACGGTAGTGGCAAATCTCCGAGCAACGATCGATCGATGCGTAGGTGGATGGCTGCCGTCCCAACACGATGGCGTCGAGTTCTCGGGCCGTGTGTCCATCGATCGGACCACTGGTGAGCGGAGACACTGTGGCAACCGTCGCGTCCACGTAGGCAACGGCGCGCAGCCGATCTAGCCACGGTCCGGAAACCAGCGCCCCCGCAGCCAGATGAACAGCGTCATGACCACTCGCTTGGGCAGGTTGACCGATGCGGAATCCCAAACGCTGCTGCACCTCGGCCAGAGATTCATGGGCCGCAGAACGGACATAGACATCCATGACCGATTCATTGGAACTCGAGGCAATGCTTTCCAATGTTCGCAGCAGGGCTGTCATGGTCGTGCCGGCAGGGGCGTTCACCATCACATCCACAGGACCATGGATCGCTTCAACTGCCTCAAAAGCCTTTGGTTCCGGCGCGATCCACTCCGCAACAGCCGTCAAACAACCCCGCGCACGTAATTCGAACCGCTTTACTTTTGCGACATCGAAACCGCCCGGGATCGAAAGCTCGGGCCCGGATCCCGCTGCAAGAAACCGGCCATCGGCGAACAGTTCCACGGTGATCGGCACATCTGGCCGACTCTCATCGTCGATGACAATACGAATCGCCTGCGGAAGAATCTCTTCAATCGCGCCTACATACCTCGACTGATAGTCGAGCCGCCGGAAGGCCGCCCCATCGACCATCCCTTCGATACGATGCGGCAGACCATCGAAAACAGCTTCGGGAAGCTCTATGGAAAACGCATGGCCACCATCGCCAATACCAGCTTGTTTGAGATCCGCGCGAAAACTGGAAGCAATACGGCTTCGCAGAAGCACGCCATCGAGCAGAATCTCCACCCGCGCGCGATGGCCTGGACACTCGGGGTCGTACACCCATCCCACGAGATCCCGCCCGCGGGGGCAGTCGAGATGGCCCTGATACGCCACCGGTCACCAGACCTTTTTCTTGCGTAGTACGGCTTGCAGAAAGAGCGGCTTCACAATGCCGAGATGCTGCAAGGCCCGCTCCAGATAAATGACAAACTTGAAGCGCCACGAAGATTTCGGGAAATTGAGGCCGAGGCCTTCGAACACCGGATAACACAAGCCTCCGAACCGCAGAATGTGCAACGGCTCGAAGTAATGCAGCATCTCGCGCTCAATGATCTCGGAGTTGCAGGCCTCGGAAGGATCGAGCGTGCCCGGCGGATAGTAGATCCATTTGCCCTTGAGCGTACCCTCATGATTGGTTCGTTCACGGCGCGAGAAGAGGAACGTCAGCAGAAAACGGGAGATCCAATAGTTCGACGCCGGAATCTGCAAAAATCGCGGACCGATGTACTCTTCGACATACATCACCCCACCGTCGCGCAGCGCCTGATTGCATTGAAAGAACAGATTGCCCACGTTGTACACATGGTGGATGCCGTGATGTCCCACCATAAAGTGCAGGCTGTCGCGTTCCAGCACCAGATTGTTGCAATCGACGGCGTGGGTTTCCACCTGAAAATCCAGGCCCTGAATCGCTTCGAGGTTCGCCGGCGAAAGGTCATAACCGTGGACTTTTGCGAACCGGATCGTCTTGTAACGGTCCCGGAACAATTCCCGCTCATGACGGAGGTCGCCGCAGAGCAAAGCGGCTCCGGTGAGTTGCATCCGGTCTTGCGGAAACGCCCCGGTCAGTGAACCGTCAATGAGACTCTGTAAGGTAGCGTCCTGCGGGAAGGGACGCGTCGAGCGTTGAATCTCGGGGATGTTCCGCCAGGAGACCTGCCAAGCGTAGTCGAAATTGAAACCATCCCAGGCCTGTTTGGCCTGATTGAGCAGTTCGTTGCCTGTTGCCTGACTGGTGCCGCCGTTCACTTTTTCAGTATACGCCGCCGGTTACGGTTCAAGCTACATGTTGCTTGAAATCAATACTTTACAGACAAACACTTGACACTAGGCCGGTCTACTCTGAATTCAGGAGGCAAAATGCGCATTTTGCAACGAATTTGGCTGGTTCCGCTGGCGGCTGCCATTGCCGTGAGCGGTCAGGGAATTGACCTCAGAACACAGGCCAGAAATGTCGATTTTTCAGGAGCGAGTCTCACCAAACCAACCCGCACCGGCAATACCTTGCCGTCGGCGTGCCAGGTGGGAGAGTTGTTCTTCAAGCTCAACGCAGCGGCGGGGCAGAACTTATACGCCTGCACGTCGCTCAACGTTTGGACCGTCATCGTAGGATCGGGCGGAGGTGGCGGTGGCGGGTCTGCGCCAACCACAGCCGGTGCACTGCTCGACCTTGTGGTTACGCGAAACAGCGGGACACAGTTGAGCGTGGGAGCGAACTGTACCGCGCTCACGCCTTGCAATGTCCGTTTCGGCAACAGGGTGGATCGTTTCACCCTGGGTGCCTCGGCGACGCTGAGCGGCTCTGCAAGCGGGTTGGCGTTCTTCTATGTCTCAAACCAGGGAGTTCTGACCGTCGGATACAACGCCATTGCGGTGGCTTGCGATGCAACTTGTACGGCTGTGAGTGGTATCACCGCCTTTCCCAATGATTCGATTCCGCTGGCCATGTGGTCAGCCAATGCCGGGCTTTGGGATGCCGAGGGTGGGCTGGATTTCCGCGGGTTTCTGAGCACGAAACCGATCGCCACGAGTACGGGGCTGATGAGCACCGATGTCGCGGGGTTGACCACTGTCAGTATCGACACCACGATGGTGGGGTTGCGGGTGGGAATCCCGGCAACGGCAACTTCCACATGCTTGCGGGGAAGTTGGGCGGCGGATGCAAGCTTCCACTATGTCTGCATAGCCACCGACACGTGGCGCCGCGCGGCCGTGAGTAGCTGGTAAACACGAAGGGGCCGCTGTTCCACCGAACGATGGCCCCATTCTTATCGACGGCGCAAGCGAATGGCTAAAAACACTGCCGCACCGCCAACCATCGCGATCGATTCCGGCTCCGGAACATCCGCCGCCGAAGCTTGACGCAACGCCCTGAAAGCGTGATTGTCCGTCTCGAACGAATCGCCCGCCGATGAGAGAATAACCTGATCGAAAGCCTGGTTCACACCGGCGAAGATATTGACGTACAGCCCGGTGTTCTGATTCCCATCCGGTGCGAATCCGCCCAGAGTCGCAATCTGGGTCCCGGTAAGAGTCAGAACGGTGTTTCCGCCCAACAGAAAACTCACGGTATTGTACCAATCCAAACTCGACGCGTAGAAGCCGAAATAGTCCACCAGTTGTCCAAAGCTGATCGTGACGGGATTTCGGTTGCCGGTGAGTCCGATCGCCAGAAACGGCGTCGTATTGTTCACTGGCGAGGCGTAAACACTAGCCAGGCTGCCCTGCACGACGCTTCCCGCTGTCCCGTTCAAAGATCCGGCAGGCAAGGTGTAGACAATGGCTCCTGACGACGGAGCCGTCCCATTGTTGAAATCGATTGTTGTCGTATTCGCCACACTGCTCACCTGCCCCTGTCCGGAAACGATGGTTCCGCCCTGGGTCACGATCGTGGCTCCCGATGTCAGTGCTGCTGTAACGAGTGTGAGTGCAAGTGCGCTTAAACGATTCATGTCTTACAAATCGGCGGATCCACTCAAAAACTTCAACACTCTTGCTTAGCTCTACCTCGATTGACGTACCAAGCCTAAGCTATTCTGAGATGCATGGCAGTCTCCGCTCTCTATCTCCTCACCGCCCTGCACGTTTCACAGGATCTCGACGCGCAAATCAAAACACGCATCGCCCAGACCCGAGGTGCCGTATCTCTTTTCGCCAAAAATCTCGACACCGGCGCGACCTATGCGTTGCATGCGGACGCCAAGGTCCGCACCGCGTCCACCATCAAATTACCGGTGATGGTCGAATGCTTCAAAGCCGTGGCCGATGGGCGTGTGAAGTGGTCCACGGAACTGCTGTTGCGGGATGAGGACAAAGTGTCCGGATCCGGTGTGCTCTTTGAATTCAGCCACGGCGCAAAGATCGCCCTGCGCGATGCGATGCATGTCATGATCGTGCTTAGCGACAACACCGCCACCAATCTGCTCATCGACAAATTCACCGCCAACGCCGTCAATAAAACCATGGATGCACTCGGACTTCCAGAAACGCGCAGCCTGCGCAAAGTCCGCGGCGATGGCACCAAACTGAAGGCTCCCACCGGTTGGAGCGACGCCGGACTCAAGGAAGAGAACAAGCAATACGGACTCGGTGTATCCACGCCGCGCGAGATGGTAAAGCTGCTGGAGTTGCTTGAGAATGGCAAGGTTGTGGACGCGACAGCGTCGAAGGAAATCATTGAGGTACTGAAGCGCCAACAACTGCGCGACGGTATCGCGCGACGGACGGCGGACCTGCCGGTGGCCACCAAGACTGGCGCTCTCGATCACTTGCGCAGCGACGTCGCGATTCTCTACACACCGAAAGGACGCATCGCCATGGCCATCACCATCGACGACATGCCGGGCATCGACTATTCGCCCGATAACCCGGGTCTACTGCTCATCGCCGATCTCTCGCAACTCATCGTGCAAGGGCTCAGCGCATCCAGGTGACTCCTAAAACCGCCAGTCGAAGCCAACCAGCGGGAACAGCCCAAGTTGATCGCCAAACTCCGGGATGCCTTTGTCACGGTTCCAGCCGAGTCCGCCGATATTCTTGCGATTGGTGACGTTCTGCGCTCCAAAGAAAACCAGAAACGGCTTGTCGCGTACGGTAAACATGCGATCCACGCGGACGTCAAAGCGGGCATAGTCCGGTAGACGCTTGGCGTTGACCTGTGTCAAGTCGAAAACCCCGCGCTTCAACTGCCGCGAGAGCGGTTCGTTGTAGGGCGTATAAGGACGCCCGGCAAGGTGAGTTCCGCGCAGCGAGAATTCCCATTTGGAATTCAACTTGTAACCACCCACAAAGTTGAACACTCGTGGATAGTCAAAGGTCGACGGTCGCTGGATACCATCCAAGCCACCCTGTCGGCTGCGCGACATCGAGTAGTTCGCCTGTCCGAACCACTTGTTTGTGAACTTCTTTTCGACAAAGAATTCAATGCCGCGCGCCTTGCCACGGCCCGCGCTCGTCAGCGGAAAGATGATGTCGCGCACTGCGAACGTATCGCCGACATTGGCCAGCGACAACGCCCCGAACTGTGACGACACTGGATAGTCTTTGTAGACCTTGTTGTAACCTTCGACCGTGAACCGTAGCGTCGGATTCACGATGTAGCTCAATCCCGTCACCCAGTGATCTGCGCGGAACGGCGTAAGACCCTGATTCTGTGGAAACGCGGAGAGGAACAGAAACAGCGGCTGCTGAAAGAACTGCCCATAAGAAAGCCGCCAGCTCAGCTTATCGGTGAGCCGGTAGCTGAGGCCCGCCCGTGGGCTGAAACGCGTCCGGCCGATGTACCGGTAGTTGTCCACGCGTCCACCCCAGGTCAGGTTGAGGCGTTTTCCGATGTTGCGTGTGTTCTGAAAATACGCACTCGGCTGATAAGCCAGAAAGTTTCGATCGATACTGAAGGCATTGATGTCGTTTACCGCTGAAAATGGGCTGCTCTGCCCCACCGGCGAGGCGGTGTTGTAGTCGACGCGAAACACCTTGTAACTTCCACCTGTCTGAACCTTTTCCAGCATCGGCAAATAGGTCGTGAGGTCGTATTTGATGGTGGTTTCACCTTCGCGCGAGTTATCGCTATACACCAGTGGCGCGCGCGCGATCTCATCGGCCACCGGCTTGGTGAAATCCCGCGGCCCATTGCGGAACAGGTCGCGGACGGTTGACCCTACCTTTGCTTCCGAATGCGTCACGCCAAGCAATCCAACGGTACGTTCACCCATCAACCGCTGCCAATTGAAGCCATTGGCAGAGCGCCAACCCTCATAGCGGATATCCAGTGTATTGAGCCCGGAATCGTCAGTGTCTTCTTCTTGTTTCGCACCTAAGCGGATCGAATCGACACCCGTAACCGTGGCAGCCCAAATGCGGTCGCGCGGCGTGAGATCGTACAATGCCTTCGCATTCAGTGTGTAAACAATCGGCACACCGCCGAAGCCCACATCGTCGGTGAAGGCATCCAGAAACGAACGTCTGGCGGAAACAACCCAAGATCCCTTGCTCTTCTTTTTGATTGGGCCTTCAAAGATCACGCCGCCGCCAGCGAATCCCAGAGTGAGCCGCCCGTTAAAACCATCGCGGGAGCCTTCGCGCTGCGCCACCTGCAGCACGCTCGACGTACGGTTCGTATAAGGCGCGGGATAGCCACCGGTGAGAAAGGTGACGTCCTGGATCAGCTCCGCATCGAGCAGGCTGACCGTTCCGCCAGCGGAGGCGAAGTTAGCAAACGCGTTAATGTTCGGAATCTCGATGTTATCGACGACAAACAGATTCTCAAGCGGTGATCCACCGCGAACAATGATGTCGTTACGGAAGTCGTTGGATCCGAGGACAACGCCCGGCAGGGTCTGTACATAGCGTGCGACATCCTGCAGCGAACCTGCGGTTTTCGAAATTTCCTGACGCTGAATGAGGTATCCCGAATTCTTAATCTCCTCGGGTGCGACGAAGACTGAGTCATTGACGGTAACAGAATCACTCACATTGGCGATCGCGGCCAGATTGATTTCTACGCCAGCATCCAGCCCCGCCCGGACCTCGGCCTTGATGTTTTTGAGTGGCGGCTGACCGGGTGTGGTTACTGTGAGCGATGCCTCTCCGGCGCGGATTTCAGGGATTTTGAAGAAACCTAACACGTCGCTAGTGGCGCAACGGTTGGTGCTTTCGACGCACACTTGGACGTTGGCAGCGGGCTTTCCATCGGAGCCCCTGACAAGACCGCTAATCGATCCGACACCGGTCGTGTCCTGAGCGAAAACGAATGAACACACAAAGAGCGGGAAAGTTTTGCGAAGCAGATGCATCCACCGATTGGGATGCTAACAGCACGATGCCGGATCTATTTCTGCCACCTCGTTAACTATAATCAGAAGGGCCTCCGCTCGCCGGAGGCAGCCCTAGTTCTTCAACCGAATGAAATAGTTCGTTTGGTTCCGCACCATTATGGGCGCGGCTCTGAACGACTTGCTTCGGACTGCCAAGGGCCATTCGAAGCCGCGACCTTCAGGGACAAGGCACACTGGAAAGTAACTCGAAACAAATCACGCGGTCGCAGAACGAGGTTAAGACAAAAGGAATTGCAGTTGCAACGATTCAACAAAACATCTGGTTCTGCCAAGGCTATCCTGGTTGGTGTGGTCTTCCTGTGCGCCGTGTCCTTCGGACAGACGCCAGCCGAGTGGGTGGACGCCCACAATCAGTACCGCCGCGACCTAGTCACGCACGATGGCAAGCCCACTGCCAGCCCAGACTTGGGCTGGAACGAAACCCTCGCTAAGGATGCGCAGGAATGGGCCACCAAGATGGCGGTAAGTGGCGAGTTCAAGCACCGCCCGAACTCTTCCACCAGCACAAGCCCCGATGCACGCGCCTGGGGCGAGAACCTCGCCTTTGGATCGTCGCAAACCTACACCGGTCTCGAAGGCCTCACAGACTGGTTCAACGAGAAGCCGTTCTTTTTACGCGCCACCAGCAAGTGCAGCGCAGGCAATGTCTGCGGCCACTATACGCAGGTCATTTCGCAGTTGTCGCGGGAGGTGGGATGCGCGATTGCCACCGGCAGCGGCGGCACTTACGCCGTTTGCAACTACAATCCGCACGGCAACGATGTCAGCAATGGCAGTTATGCGGACCTGTATCCAGGCCAGAAGGTACCAGCACCGGGTGGAGCGGCATTCGCTAATCTGAAAACCGACGCATCGCTCGACATCATGTTCAGCGATTGTCTCAAAACTGCGGCGGATGCATTGCTGGCAGCGGCCGTTCCGGCCACCGCCGGAACTCCCGTCGATCTAGCTGCGACGTGTGGTTTCACCAAGGTCCGCTTGTATGATTCGGGCGTCTTGTCTGGTTATACCGGAACAGCGGATAAGGCTGCCGGAACCTTCATCAACTATCGATTCCAGGGCAAAGTCCTGGGAACGAGTGGTGGAGTAGCCGTCAGCGTCAATCCTCCGCGGGCGGTTTTGCTCACCGGCGAATAGGTCATCTCAACCAACAGCGGCGGGTGCCAAACTCGCCGCTACCCCACGAACCTCACCCCTGACGCCGCATCCACTGCTCAAACACGTAGATGTACCAGAGCTGATTCGACGCGAATCCCTTCACCGCAGCCTCAGCCAAGTATTTCCGCACAGCAACCGCGTCAATCCAACCCTCACGCGCCGCGTGCGAATCCCGTAGCAATTCCTCAAAGTGCGGACGCCACTTTCCGGCCAGCCAACGCCCCACCGGGATCTGGAACCCGCGCTTCTTGCCCGTCGCCACGCGCTCACCGATGCGCCGCCGCGAGATCTCACGCAGCACCGCCTTCAATGTCCCACCCTGTAGCCGGACCTCATACGGCAACGCCTGCGCAAAATTCCACAGTTCCTGATCGAGAAACGGTGACCGCGCCTCGAGCGCATAGCGCATCGCGCCGCCGTCCACCTTGGTCAGATACTCGCCAATAAAACGATGCATCCGCGAGTAGCCGATGTAGTCGCCCAAGATCGTCCGCGCCGACTCCGGCGTGACTGGCGTATTGCGCTGGTCCACCTTCGCGCCCTTGAGTCTCGCTCCCAACAGACCACGCTCGTGAAACCGCGGCAAACCGTCGTGGATGCCGATCACGGCGCCGAGTCCGCCGCTGGCAAAGTCGAGAAAATGGGCTGCACGGCGGAATCGTTCCGGCAGATGATCGCGACGCCCGCCCTTCGCCTTCCAAAACCAAGGCAGAATGCCCTTTTGAGCCACTTTCTGCGCCATGTAGAAGTTCTTGTGCTCGGGATAACCAAGAAAGCAGTCATCGCCACCATCGCCTGTCAACAGCACAGTGGCTGAGGGCTTAATAGCCTTCGACACGCGCAGCATTCCCAGTGCCGAAGCGCAGGGAAAAGGCTCGCCATAGGCGTCGATCAGTTCCGTGAGGTCGGGCTCATCTTCCGAACGCATCTCCACAATTTCGTGGGAGATACCGAGCTGTTTGGCGGTTGCCACGGCATCCGGAGTCTCATCCCAGGGGTCGCCAGGCGTTCCCACTGTAAAGGCCTTGATTCTACCGCCGAGCTTGGCGATCGCCCAACAGACCAGGCTCGAATCGACGCCGCCAGATAAAAGCGCACCGACCGGCACATCGGCCTCAAGCCGCAGCTTCACCGCTTCCAAGAAGAGCCGCTCTGTCTCTTCAATCGCTTCTTCGAAACCAATCGAGCCCGTCGGTCGTGCCGTATTTTCCTGCCAATAAACCCGAGACGTCAGTTGGCCGTTTGAGAACTCGAGGATCGTTGCCGGCGGAACCTTCTGGATACCGTTGTAGATCGTCCGCGCTTCGGTGATGAAGCCGAACTCAAAGAACTCGGCAACCGCCTTGGGATCGATGCCACCTTCGCCAAAACCTCCCGTCGCAAGGGCTCGAACCGTGGACGCGAAGGCTAGCGTGGATCCGTGCACCGCATACACCAACGGCTTCACGCCCAACCGGTCACGCATCAGGTAAAGTTTGCGCTTCGGATGATCCCATATCGCGATGGCGAACATGCCGCGCATCCGCGAAACCAGCTTGTCGATGCCCCAGGCCTTGTAGCCATGCAGAACCACTTCGGTGTCGGAGTGGCTCTTGAAGCGGAAACCTGCGGCTTCGAGATCGCGCCGCAACTCGTGGAAGTTGTAGACGGCACCATTGAACACGAGTCCAATCTCGCGATCCGGTGAGAGCATCGGCTGGCGGCCGAGTTCCGAAAGATCAAAGATCGAAAGCCGCCGATGCCCGAAACTGGCGTTCGCGGTTGGCCAGGATTCCAGACCTTCCGCGTCCGGTCCGCGACCCGCGAGGTCGGCATTCATCCTTGCAACGATTACGGCGCTGTCCTCACGCCCGACGACGCCTGAAATGCCACACATACGATGAGGTTAACGTGATCGTGAAGTAGGCCGCAATGCGGAGAACGTCCTATGTCAGGTCAAAAAGGCGCGGCCATAACGTACCACCCACGGTGGGTGCATTTGAGGCGGATCTTGTCAAAGGCCCTGCCGTCCTATAGTAGAAAGTACATGAGGCTCTTGCTGCTACTGCTGGCCGCTGTCCCTTTCACGGCGCTGGCCCAGGAACCGTGCGCCACTCCCGCCCAATGGACCCCGTGCGATTTCGCCTTCGAACTCAACGCCTCCGAAGCCACTACGCACCCTGACGCCGCGGCCTCCGTCCAACTGCACGGTGAGTTCCGCTCTCCGCGCCACCGTACGCTCCTCATCCCGGCCTTCTGGGATGGCGGCAAAAAGCTCGTCATCCGCGTCAGCCCCACAGAACCAGGTGAATGGACCTTCCGCCTCACCAGCAATGTCGAACGCTGGCAGGGCAAGCAGGGAACCTTTAACGTCACGCAGGGCCTCGCGCCGTCGTTTGTCCGCAATGTCAATGTTCACCATTGGCAGACGGTCGATACACTGCAACCGCATCTCTGGATGGGTGAAACTTTGTATCGCGTGGGTTTCATCGGAAAAGACGAATTTGAGAAGACTATCACCGCGCGCTCGACGCAGATGTTCAATCATCTTCGCGTACTGCTGATGGGCGAGGAGAAGGACCAATCTCATGCCTGGGCCAACGGACACCCCAACCCGACCTACTTTCAGGAACTCGATCGCCGCCTGCTGTTCGCCAGCCAAAAGGGCTTCATCATCGATCTTGTGATTGCCGATCATCCTGAGGCTCTTGCCAAGATCTGCCCCACATGGCGCGATCGCGAAGAGTTCATGAAGTACATCGTCAATCGCTATGCCGGATACAACATTACATGGCAGGTGGTCCGTGCGTTCGAGGGCTACAAAGATGGGCGTCCGCTCACGAAAGAGATTGGATTGCTGCTCAACAAGCTCGACCCCTATGGCCATCCCAAAACGCCGGGCGCGGCTCTCACCTCAACCCCTCTGCTCGGTGATCAGTGGATGAACTTCATCACCTCACAGAACGCCAGCGATGCTCTGGGCTCCGTCGAACATCAGCTCTTTCAACTCCCCTTCATCAACACCGTTGGAGGCAAGACCGACGACGAACAGCGCAAGGCGCTTTGGAATTCGTCAATGAGCGGCGCATATCCGGTGCGTGAGGGCGGGCCTGAATCCTCGGCCCCTGCCTGGAAGGTCTGGTACGATTTTTTTGCCGGAACCCGTTACTGGGAACTGGAGCCCTACTTTTATGTCGATGGTGGACGCGCTGTGGCGCTCGTGAGAGAGTTTGGCGATTACGATGAAGCCGTCGAATACGTGGTCTACATCGAGAAGCCGGGCGCACTCGAAGTGAGCGTCAAGAAGCACGGCTACGATGCGCGCTGGTTCAATCCGCGCAATGGCGAGTCCGTCAAGATCAAAGACTTCAAGTCCGAACGCTTTATTGGCGAGCCTCCCACGATGAGCGAAGACTGGGTGCTGCACATCTCGCGCGAAGGCAAGAAAGAAGGTATGTTGAAGTCGTATAAGTTCGAATCCCGCCCGGTGCCGGTGCAGGAAGTGGAATCGCAGCCGAAGATGGTTCCGTTCACCATCGTTACGCCCTCTGAGAACGATCTCTCGCTGTCGAAGGACATTCCGTTTTCGGTCAAGATCAAGCGCGACACGCGCGGCACCCGGTCGATGATGTATGTCTGGACTGTCGAGGTCGTCGCCGAGGGGCAGGGTTTCCGCGTCGTGGGTACGGCTGCCGAAGGCACGTTTCGCATTCCGAAGGACATTGTAAAGAACTTTCCCGGCGTCATGAGCCTACGCGTCTCGGCGATCAACGCCAACGGAAAGGTGTATTCTGTGGACAAAATCCACAAATTGGTTCCATGATGAGCCGGATCCGCAAGCATACTAGAAGCGACTTTCTGCACACATGAAGATCCTGGCAATCGACACGTCCGGCGAGCGTGGAAGCATCGCTCTGGTGCAGGACGCTGTCGTGGTGGAGGAGGTCGCGCTCCATGCACCCGACGGTTTTGGACAAGTGCTGTTTCAAGCAATCGTCGATCTGCTCGCGCGACACAGTTTAGCAGTGCTTGATGTGGATTGCTTCGCAAGCGCCATAGGGCCGGGAACATTCACTGGAGTGCGTATCGGACTCACTGCCGCCAAGGGACTCGCCGAATCCGCGGGCAAGCGCGTGGCCGGGGTTTCGAATCTGAAGGCGATGGCGTTTTACGGTGAAGCACATACCCGTGCGGTTTTCGCGGATGCGCGCCGGAAGGACGTCTACGCGGCCGTCTATGATTCGTCTTTGCGGCTGATCTCGCCGGAAGTTGTCGCGCCTTTGGAGCAGTGGCTATCGTCGCTACAGCTCGTCCCCGACGAGTTTCTGTGTCAGGACTTCGCGACTTACTCCGTTGAAGGCGTGCGCCGCCAAGTGCCCTGGGAACTAGCCGGTGCAATCGGTGTGATCGCAGCGCGCGAGGACGATTTCAAGGATCCCGCGGCGCTCGAAGCCAACTACGTCCGCAGAACAGACGCCGAGTTAGCCTTGAAAGTATCCCCTTGATGCATCTCCAGTTTGAATGCCAACCAGGTTGTACGAAGTGCTGCGAGGTCTCTGGCTACGTTTACATCACGGAAAAGGATCTGACCCGCATCGCCAAGTATGTGAAAATGTCGGCGGCGGATTTCGAGGCGCGATACGTGTACCGCACCAAGCATCTGTTGCGTTTACGCAAGCCCGGACGCGGCAAACAGTGTCACTTCCTGAAGAACGGCGGATGCTCGATTCATCCCGTCAATCCCGTGCAGTGTCGCTTGTATCCGTTCTGGCCGGAGTTCGTCGAAGACCGCTCGGTTTGGGACGAAGAGGCAAAGACGCGCTGTCCTGGAATGGGCAAAGGTGAAAAGCTAATCCAGATTGGCGATGCGCTGGAAAAGGCGGAGGAGATGAAGTCCGCCTATCCCACTATCTACGGGGATTAAATTACATTTCCCCGTTCCACTGCTTGACGAAGGTTGACGAAGCGTCAAACAAGGACTTGGCCGCGAACATGTACCCCAACCCCTTCATGGCATTCGAGGTCACAGCTTTGACGCCGGTAGCCGCGCCTGGGCCAGCTTTTTGAAATTGCGCCACTTTGGCGACCTTGCTCGGCTTACCACTCCTCGCGATGCGCTTCAGGCGGTCCAGGTCCTGATTGTACAGTTTCATCAGAGTCGCATTTTGAGAATTCAACGCGGGGGCAAGCAGGTCATCGATCAGACCAGGTATGCCGGATTTGAGCCCATCCACCAAGGAGTTCTTGGAATCCTCAGATGCGCAGGCCTCGCCGATCAGGACGATATCGGCCTTTTGCGCGGACGACCAGTTCTGGGCGACCGCCACAGCAACGCCGGTGCCAAGCCCCAGTGCGATCTTTCCAGATGCGGTTGCCATGGCGGACCATCCCACCATGGAGGCCGTCGCGGCCGTCGCCAGTTGAGGGGCAACGCCAAGACCCACAAGAGCGAACTGCGCCGCCAGCAGGGCCGTTGCGCCCAGCCGTGCTCCGACCAATTGAAGGTCTCCGAGTTTCTTGTTCAACGCTCCGAGTTCCGCCGAGGTCTCCTGATACGAGCGGAAAAACTTTTGCCGTATCTCCCACTGCTTCTTCACCCACTCCGCAAACTCGTCCGGCGTCATCCTTCCCGTGGCCTGCACCATGCGGGAGATCTGGTTTTTGTACTCCTCCCGGACCCACCGCCGGAAAGTGGCTTGATCAAAGTTTTCGCCGTAGGTCACGGCGGATTCGTTCGCGTTGAACAGGTAATCGTACCGGTAACCAACTTGCGATGCCGTGGCCAAGGTTTTGGCATAAGCCAAGCCATACAGCAGATGCTGAATCTGTTTCAGGTCGAGTAACGCGACCATAGGAAGGGTGGCGGATTGTGGGGCGCTCATCGGTCTCCTCATTAGAGAATACGCGAACGCTCACAAGATTGAATCATCCATACGCGAGTAATTTGATGAAAATTGTGCAATCAAAGACGCAACACGCTCCATCTCGTCTGTCCGCAATTCCGTATGCACTGGCAAGGCGAGCGTTTCCCGCGCCGCGCGCTCGCTCTCGGGAAAGTCTCCAGGCTTGTATCCGAGGTAGTCGAAACACTTTTGGAGATGCAAGGGAATCGGATAGTAGATCTCAGTACCAACACCGTTGGCGGTCAGATGTTCCTTCAATGCATCGCGCCGATCGCTGCGGATCACGAACTGATTGTGGACATGGCGGGTACTGTAATCCGCTATCGACGGTGTCACGGCCTTCTCGGCGGGAATGAGCAACCGGTAGAGATCCGCGTTGCGTTGCCGGGCGGTGGTCCATTTGTCGAGATACTTCAGCTTCACCGATAGGATTCCGGCCTGTAAGGCATCGAGACGCGAATTCCAACCAACCCATTCGTGAACGTACTTGGTGAAGCCGCCGTGCAACCGCAAAGCCCGCAGGTTAGCGTCCAGTGTGTCGTCATTGAGAGTCAGCATGCCGGCGTCGCCGAACGCGCCGAGATTCTTGCCGGGGTAGAAGCTGAAGCAGTTCACCGCACCCATCGACCCGGCGCGGCGGCCTTTGTATTCGGCACCGATGGCTTGGGCGGCGTCTTCGACCACCGCCAAACCGCGACGGCAGGCGATCTCGAGGATGGGATCCATGTCCGCGCACTGGCCGAACAGGTGCACGGGCATAATAACTTGACCAGCGGATGCCGATCCAGAGCCTCTTCGATCAACGCCGGATTCATGTTAAACGTGCCAGACTCGATGTCGACAAACACCGGCCTGGCTCCAGCATGAACGATGTATCCGGCGGTGGCAAAGAACGAGTAGGGAACAGTCAGCACTTCATCGCCCGGACCCACTCCGAGCGCCCGCAGAGCGAGCAGGATCGCATCCGAACCCGAGGCGCATCCAACGCCGTGGCGGGCATTGCAATAGGCCGCAATTTCTCTTTCCAGCCTGGCTACCGGTTCGCCCAAAACAAAAGTTTGATCGTCGCAGATACGAGCGATTTCGGTGGTAATTTCTTCGCGGATCGAGGCGTATTGGGCCTTGAGGTCGAGCAGTACGATGGGTTTCATGCGTGCGGAAGAGGCGTGAAGCGCTATGTCTTCAGGATAGTCCACCAGTCGCATGGCCATCTGGTACTAGTCCGTTGCGCAACGCTAAGTCCATTCGCATCAGGAGGCTAGCATACTGAATTTCCTGGGATCCGTCCCGGTCGAGCTATTGGGAAATCATTCGCTGAATGATACGATAGGCTTGTCCGCTACGGCTGGGCGTTGTATGGCCACACAATTTCTATCACCCACGACAGCTCCCCCTTTTACCAGAGTTACGGCACCGGAAGAACGGGTCGAGATGATGGAAAGTTTTGGTTTCCTGGCCTTCGGTTTTTACTACTTTCTCGTGTTCAGCCGCATGCCGGAGCTGATCGCCCTGCGCTTTGGACACTCCTTTTATCAGATCTTCATCAGTTCGGTTCTGTGTATGGTGATGATGGTGGTAAATGGCGGCCTTTCCCGCGTCGTTGGCAGTAAGATGTCGATCTTGCTGATTGTTCTTCACGTTTGGTATGTGGCGTCGTTTCCTTTCAGCTATTGGCGAACCGGCACACTGGAGGCTCTTTCGGCCATCATGAAGGTGCTGCCACTGGCGTTTTTCGCCATGGCGCTTGTGCGCACAGAGAAGCAGTTGCGTTCGACCTTCACAATTATGCGGGCGGCTATGCTCGTGACCCTCATCTTCACGATGACGGCACCTGTTTCGGAAAATAGTGACAACCGGCTGCAACTGGATGGTGGCCGTTTCGCCAATTCCAACGAGATCGCGGTCTATCTGCTACTCGGATTGCCCTTTTGGCTGCACATGGCAACCACCAAGCGGTTTCCGATGGTGCTGCGCATTCTGGCGGGCCTCGAGATCGGCATATCGATCTTTCAGTGCCTTCGTACGGGTTCGCGCGGCGGCTTGATTACGATCCTGCTGTTGAGCGTGGTTCTCTTGTTGGCTTCTTCGGCGATCAATAGATTGAAAGTCATTGCGCTGGGCATCGCAGTAGTTCTGATCGCGGTTCCGTTGTTGCCCAGCGAGGTTCGAGGACGTCTCTATTCGCTCACTGGTGAAACCCATGACGGCGGCGCGGAAGGCTCATCCGAAAGCCGTCTTGCTTTGCTGATGGAAAGTCTGAAAGTGGCCGCTAGACATCCTTTGTTTGGCGTTGGCGTCGGAGTCTACGCGAGCGCCGCGGCGGAGATCTCAAGCCAGTCTGGAAAGCGGAAGCTGTGGCAGGTTTCGCATAACGCCTACGCGCAGGTGGCCGCCGAAGCCGGCTTACCCGCCCTGTTCTGCTTCTTGGGTACGCTGGTTTTGGCCGTCAGGTCGCTCTGGCGAGGCCGGAGCATTGCCAGGAGATTCCCGGAAATGGAAGAACTGGCGACGATGGCGGATTGCATTCTGCTCACCGCGTTCGTGTATATCGTCAATGCATTTTTTGGCAATATCGCCCAAGAACTTTTCTACTACCTCGTCTGTGGCTTGGCGTTCTGCTGCGTGGTGGCATTGGAAGCTCGCTACAGCGCGTTGGAACGAGCTCAAACCGAGAACGTGAGACGCGCGGCCGAGGCGGCGTCCACGGTGGCGGGCACCACCCCGATTTCTTCCTCACCGATGCCCAGGCCTTTGGACCCGCTCAAGCCGACCTCAGGGAATAAGCCCCAGGAACCAGTGATTGGCCGCCCGAAACCGGTTGCGCCCGAAACCCTCTACGGCGATGTGCCGTGGGCTCGCAACCCCAACCGTAGCTAGCCGGTCAAAGGTCGGCCCGGCCTCATCGCAGCAGCCTGGTATTGCCGCAGCGCTCCGCTTGAAGGCTTCTAGGGTTCCTTTCTGGATAGCACGCGCAGAATTACGGTCGACAGCGACCTCGCATCCTGTCCCCGGTACTTGGCGTCCAATGGAAGCCGACCGCACTCAATGTCCTGTACGCTTGCCTCATCGACATTGTCGACCCGAGCCAGTATTTCGTGTCCCGCAGCCCGATAGATCTGAACATAGTCCGCCGGACGAAGGCGGTTGTGATAAGCGAATTGGTTATCGTTGTACTTGGACCACTCTTTCTCGTCATACCGCAAAAAGTTCACCATGTTGATGGATTTGTCCACCTGATAGAAATGGTCACTGAGGTCGATGTGGTGGCAGGCAACTCCGGTTTTGGGATGCAGCACCCGTGCAGCTTCGATCAGGATTTCGCGAAGCACATCTCCGGGGATGTGTTCAAAAACCGTATAGGAAAACTGCAGATCGATGGATCCAGCCGCGAAGGCGGTTTTGCGGGCGTCCGCCGGTGCGTGGTAGCGAATGTTCGTCCGTTTGGCGAGTTCATCGAACGTTCTGACTTGCGAGAGTACATCCAAGCGCCTGTCGACCGCTGCAGCGCCGCCTTCGGCGTGTGGCGCGAACAGGTCACGGGCTTCGATGCGATTCTCCAATAGGTTCCGGAGCGAACCGAAAACCAGTTCCGGTTTCATATACCGGTAGAGATCCACAGTGTCGGTGGATGCTGCACCGGCCAGATAGAAGCCTACTGGCATGTCCATGCGACGCCCGGTGCCCACCTCCATCACACGCTTGCCTTCCATCCGGAATGGGATCTCGTTGAGAATAAGCGCCGCATCGCGCATATTCGGCATCGGGTCCGGATCCTTGCGAAAGACACCGAGGTTCGACTGCAACAGGTAGTAGATCGACTCGCTGCCCGGCAGCGCGGCGCACACTCGCTGAATGTTTGCTTTAGTTTTCCAGTTCAAAAACACTTGTCCTTACTTCAGCCTAAGGGATCTGGCTTTACCAACGCCACACTCCACTACAACAATCGACCGTATCCCCGCTGACCTCCAGTACCGCCGTAGAAGGTCCTGGCCTCATTTTCCCACGCGAACCTGGCGGGCAACCGCGTACCATGAGTAAGGAGATTCTTCGTGCCATGTTGCACGCGCGCCAGTCTACCGGCGCCTACCGAGGCGAATGAAAATTCTATGGGTTAAGACGGACTTTCTGCACCCCACCAACCGGGGAGGCCAGATCCGCACACTCGAAACCATCAAACGGCTTCATCTGCGCCATCAAGTGCATTACATCGCCTTTGACGACCCCAGTCTTCCAGAGGGCCCACAACGGGCGTCCGAGTATTGTGCAAAGTTCTTCACTGTGCCCCATGAGGTTCCGGAAAAGAAGCTCACTTCTCCAGCGTTTCTCGGACAGTTGATTGCGGGCGTGTTATCGCCGCTTCCGGTCGCGGTCATCCGCTGGCGTTCGCAAGCCATGCGCCGGGAGATTGAACGGATCGATGCACAATTCCACTACGACGCGATTGTTTGCGACTTTTTGTTTCCCGCACCGAATGTTCCGGATCTCTCGAAGGCGATTCTGTTTCAACACAATGTCGAGGCCCAGATCTGGCGGCGGCACGCCGAACACGCCGGCAACTTTCTGAAGAAGGCCTATTTTCAGATCCAGGCGAAGCGTATGGAAGCCTATGAGGGGCAGGTTTGCCGTAAGGTGAAGCGCGTCATCGCCGTCTCCGCGGGGGACGCTCGGATGATGGAACGCAACTACGGAATCAAGGGTGTCTCGCATGTGGATACGGGAGTGGATACGGAATTCTTTCGACCTGCAGCCAAGGTGACCGAATCGAAGACCGATCTGGTTTTTCTCGGCTCAATGGACTGGATGCCGAATATTGAAGGTATGCAGTGGTTCGTTCGCGACATCCTGCCGCTGATTCACGCTGCGCTCCCTGAAACCACGGTGGCGATTGTGGGACGCAAGCCCGCACCGGAAATCCTTGCGCTGGCCGGTGACAAGGTTCATGTTACGGGAACTGTGCCGGATGTCCGGCCTTGGCTGTGGGGAAGCAAGTTATCGATCGTCCCGCTGCGCATCGGGGGTGGAACGCGCCTGAAGATCTATGAGTCTCAGGCTGCCGGGGTTGCGGTGGTTTCCACCGCGGTGGGTGCCGAAGGTCTCGAAATCCACGATGGCGGTAACATTGCGATAGCCGACACCCCAGCTGACTTTGCGAAGCGCTGCCTGGATCTGCTCGACAACCCGGCCGCCCGGCGGGATATGGCGGGCAACGCCAGTAAGATCGTTGCCGAAAAGTATTCCTGGGAATCGGTGACAACGCAGTTCGATCGGTTGCTCGCATGAAGCTGATTCCATGCCGATTCTTGAAACACCCACGGGGGGGGTATCTGGGTAAGGGCGGCGCCGCATGACTTTGGTATTTTTCCTCTGCGCCGGATTCCTCGTCTATGCCGTGGTTGGTTGGCCCCTGCTGTTGGGAATCCTGGCCCGCCTCTACGGTCGCCCCGCCTTGCGCGACGCCGTCACACGCCCGGTAACCGTCATCATTGCGGTCTACAATGGCGAACGCTATCTGCGCGCCAAATTGGATTCGGTTTTCGCCTTGGACTATCCGCGGGACCAGTTGCAAGTCTTTGTCGTTTCCGATGGATCCACCGATGCAACGGACCGGATCGCCGAGTCTTATGACGCCGTACGGTTGATTCGGATCGAGAAGGGCGGCAAGTGTAAGGCCCTGAACGCCTCGATTCCGCTGGCAACGGGAGAGATTCTGTTTCTCACCGACGTCCGGCAGGAACTGGAAGCGAACTGTCTGCGGGAGTTGGTCTCTTACTACGGAGATCCGGAAGTGGGGGCGGTAAGCGGTGAACTACTGATCCGCGATGGTGACAGCCGGGGATCGCGTGACGTTGGTGTTTACTGGCGGATCGAGACCTGGATCCGCGACCAACTGAGTTCGATCGATTCGATGTTCGGCGCCACTGGGCCGGTTTACACGATCCGGCGGTCGTTGGCTGTACCTATACCGGAAGAGATCCTACTGGACGACATGTATCTGCCGCTTTCGGCCTTCTTTCGCGGCTACAGGCTCAAGATGGCCAGGGGCGCGATTGCTTGGGACTATGCAACCTCGACCCAGACAGAGTTCCTGCGCAAGGTGCGGACGCTTGGCGGCAATTTTCAATTGCTCACCTACTATCCACAACTGCTTATTCCGTTTACCAATCGCATGTGGTTCCACTACATGTCTTATAAATTCTTGCGGATACTGATGCCCTGGTTGCTGCTGGGGGCGGTGATTTCGTCCCTCTGGCTTCCCGCGCCGTGGAATTGGCTGATGCTCGCAGGGTTCTTCGCAGCGGTGTTGATCGCTTTGGTGGATTCGAAGATTCCGCAGAGTTCTCCCTTGAAGAAGCTCACCTCGCCGCTTGCAACCTTTCTCACCATGATGCTTGCGGCGATGTTGGCTTTGCGAGTGTTCTTTGTGGATCCGCGCAGTCTTTGGATCGTCACCAGCGCAAAGAAAGACGGCAAGCTTTGAGTTTGCCGGTTCCGGTGGTGCTGGCCAGTCAGATGTTGACGGGCGGTGGAACGGAGCGGCAACTAGTGGAACTGGCGAAGGCGATCGACAAAAGCCGCTTCGAGGTGCACGTGTTCTGCTTCATCGACGATGAGGCAAAGAGGTTGGAACTGTTGCGGAATGGCGTGAAGGTGCAGGTTCTGCCGGTGCGTACTTTCGCCGGCCTTTCCACGGTCAAACTGGGGTTCTCCTTTTCGCGCTACCTGCGGCGGCATCGGGTTCGGATCTTTCATGCGTTCGACATGCCTTGGGCGATCTTCGGAGCTCCGGTGGCGAGGCTCGCCGGGGTTCCGGTTGTGCTGACGAGTTGTCGCGGCAATCGCGATCTCTACTCGCCGATACATCGCAGAATGCTCCGTGTCTCGGATCGCTTCGCCCACGGTATCGTCTGTAACGCCCAATCCTTGGTTGACGCTTTGGTCAATCATGGTTTGCCTCCAACCCTGCTTCGGATCTGCCACAACGGAATCGATGCGTCGAAATTTCTCGGGCCGCGGGTTGATTCGCAAACTTTGACCATTGGAACGGTTTGTCTGCTGCGTCCGGAGAAGAATCTGGAGGCATTGTTGCGCGCCTACGCGTCGCTCCGCAGGCGGCAAGGTCTCAAGCTTCGGATTACTGGAAGTGGCCCTCTGTTGGGGTCGCTGCAAGCTCTCGCGTCGTCGCTCGGGCTCACGTCGACGGAACTCTCGTTTCAGCCGACGGTGGCGAGCGTCGCCGCGGAACTGGCAGGTATCGATATTTTTGTGCTGCCTTCGTTGAGCGAAGGACTGTCGAACTCCATCATGGAAGCCATGGCGTCCGGGTGCGCTGTGGCGGCTTCGGCAGTGGGCGGAAATCTGGAACTGGTGCGGGACGGAGAGACCGGCATGTTGTTCGATCCGGCCCGGTTCGAAACATTGACGGGGGTTCTCGAGAAGCTGATTGGGGACGCTCCGTTGAGAGCCCGTTTGGCGGCCAACGGTGTCAGGTTTATCCAGGATGGATTCTCAATGGCTGCTTCGGCACGGACCATGGAATCGATTTACGAGGAGTTTCAGCCAACCTGATTCGCGGCGCGGTGCTCAGGCTCAGGATGTTTCGGGATTGAAGATCAGCCGTGTGCTGCGCACCATCGCTCGCACGACACCGACAAAGAAGTGTCTTTTGTTGGCGACGCCAAGTCTTCGTTTCGTCTCCACATAAGCCTTCACGCCTTTGCGCGAGGCGTGATAGAGAATCTCCTGACTCAATTCGCTCATACGGTCACCGATCAACGTCATTTCGCCCTGGGACAAATTCCACCGGACGGCTTCGCTGTTGAAATAGCGCAAAGCCTCATAGTAGTTCCAACAGCTTTGCAAGGCGTATTTGGTGTCGCTGAGATTCGCACTGTGCAATCGTTTGCGAGCAATGGGGATTGGATAGTAGGCAATCTGTCCGACGCGGGACATACAGAGGAAGAAAAGCAGATCGTCACATGTGCCGGCGAACGGATGAAATCCACCCACTTGGCGGGCCAGGTCGCGACGCCACAAATTGGCGGCCGTTGGGATGTAGCTACCGCGGATCAAAGACCGCAGCAAAGGCTCTGTAATGATGCGCACATCGGGTGGAACTTCAACAAAAGGAAGGTTTCTGATGGCTTTTCCGCCAAAGAGGTTCCATTCGCGGCCATCGGTCTCGCTGAATTCCACAGCGTCCGCGAAGCACAAGCTCAAAGTGGGATTCTGCAGCAAAGCCTGCTCAGTCAGACGAAGATGGCAAGGGAGCATTTCATCGTCGTGGTCGAGGAGGGCGACCATGTCGCTGGTTGCTTCACGCAGCCCTGTCATACGGCCGGCGGCGGGCCCGGGTTTGCCTGCATTCGGAGTGGAATTCGACAGCACACGGACAGTGAAGGTCTGTTCTCTGGCCCAAGCTTCGGCCATCTCGACCGTACCATCGGTGGAATGATCGTCCACAATGAGAACCTCGTCAGGCTGGCGTTCCTGGTTGGTGAGGCTCAACAAGGTTTTTGCGAGGTAACGGGTAGAGTTGTGGGCCGGAATAATAACTGTGATGGGCATACTAGGTGAACTTCGGGATCACGAATCGAAAAACGATCGCCCTGTCCTCCTTAGGCAATGTCATCATGCTGAGGGGCAACGATATGAGAGCGGTCAGCACCATACACCAGAGCAGTGACATGGGACTGGCGGGTTCAATCCAGTTGCCAATGGTGTTCGCCAAGAGCATAGTCATACAAAATCGAATCACTATGGGAATGCCAAGAATAGCGAATTCGTACCAGGAAGTGTTGAGGCCGCGGGCCGCCAGAATCGGATTGAAGAGCCCGTTCTTGACAATGGCGAAAAGGCAGAAAGAGATGGCGACGGCGTAGAATTGCAGGTCTGTGGTTTGGAGTAAAACGATTGCCAGGATGACGGCCGCAGAGCCGGTTGCGAACGATGCGATGGCGTAGCGTGCGATCCGTTCGGGGGCTATGAGAAGCGCGGTGAGAGGAATCATGCAGATTTCAAAGGTGACGGCGAGAAGAATGAAGATACTGAGGGGAGCCACTTCAGGCACCCATGGTTTCTTGATCCAGATGGTTAGCAAGGGCATCGTAAGGCCGGCGATGATGCCGGTGGCATGCGCGGCGATGCTACCGAACATCCGTACCGCGCGGCTTGTCGCAGCCACAAGTTGCTGACTGGATTGTGTCGATTCCAGTGTCACCAGCGCCGGTACAAGAATCAATCCCATCGAGGCAAAGATGCTGCGAACGATGGTGGCGGCCAACAGGACGATACCGTATTTGGTGTTGCCAATGGTTCCAAAGTATCGATTCACCAGTAGCAAGTCTGTACTCAAAAGCAATTGATTGCCGAGATGGCTCATGATCAGCCACCGGCCGACAGAATAGATCAGCGCCTTGCGTTCGGGCGTTTGCGCCTTTCTGTCAATGCGAAGCTGCGGAGCGAGTTTCTTCCAGATACCGTAGTTTGCGACCAACTGAAAGACCGCTGCCGCCATCGCCGCCATCGCAATCTGCCATATGTCCGGCTGATAGAAGTAAAAGAGCGCAACCACTGAGCCGTTGCGAACCACCAACACCAGAATGTCGACGAGACTCTTGATCTCGAAGCGGTGCGTCACCCAGTAGCCAACCTCAAAACAACTCGACATCGAAGAGATCAGAAACGACAGACCGATCGCCAGAAAGAGAAGACGTGCGGACGTCTCGTGGCCCTCGGGAACACTGATTGGAAGGATGACACTAAACAATACAACCAGGCTGGCGAGGATGGCGATGATCTTAAGACCGCCGAAAACGAAGCTATTGAACGTTGAATTTGCAAGTTCAATATCTCCGCGTAACAGATCGGCACTCACATACCGGCAAACCGGACCGGTGATCATCGTCATGATCACAACCATGTGGCTGGTCAGAGAGGTAGCCAGAGGCACCAAACCGTAGATATGTTCCGGCACCCTATGTAGCATGAACGGGGTATACCACAAACCGATGCCCATCAGGAGCGTAAAGTAGATGAGACTCGATAGCGTGTTGATGGTGAGACGTTTTCGCCCAAAACCACTTTCCACGGCAGGCCGTTCCGCTTGAACAGTTTTCGTATCAGTCTCCAACAGAACACCCCTCACAGTTCAACATCCTTCCATCATTATGGCGCAGCAACCCCGTGTGCCTGATCGTAAGCCTTGTGTGCTTGCCCGTAATTCTTGTGCGTCCAGCGTGTGCTTCACCATAACTTTACGGTCTCCAGCATGTGTTTGGGAGGAAGAAACACCCTGTTTCCATATCTTCCGAAGTCTCTTCCAGCACTCAAACAGTTCAGAACATTTCACTTAACTGTCTTACGCCCAAGCACACGCCTACCGTGCACAAGTTTTCAACAACTTGCGGACTTTTACGGTGAAGCACATGGCATTTACGATGAAGCACATGGCTTAACAAGTTTTTGAACGCCGTTTTCAACCAATGAAATCAGTTGTTTAGCTGACTTCTGCTTGTTCATCGGCTGTCTCTATGGAATGGTATATGGTAGATGGTGTTTTGGTATGGTTACCATCGGAAACGCCGGCCGGAAGCCTCTTGCATGACAATGTTTTAGGAACTTCATGTGCTTGATCATAAAAGACTGGCTTCATCTTAAGGTTTCAGGTTAAAACGAAGTTGCCGGTACTAGTATCCCTGTGTCCAACAGATCACATTCGAGACCTACGCTTGCCAATCTCTCTGTCGAAGAAGAGAACCTATCCGCCATTCCCTTTGCAGTCTTGGAAAGGCGCGTCGGAAAAGTCAGCAAGATCGAAATCACCGGAACAAAGGTGCTTCCGGACGGCACAGAGGCCCAGGTAACCTGGCAAGTACAAGGAAATCAGGACCTCGGGCTGCCCACCGAACAAGACCTCGACATCTTTGTCGTCCTCGGCATGCTCACCTTTGCCAACAACTTCTCGAAAACCGTCAGCTTTTCGGGCCGCCAAATCGCCAAGATGCTCAACATCTCCGGCGTTCATGGCAAGTTCTACCAACGCCTCAAACTGGCCATGGATCGCTTTATATCTCTCCGCTTTCGAGCCATCGCCATCACCGATCAACAGGAAGACGTGAAGTGGCTGAATGTTTTTCAGGAATGCTTCTTTTCCCTGGATCATCGCACAGGTCGCTGTTCGGGCAGTGTGACCTGGACAGACCGGTTGATTCAGGCGATGGATTCCGGCTTTTTCCGCGTTCTCGACGCAGGACGTTACATGGAGCTCGACGGACTAACCGCCAAGCATCTCTACCGGTTTCTGGCTGTAGAATTCGACAAAACAGACCTGCTGGTCATCGATGCCCGCAAGCTCTGCCAGCAGCATTTGGGAATTCTTACGCCTCCGCAGTATCTCTCTCGACTCATGCAGACTCTAGAGCCTGCATTCGAGCAACTGATGCGGATCCAGGTAATTGGTTCTTATCACATCGTTTCCAGTGCCGATTGGTCGATCGCGCTGCACAGGCATCCCGAGTATGTGTCTGCCCGTAAGACATTACTGGCCACCGATACCTCGGTAGTTTCCGAACTGCATCGCGACAATGTGGCGAAAATGTTGGAGACCGCGGGCTTCACGGCTACCGAATCCCTGAACTTCAGTGAAGATTGCGCCGATAGCCGGGAAGGGCTTTATCGCATCGAGCGCGCCTTGCGCATACTCGACGCCATGAAGACCCATTCTGTGATGCAATACGTCGCCGTCGGTCTTCTTCGTCAAGCTCTCAACGATCGCACCGGCGATCTTCTCGATTGGTGTGAAATCGCCGTCGAAGTCTGCCGCCAAAAGCAAGAGGGCGGCCAGAAGCTGCGCAATGCCGGGGGCTTCATCGTAAAGCTGATCAAGGATGCCGAAGCTCGCCGCAAGGCCGTTTCCGAATCTGCGGAAGCTGCCTGGAAAGACCGATTCCGGCAGCGTATGAATTTGGCTCTGCGGCAGGAAGAAGAGAGCCAGCGACGCAACGATATTCAGGACTATGAACGGTTCCGGCACGAAGAGGCGGCGCGAATCCTGGACCTGATGCCTGAGGAACGGCGGAAGCTCTTGCGCCGTGAGAAAACAGAAGTCCTGAAGCAGCAGGGCCGTTATGAACGAATCGCACCCGAACATCGGGATGCGGAAATCGACAACCTGATTCTGCTCGAACTTGCACGCAACGAGACGCCGCCGTACGAGAAGTGGTACATGCGTAAGCGCGTGCAACAGACTTTACTTCCTTTCGGACAGGAAGATCTTCCCTTTGCAGCGGATTCCATTGCCGGTTAGCCTTTCCATCGTCATTCCGGCGTACAACGAAGAGAAACGCCTGCCTGCCACGCTTGACCGCGTGCGCGAATACTTGTCCACCAGCCAGGATCCGGACTGGGAATGCATTGTTGTGGACGACGGATCGAAGGACGGCACAGCCGATTTCGTGAACCGCACCAGCGCGACAGAACGGCGTATCCGGTTAGTGAAGAATCCTGGAAATCGCGGCAAAGGTTATGCCGTACGAAACGGAATGCTCTCCGCTCAAGGTGCGTGGCGATTATTCAGCGACGCAGACCTCTCTGCACCGATCGAGGAGCTTCCTAAGTTGCAGAAGGCTGCCGAATACAACGGCGCGGTGATTGCCCTCGGATCACGCGCTCTCGACCGGAGCTTAGTCTCCGTGCATCAATCTCCGTTCCGCGAATACTCAGGGCGATTCTTCAATCTCGCCATGCGTACTCTCACCGGTCTGCCATTCATGGATACTCAATGCGGCTTTAAGCTCTATCGGGCCGACGCCGCGCAGAAAGTTTTTGAGCGCCAGATCGAAGAGGGATTTAGCTTCGACGTGGAAGATCTGGTGATTGCGCAATGCCTTGCACTGAAGATGGTGGAAGTGCCGGTCCGCTGGGCCAATGTCGAGGGCACGAAGGTTAGCGCCTGGTCTGGCGCGAAGTCATTTATCGATCTGGTGTCCATTCGAGGACGTGCATTGCGTGGCCGCTACGATTGCCCGGACTGACCGAAAGATAGCGCGAGTGCTATGAAAACCTAAGAGTCGGTAGACCTCCGCCGATACGCATTGCATGTTCCATCCAAGTTCTGTTCGAACTACCAAAACAATCTTCGCTTCCCTCGTGATCCTAACTCTTCTCGGCGCGGTCACGCTTCTCGCTGGCGAACAGGATTTCACCGTCCATAACAAGACAGGCGTCGAGATCAACGCCCTGCATGTCTCGCCTCACAGCGGAGATGAATGGGGTGATGACATCCTCGGTCAGGACACACTCGCCGCCGGTGAAAGTCTAAAGATCAGATTCTCGCGGAAAGAAAAGGCGGCCATGTGGGATCTTCGCATCGAAGATTCGAAGGGCAATTCCATTGAGTGGGAAAAGCTGAACCTGCTCGAAATCTCCGATGTCACCTTGCACTACAAAGACGGCAAGGCTTGGGCGACTTACGAATAAGCTGCTCTTGCCGAAGAGCCTCTTCGCTTTCCTACTTTTGCGATACATTGAAGCATCGCGATGAGGCTCTTCTCTCTAGTCTGTTTACCCATTCTACTGGTTGGTTGTAGCGGAAGCTCGTCCACACAAGCACCCACTCAAGGACCTTGGTTCCGGGAAGCGGCAGGCGAAAGCGGTCTGGTTTTCGAACACAATCCCGGTGCCAAGGGACAGTTCGTTTTGTCGGAAATCATCGGATCGGGCGCGGTGCTGCTCGACTATGACAGTGATGGCGATCAAGACGCGCTCCTGCTGCAGGGTTCTTTTGACGGCGGCTCCCAACGGCTCTATCGCAACAACTTGATCCCTAGTGGGAAACTAAACTTCACGGATGTCACGAAAGCCGCAGGGCTCGAACGAACAGCCATGGGCATGGGTGTGGCAACGGGCGACTTCAACAACGACGGACGCCCCGATCTAGTGGTGACCGCCTACGGTACCAACGCCATTTTTCGCAACAATGGCAACGGAACCTTCACTGACGTCACCGCCGAGTCTCCTGAAGTCATGCTCAAAGACCGGTGGTCCACCAGCGCCACCTTCATGGACTACGATCGCGACGGATGGCTCGATCTGGTCACGCTGAACTACCTCGAATATTCCCCCGAGATTCATCAAAAGTGTTCGGGACCTACCAGGACCGACTACTGCACGCCGCGCGCCTACGAAACTCACACTGCCCATTTGTTTCGCAATGAACAAGGCAAGTTCGTGGAAATGACTGTAAAAACCAAGCTTTCCGGAGGAGCGGGTCCTGGTCTGGGGGTGGTGGCACTCGACGCGAATCAGGATGGTTGGATGGATCTCTTCATGGCGAACGATCTGAGCGCCAGTCACCTCTGGATCAACCTGAAGAACGGCAAGTTCGAAGAAAACGCACTGCAGGCGGGAACGGCATACGGAGTGGATGGGATTGCCAAGATTGGCCGTGGTGCGGTGGCCGGTGACTATGACAACGACGGCGACGAAGATCTATTGGTGGTGAATGGAACTCAGGAAGGTGCGAGTCTCTTCCGTAACGATGGCTCGAAAGGCTTCGCCGATATCTCGGATGCATCCGGACTGCTCGGGGCGACGCTGCACTTCAGCAGCTTTGGGGTCGTATGGCAAGACTTTGATCGCGACGGATGGCTGGATGTCTTCGTGGCTAACGGGGCGATTGCAAAACCATACGAACAGAAGAGCTTGCTGTTCCGCAACTCGGCGCAACCCGGCAACAAATTTGAGACGGTTCCGTTCGAGATGCCGGCGATGAGTGGCCGTTCCGCTGCCCATGGCGACATCGACAACGATGGGGATATCGACCTTCTCTTGAACGTCAATCATGGCAAGGCTAGGCTGTTGCTGAATGAGACGGCCAAACGGAACTGGGTGGCGGTGCAGGTGGATGGCCCCGGGATGGGTGAGGGAGCGAAGGTGGTGGTGAAGGCAGCCGGACTGCCAGCACAGACCAGGACGCTTCGAACGGGCGGCGGCTACCTTTCGGCAAGCGACGCCCGCGTGTATTTCGGCCTCGGTTCCTCGGGCAGTATTGAATCCATCAGCTTGACCGCACCAGGTAAACCGGCTGTCGTGCAAAACAAACCAACAGTCAACACAGTCGTCCGTTTTACGACTAGGCCCTGATGATCAACAACCGACAAAGCCTCATTTGCGAATGGCTTCGACGATGCGAAGGACGTCGAGGAAGGGGCGGTCGGAGATGTTGTTGACGTGATTGAAATAGGCAGTGCTATCGAGGGTCGGATGGACCTTGTTCCAGAGAGCGCGCATGGGGCTGGTGGTCATCAGTGAATCCCAGTTCGGGAATCCGTCCACCGTCATCGCGTTGTAGGCGAGTTCTTCGCCTCCCGGCATAACGAGTGTGTAGACTGACCAGGTTCGGCCTGCGCTTTGTTTGTTGAGTTCTTCAGCGAGCAACTTCCAGCCGGTGGTTTCCGCGGTGAGGTACTCCGCTTGCTTACCGGGGTGGACCTTGTAGTAATTCGCGCGCACGTATCCGCCTTTCTGGGCACCAGCGCCGACAGAGTCCCGAGTTCTCCAAATGTGGCGGCTGACCAGGGCGGATAGAGAGTCGCGCTTGGCCGTCAGCTGGTCAGCTGTCAAGTTGATTCCGGCCCGTTTCAGATCGGCGTCGAGCTTTCCTGGAACATTCAGTTCGGCAGGCACTCCATTGTAGGTAGCAACCAAGTGGTAGTCGCAGCGGGCGGAGGTGCCAGTGGGGGATACGGCCGCCGCGATGACATAGGCGGTGGCTTCACCGGCTTCCACGCGGCTCTTGTAGAGTTTGACGGCGATGTCGTTGAGGTAGGCGCGGAACTCCGCGGTCTTGCCGTCTTTGACCTTGACGCAATTGATGACGGTATGACGGATAGGGGTCTGCCCGAAGGCGTAGGTGGTGGTGAGCGTTGCCAAAGCGAACGCGATGGCGGGCCGGTAGGTCTTGGACATGGAAGTCTCTCCTTGCGATGGCCCGGAGTTCAGTCTCCGGGTTCGCTGTCCTTAGCGGCCTGGCGCAAGGAGAGAGGCCAAAGTTCTTGAAGTCTAGACCGGCGCGGAAGCCATGACGCCATCCATCCAGCGATCACGCTTGCCGTTGATGAAAATGTCGCCCCACATCTGCAGGCCGAGCAGTCGCCAGATGCGATCGGTGGCGTCCTCTTGATTGGCAAGATGGCGGTTGAAGAGCGGTTCCATCTCGTCGAGGTTCACGTACTGCGCCAGGAACCCTTTGCGATCGCGCACAGCGTCGAACAGAGGCTTCGCTTGCGGGGTCATGAGCCAGTGGCGGATCGGCGTCGGGAAGCCCATCTTCTTGCGATAGATGATCTCGTGCGGCAGTAGATCTTCCACAGCCTTCTTCAGCACATACTTCTGTTCGGTGCCGTGGATCTTCAGATGATCGGGAATCGTGGCCGCAAACTCGACGAACGTGTGATCGAGGAACGGCACACGGCTTTCGAGCGAGGTCGCCATGCTCATCTGGTCCTGTTTCATGAGCAGCTCTACCAGATAGGTTTTCTGGTCGGCGTAGAGCATGCGGCCAAGCAGCGAAGTGTCGTCGCCGTGGCGGTTCCAATACTGCATATAGCTCGCGTAGGCATCCGGCGAAGAGCCTGGAAACGCGCAGTAAAAGTTATCGAGGAAAAGGGCTTCGTGCGTTTCTTCACGGCCTATGAACGTATGCTTCAGTTTTCGGCGTAAGTTTGCGCCTAAGAGATTCGTCGTGCCAACCTTTTCACGGATGGTTTTTCGCAGAAATCCAGGCGCAAGCATCTGGTAGGCGCCAAGAGCCTTGCGATTGAGCAGGTTCCAGCGGTAGCGCTCGTAGCCTCCGAAGAGCTCATCGGATCCCTCGCCGGTGAGCACAACCTTTACCTGTTCGGCCGCGAGTTTCGAGACAAAGTACAGCGCGACGCTCGACGGCCAGACGATCGGTTCGTCTTCATGCCAGATGAGCTTAGGCAGGGCATTGAAGAAATCCTGCATACTGACGCGGACTTCATGATGATCGGTACCGAGTGATTTCGCGACGGTTGCCGCGTAGGAAAGTTCACTATACTGCTCTTCGCTGTAGCCGACTGAGAAGGTCTTGAGCGGGCCGCCGGTCTGCTTTCGGATGATTGCTGCAATACAAGAAGAGTCGATACCACCGGATAGAAACATACCCAGCGGCACGTCCGACATGAGGCGCATCTGTACGGTTTCTTCCAGTCGGCGTCGAGTTTCTCCGATCCAGTCGAAATCGTCTGGACCAGCCTTCGAAACCGGCGCATCCCAGTATTGTTTGATTTCCAGCCGCGCCGTATCGACATCGAGCGTCAGCCAGTGGCCGGGCATAAGCTTCTTGATGTTCTTGTAAAGCGTGTGCTCGCCGCTCGAGAATCCGAAGGCCAGAAACTCAGGTATCGCGGCTTCGTTGACCTCCGCCGAGATGCGTGGATGTTCCAACAGGGCCTTGATTTCGGAGGCATAGGCGAAGAGCTTGCCGTCCCAATAGTAGTAAAACGGCTTGATACCCAAACGGTCACGGACACCGAAGAACTTGCGCTGCTCGCGATCCCAGATCGTGAACGCGAACATGCCGCGGAGCTTCAATACGATGTCCGGACCCCACTGTTCGAAACCGTGCAACAGCACTTCGGTATCCGAGTGATCGGTTTGGAACTTATGCCCGGCCTTTTCAAGCTCCGGCCGGATGCCCGCGTGGTTGAAAACTTCACCGTTATATACAATCACATGCGAGCCGGTCTCGTTGTACATGGGCTGTGCGCCACTGGCGACATCGACAATGGCGAGGCGGCGATGTCCCAGGTAAGCATGGTCATCGTGGAAGATTCCCGATCCATCCGGACCCCGGTGCGCGATGACCTCTGTCATGCGCGTGAGGATTCCGCTCCCCCCGGAAAGTGGCGCTATCGATACGAATCCCGCAATGCCGCACATATTCAATAGTTTATCGGACTGTTCGGCGCGGTTCGTGAGGGTGTGGTACCGGTACCGATGTAGGGTCTTCCATAGTACGGAGTGACTAGGTAAATCCTAGCAAAGGTACCTGGTTTGTGGGAGAATTACGAAAGAGACTGGACATGAAGATTTCGATTGTCATCCCTGTTTACAATGAGTTCCGAAGCCTGTCGAAGGTCCTGGAACGAGTTGTGCAAGCTCCCATCCCTGCTGGGTGCGAACGCGAGATCATCATAGTGGACGATGGGTCCACCGATGGTACGACAGATCTATTGCGCGAAAAATACGCCAAATCGCCCCTGATGGTGGTTCATCATTCGGTGGTGAATTTTGGCAAAGGTGCGGCTGTGCGCATCGGAATTGCCAAGGCGACGGGCGACATTGTCCTGATTCAGGATGGAGATTTGGAATACGATCCCAATGACTATCCCGCGATTCTGCAGCCCATCGTGGATGGCAAGGCCGATGTCGTGTACGGATCCCGTTTCTTGAGCAACCCCGCCGGAATGGCGTGGTTGAATTGGACTGCGAACAAGATGTTGACGGGGCTTTCGAACGTCATGTTCGGAGCCGGTATTACCGATGAGGCGACTGCCTACAAGGCATTCCGCATGGATGTGCTGCGCAGCTTCAAGATGGAATGTATGCGCTTCGAGTTTTGCCCTGAAGTGACCGCGAAGGTTTGCCGGTCAGGATACAAGATTCACGAAGTTCCGATCTACTACAACGCCCGAGGGATCGACGAAGGTAAGAAGATTCGTTGGCACGACGGCGTGGAAGCCTTCTGGACGCTGTTTAAGTGGCGTTTGACGCCCGCTAAGCAGTTCGCGGTGGTGCGTACGGCGGAACCGCCCAAGGTGCGTGCGGCGAGCGCTGGCGCCTTATAAAGAATCTCCCATGTCGGTTCTCGATATGCTGAAACCAGACGATGCTGAGATCCGGCGGGCCGCGCTGCGGGAAACCGACCCGAGGTACGCAGCGGAGTTTGAGCCGTTTACCAAAGGCCCTTTCGTGGCGCTGGTCATTCTTACTGCGGTTGGCCTAGCTACTGTACCTTTGACGCTCTGGCGACTGATTGCAAAGAAGCAGAGTTGATGCTTTACGACGCGATCGTCATCGGATCCGGTATCAGTGGCGGGATGGCGGCCAAAGCCCTGGTCGATGCCGGGTTGCAGGTCGCCATGGTTGATCCGGCGCGGGATTCAAAGCTCCGGGACCGAATTCCAGATAAACCCTTTCGCGAGCTGCGGCGCACGGATGCCGAACAGCGCTCCTACTTGATTGGCGATCATCTCGAAGGAATCCCGGCGGCCGGAGTGAAGGTTGGTGCGCAGTTGACGCCACCCCGCCAGCATATTTCGCGTGGGGCCGACGAACTGCTGCCGAGCCAGAGCGAGACCTTCTTTCCTCTTTTACCAGTCAGTCTCGGAGGTCTCGGCGCGGGTTGGGGTGCGGCGTGCTTTACCTTCGATGCCGCGGAACTGGAACGCATGGGCTTGGACGGAGCGGATCTCTCGCCGTACTACCAAAAGGCGGCGGATCTTGCGGGTATCAGCGCCGATGCGGCCAGTGATGCGAATGGGCATTTGTGGCAGGGTGTCGGCAGGCATCAGCCGCCGCTTCGGATCGATACCAACGCGGAATCTATTCTTGCCAGGCATCAGGGCGATCCATCGAGATTGAGCCAGCGTGGTATGACGCTGGGCCGGATCCCGATGGCCATTTTGTCGGAGGATTTGGATGGGATACGCAAAGCGAATCCCTATTTCGATACCGATTTCTATGGCAGTGTCCGCAAGTCGATTTATCGTCCGTCCTATTTGCTTGAGACTTTGCCTTCCGATCGCTTTACACTCCTTGGCGGACGGCTCGCGTTGCGGTTTGAGGACAAGGGCGATGAGGTGCTGGTTCACTGTCGCAATATCGAGACGGGCGGCTTTGAGAACCATCGCGCGCGAAAAGTGGTGTTGTGTGCGGGGGCGCTGAATTCCGCACGCTTGGCATTGCATTCGCTGGGTTTGAATGGGGTGAAGACGCCGATCCTGTGCAATCCCTATACCTACATGCCAACGGTGAATCTGGCGATGCTGGGCCGTGAGGCGCGCGACGATCGCCATAGCATGGCGCAGTTGGGTGGCGTGCTGCAGCACGATGACGGAGACGGCGTCTATGGCTGTTATCAAATGTATTCGTACCGCTCGCTGCTGCTGTTCAAATTGATGAAAGAGATGCCACTGCCGCCCGCCTTGGGGCTTCTCGTTGCGCGGACGCTGCAGACCTCGTTGGCGATCTTCGGGATTTTTTTCGCGGACCAACAGACCGAGACGAAGTTTCTCGAGGTTCTGCCCGCCTCGGTTGGCGGGATGCCGGTGGTGAAGTTCGATTACAGGCAGACGGATTCTGAAATGGCGCGGCAGCGTCGGCATGAGGACCGCTTCGCCGCAGGATTGCGTTCGCTGCGCTGTTTTCCGATCGGCAAAGTGGATCCCGGCAAGGCTGGAAGTATTCACTATGCCGGAACGATCCCCTTTGAGAATCCTTTTGACAAGCGGTTCCACGCGAATCCGGATTTCACTTTGGCGGGGATGCGGAATGTCTATCTGGGCGATGGCGCGCCTTGGAATTTCCTGCCGGCCAAGGGGCTCAGCTTTACGTTGATGGCGAACGCTTTGCGCGTGGCCGATCGCTTGGTGGCAGCTTCATGAGAATTTCTGTCACAGGTGCGGATGGATTCCTGGGCGGTCATCTTTGCCGGGCCTTTCTCGCGCGAGGTTGGCAGGTGATCGGGTTGGTGCGGAATCCCGATCGCAAACGCCTCATGCCGGGAGTGACGTATCGAAATTATGTCTTTCCTGCGGAATTGAGCCACACGGACGATGTCGAGCTGGTGGTGCACTGTGCTTTTGCGATGCAGGCGGTGGATGCGAAGCGCTATGCGGTAAACCGTGAAGCGGCCGCTTTTCTGCGTAGTCGATTTCCCGCAGCCAGGATGCTGTTTATCTCGTCGATGTCCGCACACGAGGGTGCGGAATCGCTCTATGGGCGCGAGAAATTGTATATTGAATCCACGCTGGATGGCGGCAGGGATGCGTGGATCCGCCCGGGATTTATGATCGGCGACGGCGGAGTGTTCAAGAACCTGGTGGGATCGATCCGCAAGCTTCCGGTGATCCCATTGTTCTATGGCGGAATGCAGCCAATTCAGACGGTACACGTAGAAGATTTGACGGCTTGTGTGGGTTCCATCATTGAACGGCAACACTGTGGTTTGGTCCGGTATGGTGAAGAGCAACCGGTGTTGCTGCGGGATTTTTATTCAGCCATTGCCGCCAGGCTCGGAGTGACGCGACCGTTGATTCCTCTTCCTGGTGGAATGGCGCTGGCGGGATTGCGAATTGCGGAAAGCCTGGGACTGCGATTACCCATGACTTCGCAGAATCTGTTGGGGCTGAAGCATCTGGTTCGCGTTGATGTGGCTTCGGATGTCGCTCGATTGAGGCTTCCTCAAGCGCGCAGCATGCAGGAATCACTTGCCACTGTGGATTGGAGGTCACTATGAAGGCGAAGCCGTTTCTCGATGTGTTGGCACTGTCGTTGTTGACGGTTTTGGTGCTGACCGTTTTCTGGGCGATGTTGCTAAGCCAGTGGCAGGCGAACCAGAATTACGACTACGTCTGCTGTTACGAACCGGTCGCTCGAAATTGGATGGACGGCAAAGGTTGGGTGTTCGATAACGGCAATTTTGGCGGTAGCTATCCCCCCGGATATTCGTTGTCGATTGTTGCCGTGAAGTTGCTCGCGGGCGTCATTGGCAATGAAGTGCTGGCGATGAAGGTTTTAATCGCGTTCTGCACGGTGGCAACGGTCGTCATTCTGTACTTTCTCGGATGTGCGGTTGGTGGTTTGTGGTTGGGACGCGCTGCTGCGGTGTCTGCTCTGGGCTATCCGTTTTTCCTCTGGTTGGCCAAACAGCCGAACTCCGAGACTCCTTTCATCCCTCTACTGGCGATGTCTGTGTACGGTTATGTCCGGATGATTCAGTCTGATGCGCGGAGCAATTCGTTGTGGCGATGGGCCGCAGTGTGCGGAGTCTCTTCTGGCTTGGCTTCGCTGGTCCGTCCGATCTCTGTGTTTTCAGGGGTGGTGTTGGCTCTGTGCGCCTGGTATGTGTTGCGGCATTCCATTGGATTGGTTCGGCGAACTGCCATGGTTGCGATTGTTGTTCTGGCGAATGTGGCTGTGGTGCTGCCGTGGGAGTTAAAGTTGCACTCCGAGAAGGGTGGTTGGCCATTGTTGGCGGACAATGACGGTGTGTCTTTCCTGCAGGGCATGACTTTCGGACTCGACAAGCCGGATTTGAAAGCTACGCCGGTTTCCGCGGATGTTCATCAACTGATGGAACGCGCGGATGCGCGGGAATGCGAGATCCGGAAGGTGGGTGGGTTGTTGCGGTTCCTGGTTTCGGAGGCGGTTTCCAATCCTATTGCATTCTCGAAGTTGATGTGGCTGAAGATCACCCGTGTTTGGTTTGCGACGCACAGCACCGAAGGTATGCAGACATCCACCATTCTGATTGAAGGCTTGTTCATGACGCTGGCTGTGTTTGGTTTGTGGATACTTCGGCGTCGCGCTCCGGGTGCCGTGTTGGGATTGGTGGTGTTCACTTTGTACTTCTGGGCCATGGCGGCGTTGGTGGTGCCGTTGTTGCGGTATATGGTTCCGGTGACCGTGGTGTTGACGGTGGGCGTGGGCGCCGCAATGGTTTGGGCTGCGGAGCGTGCGGGTTGGCTTGCTTCGTCGTCGCCAAGTGAGTTGTCGTGAACTGCAAGGGCTGGATCGATGCTCTACTCACTGGATGAGGTTGGTGGGCTTGTTGAGGATCTTGGCCCTCAACGAGATTTCGAACTGGGCAGTGGTCTTCCTTGGCGCAGTACGGTTGCTGAGTTAGAGGCGGTGCATGGCGTCGAGTCCTGGCGTGGGTTTGAGGATGTGGTTCCACTTCGCGGGATTCGCGCACTGGGTTTTGAAGATCTTGCTTGTTTCCGGCACCGGGTCTTTCCGCCACGGCGGCTGTATCCCGCGTACGATTTCCAGGCGGAGGTCAATTGTTTTGGCGAGCATCGTGCCAATCATACTTGGTCGTTGGAACATCTGACATCGCGATTTGGACGTTCGCCACGGATCGGCGATGTTTCCAATTGCCTGCAGGGCTTCTGGGATTTTGGATTGATTGAAGTTTCAGTGATGACCTTTTTGCCCGAGAAGCGGCTTCAGCCGAATTCTCTCTATGATCGGCATCCTGATCTCTGGCAGGTCGCGAATCTGACAGTGGAATCCCGGCTGTGTGCGTATCGCGATCCTGTGCATTTGGACGTGTCCGATGGTTTGAATCTACAGGGCATTGGAATAGGGCGGGGCGACTTTCTGACGAACCGCCTGTTGGCCTCCCGGCCAGTGCAGTCAGGCTTGCGCGTGTGGCGCGACCGCGTTGGTTGCCGGATCGGTGTCGCCAACCCTTGGGGGTCGATTGTGAGGCCCTGGCTTGCGACTTCTCAGTTGGTTCTTTCGGTCCGGACTCCGGCGCGCGGTGGCGGTTCCGCCTCTCTCGAATGGGATGGAGTGGAATTGTTGGGGTCCTCGGCCTGGGACGGTCTGCGCGAGGCGGCGGGTCTGCTTTCGAACTTCCTGAGAGTTCCACTGGAGATCCGGAACGAACCGGATGAGTAAGGGAAACACACACGGTGGGTGTTCCTTCTATTCATCGCCTACGGACTTCACAATCGTCTCGTCGATTTGATCGAGTGTAGATAGCGTTACCGCGACATCCAAAGACAACTGCTGCGCTCGACGTTCCGAGACTCCCCGCGCCACCAAGTTTGTGCGCCTACAGGAAGGCTGACCTTTTTCGACATCGGCTAATACGACAGGTATACGGCTCTGAATGCGGGGAAGCGATCGTCTTTGGTATCGGCGGACGCGACATGGCGGCTCGCGAATTGGACGATTGGGTCACCTCAGCCTAACTAACTGCTGAAGTGCGGCACGGACGCAGGAAAGGCTTTGGCCGCTGTTGCCACCGCCTTTTTCGTGTGTCCA
>CAZCPL010000004.1:66099-76791 GCA_964500255.1 uncultured Solibacteraceae bacterium | reverse complement strand
CCTCTGGTCAGTTCTCCACGACAAAACCGCGACGTTCCCCACGGCGGAAGCAATCGAGCGCTGGGACAAGATTCCGGGTCCTAGATCCGCGAAAGCGGAAGCACCCCGGCAGATCGCCGATTTGCAGAAATTTATCGTCGAATGGCCCCGTGCCCTACTCGGGGCGGGCGAAGCGGCAGCCGGTGGACTCGGCGACGAACGCGCGCTCGTGATCAACGAGGAAAATATCGCGGCCAAGAGCACCGGACGCATCAAATTCAACATCATCAACCGTTCCAGAGAAGCCAGTAGAACCGCCAAGGTCTACCTGTCGGCGGCGTCCGTGAATCCGGATGCCGCAGTCAAGCCGGTGATCCGCTGGCGCAATGCCACACTCCGTTTCCGCAATGTAGACCGCTCGTTCGGACCCAAGCAGGACCTTCAAGCGATGGTCGACGACGCGACTCGCGAGCGGCTCAAGTTCGGATCCGATGGAGTCGCTCCCACAGATTTCACCACCACCGGCGATGCTGAGGAGTTGATCGAAATCGTGATCCCTCCGGGTGGGGGCCTTTTCGAACTCGACATCAACATGGAAATCGCGCAAGGGTCCGCCGAGGGTGCTGTCGTCCGTTGTATGTTGTCCGATAAGCCAGGCATCTTCTCAGGCAGGCCAATCTCGGCGATCCTCGCGAATCCCGAATCGGCTGGCTATAAAAAGTGGAAGAACAATGTGCTCACTTTTGCCGCGAAGCTCCCGTCCAACTCACACGGAGAGGCTGCGCCATCGGACAAAGATCCCATTCCCGAACCCTATGACAACACCTACAATCAGCGTGAGCGCGACGCATTCCACCCTAAGGTGAAGTATTACCGCACCGACAAATTTCTTTACGAAAACGTGCTAGACGGCGCGACAAAGTTGAAACTCAATCAGGCTTGGAACGATTTGCTCGCCTCGTTCGACTATCACGATCTGTTCCTGCAGTTCGTTGTCGAAAAATATAAGCTGGATTCGATCAAGGGCAAGACCATTGCACAGCTCGACGATGCCATCGTCCGCACACTGCCTGCGGAACCGCGCAAGTACATCGAGAAGCTTCGCGCCGAATTCCTCGCCGTTGGCGACGCTCAACTGTCCGGTCAACCCGGCCACGTGAACGATGCGCTGCGGTTCGCAGCCAAAGCTTGGCGACGCCCTCTCAGCCCGCCGGAAAAGGTCGATTTACGGGCCTTCTACGACAAGCACCGCAAGAACGTCACGCATCACGAAGCGATCCGCTTGCTACTTTCGCGGATCCTCGTATCGCCCGAATTCCTCTATCGTTTGGAACAAACCGCATCGACCGCCAAGCCCACAGAACGAGCTCTCTCGCCGTTCGAACTGGCAAGCCGCATGAGTTACTTCCTCTGGTCTTCGATCCCCGACTCAGAGCTCGAACGCGCTGCCCTCGCAGGCGAACTGAACGATCCGAAGCATTTGGAAAAACAGGTCCGGCGTATGTTGCAGCATCCCAAAGCCCGCCGCATGTCCACCGAATTCTTTGGCCAATGGCTCGGCTTTTACCGCTTCGATCAGTTCGCGGGAGTCGACACCACGCGATTCCCCGAATTCACCGAAGAGGTTAAAAATGGGATGTACGATGAGGCCACCAGCTTTTTCGAGCACATCGTCCGCAACGATCGCCCGGTGCGCGAAATGTTCACAGCGAACTATACGTTCGTCAACGAACCCCTCGCGAAACACTATGGAATCAAGACGAAACTGAATTCGCCGCGCGATGTGGAACGCATCGAAACCCGCGGCGGTGCCTTCCGCCTCGGAGCCGTTCTCACCGCCACCTCAGCGCCGTTGCGCACCAGTCCTGTCAAACGCGGCGATTGGGTGCTGCGCCGTATTTTGGGAACCCCAACGCCGCCTCCGCCCGCCGATGCCGGATCCCTGCCGGGAGACGATAAGCTTTTTGGCGGACTCACCCTTCGCGAAAAACTCGCCTCGCACCAACGCAATGCATCCTGTGCCGGATGCCACTCGCGCATCGATCCCATGGGTTTTCCTTTGGAAAAATACGACGCAGTGGGCCGCTGGCGCGAAACCTATCAGGACGGCAAACCAATCGAGGACGCCTCCACCACAGCCGACAAGAAGGACATCAAAGGCGTCGGTGGGCTCATCGACTACCTCAAAGGTCAGGAACCACAGGTTCTGCGCAACATGGCGCAAAAGCTGATCGGTTTCGCTTTGGGACGCACCGCCCAAGCTTCCGACGAAATGCTGATCGAAAAACTCGCGCAGAGCGGTGGAGAAACTTCGGTTGCAAAAATGGCGTCTGAAATTGTGATGAGTCGGCAGTTCCGTTACCGCCGACAGGAAGAGACGGCGGCCACCAAAACCGCATCGAATCGAGGAGCCACCAGATGAATCGTCGCAATTTTCTAAGAGGCACAGGTGTCGCACTGACGCTACCCTGGATGGAGTCACTCGCCTCCGCGGACACCCACAAGCCGCCCACGCGCTTCGCCTGCGTCTACTTCTCGAACGGCGTCGAACCCGAACACTGGTGGGCCAAGGGCGAGGGCGCATCGATGCAAATCGGCCCAGGGCTCGCACCGATGCAATCGCTCCGCGAAGACATGCTCTTCATTCGCGGGCTCTACAACCAACAGGCCTTCGAATCCACATCCCCGCACCTCGGTCGCGCACCGAATCTGCTATCAGGCGCACGCGTGAGCTTAGACCCCGCGGACATCCGCGTCGGAACCTCGCTCGATCAGGTGCTCGCCCGTGAAATCGGCGGCGCGACCTCGCTCCCAAGCCTCGCGTTGGGCATCGAACCCAACGAACTCCGCCTCGAAGACGGACTCTCGATGATCTACGGATCCTGTATTTCCTGGTCTTCTCCAACCAAGGCCGCACCCAAGGAAATCTATCCGTCGCGCACGTTCGATACGCTTGTCGGCGATGGCGGCAATCGCGACATGGATCGAAGTGTCCTCGACGCTGTCCTCGCGGAAACGCATAGTCTTCAACCGAAAATCAGCCGCGGCGATCGCACCAAGCTCGACGAATACTTGGAATCGATCCGCGACATCGAGAAACGCATCGATCGCGCCAAGAAAGAAGAGCGGCTTGAAGGTTGGCGTCCGACGCTCACCAAGCCCGACATGCCGCGTCCGGCGGACGGCATCCCGCAGGATGTCCCCGCGCACATGAAGTTGATGCTCGACTTGATGGTGCTCGCGTTCCGCATGGACAAGACGCGCGTAGTCACATTGATGCTCAACAACGATCTCTCGCAGATGAATTTCAAGTTTCTGGAAGGCGTGAAGGGCGCGCTGCATTTGGACCTCACGCACAACGGTAAGGCTGCCGCCACCGAGGCGATGTACCTCAAGACGAATCAGTTCCATATCCAGCAGTTCGCGTATCTGGTGGAGCGCTTCAAGCAGATTCAGGAAGGCGACCAGACACTGTTCGATTCATCGATCCTGATGACGACCTCGAACCTCTTCGACGGCGACACGCACGGTGCCGATCAGATGCCGTTCCTGATTTCCGGACGCGGCAACGGCCAACTCAAGCTGGGCCGCGTGCTCGACTACCTCGAAAAAGGCAACGATAACCGTCGGGCATGTAGTTTGTATCTATCGCTGATGGATAAGATGGGCGTGAAGCTCGATCGCTTCGGAGACACGAACAAACGCCTCGCCGAAGTGTAGGGTGATCATCGAAATAGCAGTGCACAGCGTCACCCACCTGTGACTGCTCCTTCAGGT
This sequence comes from uncultured Solibacteraceae bacterium, assembly GCA_964500255.1. Classification (GTDB taxonomy): domain Bacteria; phylum Acidobacteriota; class Terriglobia; order Bryobacterales; family Bryobacteraceae; genus F-183. The sequence goes on along the minus strand of CAZCPL010000004.1, from coordinate 73,035 downwards.
CACGAGCCTGTGTCGTCACCCCCCGTTGCCGGAAGGGTCATCCCAAGTTCACCAGTATCCCCAACTACTCCGCTACCGCAGGGCCCTCGGCCTTATAAATAGCCTTGTTCACCTGCGACATCACCGGCTTCATCAGCGGGAAGAAAATGACATCGTAGATATCCGACTGCTCGGTAAAGATCATTGACATCCGCTCGATACCAGGACCAATCCCCGTCGTCGGAGGCATGCCATGTTCCAACATTTCGAGGAAGTCGTAATCCAAAGGCTGGTACTCGCCCTCGCGGTGATCGTGCTTGTACATCTGCCGCCAGCGTTCGAGCAGCGTCACCGGATCGTTCTGTTCGCTCCAGTTGTCGCCGCACTCGATGCCGCCGATGTAGATCTCGAACCGCTCTACAAACCGCGGATCCTCGCGCAACGGCTTGGCCAACGGCGAGATCTCGATGGGATGCCCGTAAACCAGCGTGGGTTGGATCAGCGTGGGCGCAACCTTCTCCTCAAACGCATAGACCAAGGCATGTCCCGGAGTCTGCGCGACCTCCTCGACGCCCAACTGGCGCAGCGCGGCATTGGCTTCATCCGCGGTGGTGAAATCGCGGAAGTCCACGCCCAGGCGCTCTTTCACTACGCCAGCCATATCGAGGCGTGCCCACGGCTGTGAGAAGTCCACTTGATGCTCGCCGACCTGAAACGTCGTCTTGCCGAATGCATGCACCGCGATATGGCGGAACATGGACTCGATGAGTTCCATGTTGTATTCATAGTTCTCGTACGCGGTCATCGTTTCGATCATCGCGAACTCGGGATGATGGCTCTTATCGATGCCTTCGTTGCGGAAGTACCGGCCGATCGTATAGACCTTGTCGAACCCCGCAGCGATCAGGCGCTTCAAGTAAAGCTCGTGCGAAATCGACAGGTACATCTCCGTCGACAACGCGTTCACCGTCGTGCGGAACGGCTTCGCAGTGCCGCCGCCGTACTGCGGCTGAATCACCGGCGTGTGGAACTCAATGAAGCCGCGATCATGCAGAAAGCGACGGATCTCGAACAGCATCTTGCCGATGTTTTCGAAGCGGCGCCTCTTCTCGGGCTCCGAAATCATGTCGAGATAGCGCTTGCGGATCGAGATCTCGCGATCGGCGATGCCACCCCACTTATCGGGCAGAGGGCGTAAGCTCTTAGTCAAGAAGCGGACGTTGTCGACGAGAATCGAGATCTCGCCGCGTTGCGTCTTACCAACCTTGCCCGTAGCTTCGACGATGTCGCCAATGTCGAGCAGTTTCAGGTCTTCGTAACCGATAATGTTCTTCGAAGCGTCCGTCACCGCGAGCGTCTGCCGACGCAGCATCAACTGGATCTCGCCGGTCTGATCCTGGATGTGTCCAAAGGCCATGCCGCCTTGCTTGCGCCACGAAATCAGGCGACCTGCGACGGTGACGTCCTTGCCTTCCTCCGCCTCGAAGTTGGTGAGTATCGGAGCGACGTAGCTGGTGCGATTGCTCTTCGACGGGAAAGGGTCGAGCCCGAGTTCGCGCATCGCGGAGATCTTATCGATACGCTGTTGGCGCAGGACTTCTATGGTGGTATTTGGAGATGAATTGGTCGGGGACGACAAAGGGAACCTCAGTGGAAATTCTATGGTAACGGAACAATCACTCTTCAGGGGTGCTTTTGGGCCAGTTCGCCTTCAATCGGTCCACAACGCTCGACGCCGTATTCCGGTAATAGCGGTAGGTGGGCTCTTCAAATCGTCTGACTCGAAACAGGCTCTGGACTTTCTGCATGAAGTCGTAGTCGTGAAAGCAAACACGTTCTTCAGAGAACTGGATCTGCTCAAACACGTGGCGACGAACGAAGAGGGTGCCCTGCGTGACGCATTCGTGAATCGATATGAATCCGAACCCGGCGTTGACATCCGGAACGAGAACGTCATCTGGATGATCGGTAACTACCTCGAGTCCGCCCCAGAAGAGATCCGCGTCCGGATGCGCCAGAAAAGCCTCGAGATGCGAATTCAAATGATTGGGCAGAAACTCATCGTCCGCATCCAGAAACGCAACGAAATCCCCGGTGGCGTGATGTAGCCCGGTATTGAGTGCGGCCCCGATGCCGCGATTTGCCGTGCGGATCGCGATCACTCTGGGGTCTTCGGCGATCGATTCGACGACCTGCGGAGTGCCATCTGTGCTGCCATCGTCAACCACGATGTGTTGCCAGGGGCAGCCCTGCGATCTTACCGATTCATGCGCTCGCTGGAGCGTCGCTGCCATGTTCCTCACAGGCGTAATGATGGAAACAAGTGATTTCATGGATTCAAGTGAACTTTGGCAATTCCTTCGCAATGGCCCGCCGAAGGGGAGCAAGCGTTCTCTCAGTCTAGCCGATCTTCGTGGATTTACTTTGTGGGGACGCACCACCGCCATCCTGGGAACGTATCTACGAAGCTCTTCGTTGCATGATACAAACACGGTACGAAAGTCTTCGTATACACTTGGGACGTGGCGCAACCCAAACCCACCGCATCGGAACTTACCATCCTCAACGTCCTCTGGGATCGCGGAACCGGCACCGTCAGCGAGATCCAGACTGAGTGCGGCGGAGGATACACCACCGTACTCAAAACGCTCCAAATCATGGCCGAAAAAGGTCTCGTCGAACGCGACGAATCTAGCCGCGCTCATGTCTATCGGCCTGCGTCAGGACGCAAAGCAACCCAATGCCAACTCGTCGGCGATCTCCTCGATCGCGTCTTTGAGGGGTCCGCATCGCAACTCGTTCTGCGCGCGCTATCGGAGCACAGGTTCTCGAAGAAGGAAATCGCAGAGATCCGCAAGATGCTCGATCGCGTGGAGAAGCATGGAGGCAGAAAACAATGACGCAAAGCCGCCTGTTGCTCAACTGTTGCGTTGTGCCGCCACCGCATCCGCCATCACTTGCTTCAGCGGCTTGCCAGTCGATTCCGCAAGCACTCGGCATTCCTCAAACTCGGGCGCCACACCGGACTCCGTCACCTTGACGTTCACCTTGCCATACCCCAGATCCACCTCCACCATCTGCCGCGCGCGAACGCGCCGCTCGGCGGTATACAAACGCATACCTGCCGTGGATGTTTCCGCAAACACGATCTCCGCAAGCCGCTCCTGATCGGCTGGCCGAGCGATCACGCGCAACAACGAGGCAGGGCGATTCTTCTTCATCTGCAGCGGCGAATACGTCACATCGAGCGCGCCCTCGCGCATCAGCTTTTCCATCGTGTATCCGAGCACTTCGGGAGTCGAATCGTCGATGTTCGTCTCGATCACGCTCACCGTCGTCGATTCCGAAGCGCCCGTCTTGTCTGCGAGGATCGCACGCAGTACATTCGCATGTTCTGGAAAGTCTTTGTCGCCCGCGCCAAACCCGGATTTCACAATTCGCGCCGCTGGCATCGGTCCAAAATGAGTGCCCAACGCGGCAAGGATTGCAGCGCCGGTGGGAGTCGTGAGTTCGGTGGCGGGTCCGCGAGCATATACCGGCTTGCCTTCGAGCAGCGCGGCCGTGGCGGGTGCTGGCACAGGCATCACCCCGTGTTCCGCCGTGACTGTGCCCGATCCTGTGTTGATCGCCGAACTCGTTACCTCGACGACGCCCAACAGATCCAAAGCCACGCAAGCGCCCACGATATCGGAAATGGAATCCACCGCCCCCACTTCATGAAAGTGCACTTTCTGCATCGGCACCCGATGCACACGCGCTTCGGCCACCGCCAGTACTTGGAACACCTTCAAGGCATCCTGCTTCGCGCGATCGCTCAACGCACCGCGGTGGACGATGGCCTCCACTTGCGGCAGATGGCGATGCGCTTTGGTCTCTCCGCCCGCCACGCGGAACTTGGTGGCACCGATGCCGCGGCGCTTCACAGGTTCCACAGTGTAAGTTGCGCCCAAGCCTAAACTTTCGAGGGCAGCGATCACAGCGGCGGCATCGGCACCCGCGTCGATCAACGCACCGACGGTCATGTCGCCGGAAATTCCCGAGAAGGGATCAAAGTGGCAGATTCGTATGTTCATTGTGCGAGTAAATTGGGCAGCACTTCGCCAGCTTTGCCCAGCAGACAGGCATCCAGAGGCGCGCTGCCCGAAACGATGTTGACTTCCACAATTGTCGCACCGGATACCTGCTTCACGAGGGACGATGCTCGATCTTCGCATTGGAAAGGCAGATACCAACGGCTGGCAGCTGGTCGCGCGCTTCCGCGAAGTCACGCGCGCTGGATGCTGTGAATCTCGCTAGCGCGCGTCTCGAAAGCGGGCAGCAGAAACATGGCCCTGAATTGCTGGCCTATTCGGACATCTCCACTTGCTCGTCGGCCAGGTGCCCCTCGCCGAGCAAGCCGTGACACTCGCCAGGATCTGCTTCAAACAGGGTCGTCGAGAAGAGGCTATCCAAATCCTGCGAGGCAAGAACGAGCCAAAAAGGCGCTGGAACTTGCGAATCAACTCGCCGCGAATCGTTGCCCACCTCGCGCAACTCGGCATCGAATCAGCCCATTAAGCTTCGCGCCAAAAGCACGAAGAGAAGGTAGAGCTACAGGCGTAGGGCCGAAACCGTTTGCGCCGGTCGGAACTCCTCCCGCCCGGGCGCGATTCCCTGTCCATCCGCCGGTTCCTTTGCGCTCTTTTCACCGCCCCGAGGATCCAAATCCACCAGCTCCCCGATTGCTATCGCCCAGATCGGAGGTCTCTTCGAACTCCACCGCTTCGTACTTCGCAATCACCATCTGCGCGATGCGATCGCCTTTCTTTACGACATAATCCTCGTGGCCCAGATTGAGCAGGATCACCTTCACTTCGCCGCGATAGCCCGGGTCGATCGTCGCCGGTGCATTGGGCAGCGTGATCGCAAACTTCAACGCCAAGCCACTGCGCGGACGCAACTGCGCTTCATATCCAGGCGGAACCTCAATCGACAACCCCGTCGGAACCAGCTTCGCCACTTGCGGCAACAGCGTGACATCTTCCACCGAATACAGATCCATCCCCGCGTCTTCTAAAGGGCCATGCGCATAAACAGGGATCTTCGCATCTACATGCAACCGCTTGATTTTGATTTTCATTATTTCTTGACAAAGATCGCGATGTACTGACTCTTGGGAAGATGCTCGGAAGTCTTCACGAGCTTGAAGCCGTTCTGTTCGACTTCGCGAATCACATCGTCCAGATCGAGACGGATGTGCTGCATCGCGTTGCCGCTGGGCATCGCTTCAGGGCGCTTATAAAAATCGACAATCACAAAGCGCCCTCTGGGCTTGAGTGCCTTCGCAATGTTGGCGAGCATCTGATCGGGATAGTCGAAGTGATGATAGACGTCGAGGGTCAGTGCGAGGTCCAATGTATTTTCCGGCAGCTTCGGATCTCGTTCCGAACCCACGATGAACTTCACGTTGGGAATCTTCTGCTCGGCAACCAGAGCCTGCGCTTTTTCCATGAAGTCGAACTGGATATCCTCGGCAAAAATCTTGCCGTTTTCACCAATGGACTTCGACAGCCAGGGCAGCAGATAACCAACGCCAGTGCCGATATCCGCCACGGCCATGCCCGGCTTCAGTTCGAGCGCAGTCATCAGTTCAGCTGGCTTCTGGCGCCCGTCGCGATGCGGATCCCCCAGCGATTTCGCGATGTTCTCGCGGCCCTCTTTCGACTGATACGCCTTGTTGGCATCCTTCGCGACCTGGGCGTTCAAGCCCACACACAATACCAGAGCGATGATCATTTACAGTCCTTTTTCCATCGGCAGCGCCAGTGGCGCTTCTTTGAGGAACGACATCGAACGCATGCTGGCCAGAGCCTGCCTCACCGACTGTTCCGTCGTCGGTTCCACGGTAATGACGAACGGAAGGTTGCGCCAGTTATCGCTCGGAAGCTGAAAAACCGCTTCGATGCTGATTTGTTGATCGGCCAATGCGGAGGCCAACTGCGCGATGATGCGCGGCTGATCTTCCACACGAAAACGCAGGAAATACGGTGCCTTGTGCGCCGTGATCGGCATCGCCTGGTGCTCGCGCAACTCGCGGAACGAGAATGGCGACACGCGCAGAGGATTGCCTCCACGTAGATCGCGCGCCACGCGCATGAGGTCGCTCACCACCGCCACTCCGGTCGGATGCGGACCCGCGCCGCGCCCATAGTAAAACGTATCCTGTCCGAACTCGCCGCGCATCCACACTGCGTTATAGGCACCCTGCACGCTGGCCAGAATTGTCGAACGCGGAATCAGCGACGGACGCACGGAAAGCAGCAAGCCATTGGCCGCGCGACGCGCCGAGCAAATAAGACGGATCGTATGGTCGAGGCGGTGCGCATAGTCGAAGTCCACTGGTGAGATGCGGCGGATGCCTTCGGTATAAATCGTATCGGTGGGTACCCGCTCGCCAAAGGCCAGCGCGGTTAACAGAGCCAGCTTCGAACGCGCGTCGTAACCGTCGACATCCGCACTGGGGTCAGCTTCCGCGTAGCCCAAGCGCTGCGCTTCAGCCAGTACCACTTCGAAATCCGTGCCGTGCTTTTCGATCTCGGTGAGAATGTAGTTGCTGGTGCCATTGAGGATGCCGTAAAACGTCTGCAACCGATCGCCAGCCACGCCTTCGCGCAGCACGTCGTGAATCGGGATGCCACCCGCAACACTGGCCTCCATCGCCAACGCAGCGTTGTTAGCCTCAGCCTTCTGCCAGAGTTCGACGCCAGCGGCCGCCATCAGTTCTTTATTCGCAGTGATGACGCTCTTGCCGGCATTCAGCGCGGCGTCAATGACCTCACGCGCCACACCCGTGCCGCCGATCAATTCCACGACGATGTCCACATCGGGACGCGCCACGGCTTCGTGCCAACTGGTCGTGCGGAAGGGATCGCCCAAGCCATCGGGCAAAGTCTTGGAGGCGACTGACCGGCTGCAGAC
>CAZCPL010000004.1:64390-66089 GCA_964500255.1 uncultured Solibacteraceae bacterium | reverse complement strand
CTGTCCCTTTCAAAGGAAAGCCGAGTTTGCGTTCAATCTGTTCACGATTTTTGGCGAGGATTTCGAGAGTCCCCGAGCCGACATTGCCGAGTCCAATGACTGCGGCGTTGACTGGTTTCATTTCCCGCTATGGTACCAATCGCCGGTCACGGCTTTGTCCGGACATAGGATGATTTCCTGAGTGGTCGTAAGCCTGATCGCGGATGTCCGGCAATCTCATCCATGCCGATCTCACCAGTATGCGTTTCTCTGTGTTCCTTGCGATCGTGATGGCCGCTGACTTCGCTTACGCGGCGTCTACGAACGTTCAGGTGAACTTCACTGCGGAATTGATCACCGTTAGCGGAAATCCATTTGGATTGTCATCGGCGGACCGTTTGCGCGTGATGACGGGCAAATTTGCCTATGACGACGGTACCCGCGATACCGATCCTTCGGTCACTTACGGAAAGTATCAGTTGAACCAGGCCGAGGCTGCGTTCGTCGGCACTCTTGCCGGTTCTGTGCCGGTCATGTTTGCGGGAACCGGGCAAGCAAACATTGAAATCAACGATGCGCCGGCCGCCACCGGTGGTGACTATTTCCGGCTTTCCGACGGTCCCGATTCGAGCCATCCTAGCCGTTACATGCAAGTGAACGGAGTGCGGAACACGAATCTAAAATTGTGGTTTCACCATCAGGCCGCCAGTCAGTCGATGATTGACTCGGCCGCGCTTCCGAACCCGTACAACTGGGGAACCGGCCTTGGCTTTCCGCACACTTTCTCCATCTCCGATGGCAGCAATGGAACGATGCTCTTTCAGTTGCTGGCCATCGGAGCTTCGGCGAATCAGGGTTTGGTGTTCATGCCACTCCCGCCCTGCCGCATCCTGGATACTCGGCCCTCGGCGACCCTCTTCGCTGGCGAGACACGCACCGTGTCGCCCCAAACCGGGTGCGATATTCCTTCCGGTGTTCATGCCTATTCGCTAAATGTCACCGTGGTTCCGAAAGGCCCGCTCGGGTATTTGACCCTTTATCCCAATGGACAGACACAGCCGGAAGTTTCCAATCTCAACTCCCTCGATGGCCGAATCAAAGCCAACGCTGCCATCGTAAAGGCCGGTCTCGGCGGCACGATCAGTATCTATGCCACCGATGCGACAGATATCGTTCTGGACGTGAATGGATACTTCGCAGCACCCAACCCCGGCGGACTCTACTTCTATCCGCTGCCTCCGTGCCGTGTCCTCGATACCCGAAACGCGACAGGCCCTTTGGGCGGCCCGGCACTGGTTCCCCAACAAGCGCGCACGCTTCCGGTGCTTTCCGGCTGTGGAGTGCCTTCCACCGCGCAAGCCTATTCTCTCAATGCGACGGTTGTTCCGAGCGAACCCTTCGGATTCCTGACCATCTGGCCGACAGGCAGGCCACAGCCCACCGTTTCCACGCTCAACGCGGTCACCGGGACAGTCGTCGCAAACGCCGCCATTGTGCCTGTCGGAACCGCTGGGTCGATCAATGTTTATGGCACAAACAAAGCCCATTTGATTCTTGACATCAACGGCTACTTCGCACCGGCAGGCGGAATTGGCGCGCTGAAATACTTCCCAGTCGATCCCTGCCGCCTTTCGGATTCGCGACTTGTGAACGGACAATACACCGGCCTTCCGCTCGATGCGGGCCAAACAACCGATCATGCCGCGCCGAACAAATGCGG
>CAZCPL010000004.1:58997-64380 GCA_964500255.1 uncultured Solibacteraceae bacterium | reverse complement strand
CCTTAACAGCGATCGCCTTGAACGCTACCGTCGTGCCGCCCGCTGCCTTTGGATTCCTGACACTGTTTCCCACCGGCCAGGGGATGCCCGTCGTGTCGACGCTCAACGCCATCGACGGATCCATCACGTCCAATACGGCGATATTGCAGGTCGGAACCACGGGTGCATTCCGTTCGTTCGTGACAGAAAAGACGCATCTAATTTTGGATGTGATGGGCTATTTCGCGCCGTAGCTATTGACGGAGGAGCCACTGCGACAACGCAATGTCTCCCCGCCGGATCTCTTCTTCACGCCCAAAACGACCGCTCAGTCTGCGCAAACAGGTTACTGCCAGGGCCGCTGACCTGCGCCCCACGGGACTCTTGCCCGCGTCGCGGACAATGTCCTTCAACAAAATATAGGCCCGCCAGCCCTCTTCCTGATCGTCCTTGAGCTTCCGTTCGCCCTCAATGGAGCGCGTTCGCTCCTAGAGGTTCAAACGTCCATCGGTGGTGCTTTCGAACGCGTAGCGTTGCAATCCACCCCAGAGGCGGTCGTTGAAGTAGATCCCCTCGCTGTTGGAAGCGATGAGTTGCGCCAATCGGAATCGCGCTTCGTAGTCATCCGCTTTGGCCTCGACGGCGCGCGACAGCTCCGCCATTCGACGCATACGCGCGGTTCGCGCAGGCGCGCCGAGTTGCGAATAGAGCGCCGCAGATTCTTCGTATCGATTTTCCCGGGCAAGACGCACAGCCAGCGCGTAGCGTACCGATTCGACACCCTTCATTCCGGGGTACTTGGCCACAAACTCCTGCAATGCTCCTACGGGAGCTTCGAACTCGATCAATAGATTCAAATCCCATCCGGAAGGGGCGTAGTAGATGGAAAGATCCTCGACTCCGAGGCCGAGAGACTTCTGCTGCCCAGGTTCGTGCAACCACACCGCGTATCGCAACTGATCCACCGGGCGCCCTAGTTTCCGATAGACGCCGCAGAGTCCGTAGGCGGCCGCTGCGCGCTTGCCCTCTTCGGCAGTTTTGGAGTTGAAGAGCGCCAACAGCGGTGCTTCGGCTTCCGCGTAGCCGCCGGATAAGAACCGCGCCGCGCCGACTGGCCATAGAAAATCGGGCTGCAAACGCAGCGGCGACTCAGTCGGGACAGCGTCCGCGATGCGCAGTGCTCCGGGCAAATCGCCCATTCGAAGCGCCGTTCGAATCGCCGACATCGGTAAGCCGTTCTGTTCTGGATTGCGTTGTAACAGATCCGCGTGTTTGTCGAGCAACTCGCGGATCTTCACATAAGTGCGCTGCGGGGTTTCATCGGATAGCCCGGGACTCCTGGGGTTCAATTGCATCCACTGGCGTTCGCGCCCGCGCCACCGAGGATTGGTCAACAACTGAATCGCAAACGCGGCATGCTCGGGGGTATCGAAGTATTCCGCCAGATGCTGCCGCAACTTCGGTCCGCCGTCGTAGCCGTAGACGATGTGCAGCGATGTTAGAAGGGTCTCGGCGCTGAGGTTCGATCCTCTGCGGTTCATCTCATCCAGATAGATCTTGCCTGCGGCCGTTTGATCGCCGAGCAGATAGTGGACGCGCGCCAGCCATCCGCGCGCTTCGCTGCGATAGGCGGCACCGCGCGCGACGCGGAGAAACGCCTCGATCCGGGCTCTGTTGCTTGCCAATTTCTTCGCGTCGAAATGCGCCTCTCGCATGGCGACTTTGGCATCGACGAGTTCGACTTCTTCCCGCTGCCGGGCGGTGAGGCTTTTGTCTGCCCGCGCGGTGGCGATTGCGGCTGCGATCCCGCTGTCTGGGACAGATCGCTTCTGTGGTTGGGACATTGCGTAGTAGCGCCGCTGGACTTCCGCTATCGATTCGTTGCCGCTATTGTCCGGCACGATTCCCGCATAGGGGACCTGCGTTCGCCGCACGCCCTTCTTCAAAAAACTAGCACCGTGTTTCGAAAAGGGCAGCCAGAAGCGCCGGTTCAGATACTCGCGAAGCGTCGAGTCAAACGGACAGGCGACGAGCACCACTCCGACGATCGCAACGGGAATGCGGTAGTTCAATGCCCACCTGCTTCGATCATGAACTGCGCCTTGGTTGAAGTAACCGCGCGGCCCAAACGCAAGTGTCCTCGCGGACAATACGCAGGGAGCTTCAATTCCAACCGATCCGGCGCGGTGACACGCACCGGAAGGTTGTTGTCCGGCAGGAAATACTGGAACGCGACGCTGGAACGAATGCGGTATTCGGTTTCAGTGGCCGCTACCGGATTGGTCGATTCGAGATAGAGGTCTTGGCACGCTACTGCTGCGCAGTCTCCGTCACGTGTGAGAATGCGCGTTCCAAAACCAGACCGCGTCTGCATCGCGGAAAGCACGGCATCCGGTTGCATCGTGAGTGTCTCGTCCGTTGAAGGCCAGCGGAAAAAGATCCACCACCGCAAAATCCTCCCATTTTCGCCGCTCCCGTCACGCCTGCGCGAACGCTTTCTATCGTAGGAAGGGTGAAGCGTATCGTCTGACCGGGCTGTATTTCGTTGTAGCCGAAACTGGCCTTTCCGATGGCACGGAACTCGACAACGTTTTCACCGGTGTCGATGTGGCGGGACTTTGCTTGAAAGGCGGAACTGCTGGCGATATCGATGGGCGAAATGTAGTTGAGGAACCAGGAATCGCTGGATGAGATCATTCGTGCGCGTCCGAAAGTGGCAATGCCGATCCGGTAACGTTTGCGGAACTTGTTGAAGATGGGTCCCCATTTGGCGGCGTCGATCGGTGCACCGATCGCGTTGGCGAGCCCCTGTTGGGTGTCCCCAAGATCGTAGAACTGAGGGACAAATTCGTCCACCTCGGCGACAACGGCATCCACGCCGGATGTCTCGAACCAAGTCAGCAAGCCGGTGACGGAAAGTTGCATTTCGGGCGGTAGTTCGGCTTTCACCAGACGCAGCCATTCCGCGTAGGCCTTCAGGGATCGGCTCGAGACATCGATATCGAGCTGGATACCAGAGAGCTTCATGCCCCGGATACGCGCTTCCCCAATCAGGTCGGCCACCTGATCGCCCAGCAATTCGGCCGAACGCTTGCTCGGGACATGCGACGAATCGGATCGAAATACGGCCCAATACTCATGAGCTGTCGGCAGCACGGACGGAATATGGGCCCAGACCGGACGGTCAACCGGTAGTTCTCCCGCTTGAAAATAGATGTAGTCGAGCGGGTTTCCGGACCAGTTGGACAGATTGTCGGAACCACCGTAGTAGCTCCAAACCCAGAAGCCCGTTTTCATGTTTGTTTGCGCCGCAATCGGTTTTTCGCAACCAGTGAGCAGCGAGAAAATCAAAACAAGGCAACAATAAGGTGCCAGCGATTGCATATCAGCAACTTCACTACGGCACCCGATCTGAAAATCCATCGCCCGTGTACATCCGCACCACGCGTCCAGTTTCTTCCACAAACCGCACGATTTCGCCCACAGCGGAACCTCCCGTGCGACTTTCCAATCGAAAGAGCCCGTCGCCAAGCGGCACCAGTTTCGAAGGATTCTCAAAGCTCGGCGCGGTAGGGTCGATCGTCACCAGACCACGATTCATTTCCACTACACGTGTATCGCCAAAGCGGCTGCGATAGAGTCCAGCGAACCGGCTCCAAGACGGATCCCACGTGATGGCGGGCGTCACTGCGGTCGCCTTGGCCACCGCTTCCCCGACACTCTGCATCAGTCGCGACGCTAAGTCCGCGGCACCGGCATCGTCGCCATTCGAGAGCACAATCACGCCAACCTTATCGTCGAGCTGGATCAGCGTGTGCGTCTTGTAGCCCGCATACGATCCGCCATGGCCCACGTACAGCTTTTCCTTTTCACGTGTCACCGCAAAGCCGATCGCATTGCCGCGCGTCCAGTTGCTTTCCATCATTCTCACGCGATGCAAATCGCGCAGCGCCGCTTTGGAAAATACAGGTCCCTTGCGAAACTGTGCCGAAACAAAACGCGCCATGTCTTCCACTGTCGAGGTGAGCCCTGTTGCCGACCCCAGTGCACGAGCATCGACAAACGGCATCTTCATGCGCGATCCATCGGGCATGCGGCGTCCGTAACCAGTGGCGAGTCCAGCGACTTTTTCGTCAAAGCTTGAGGACGTCATGCCCAGCGGCGAGAAAACGTTCTTTTGCATGTAAGTCTTGTAGCTCTCTCCGGACACAGCTTCCACAATCTGTCCGGCGATGCCCAACGCGAGATTCGAATACTTCCAGCGGACCTCTGGCGAGAAAACTACTCGACTCTGCACGGCCGCCTTCAGCGCCGCGGTATCGGGGAATTCGTCGGTCGACCAATGCGAACCGGCCTCGCGCGACAAGCCCGAACTGTGTGTTAGCAATTCCGCAATCGTAATCGGCGGATCATCCGGATCCAAGGGTTTAGGCGTGAACCAGGGCAAGTGCTGCACCACCGGATCGTCGAGCCGCAACTTGCCGCGATCGCGCAACTGCAGAATCGCCACTGCGGTGAAGACCTTGCTGTGCGATGCCATCCTCATCTTGGTGGATGGCGTCATCGGTGTGCGGCTGTCCGTATCCGCCCAACCGAAGCCTTTCGCCCAGACAACCTGTTGATCGTGGACCACGCCGACTGCGATACCGGGCAGTCCGCGATAGGCCATCTGGCCTTCGAGCCAGCCTTCGAAGAGTCTCTCAGCGGCCTTGACGCCGGGATCGTCGGCAACCGCTGCGGGAAGCAAGGCAGCCAGCAAATACCATAGAACCGGGGTGCGCATGAGATCGATGGTAATCGATCGCGAAGTCCAGCGGATTCCCTCGGCAATCATCACATTGCTGTCGGAACGATCCGATCGCTCGGTCCTTGACATCGAGCAGCCGACTTTTTCAACGATCGCTCTGCCACCAGGAGCCAGCAGCCAACTGCCCGCACCGGAGTCATCGACGGTTCCGCGACCAGTTCTTCGATTCGGCGACCCTTCAGCGGCCGTCCGGTCCGCGAAGGTCCAAAGTAAATCGACTTTCCATCTCTGTACCACGAAGGCATCACGTCGGACGCCGGATCGTCGGTGAACCTTCGCTGCGGACCATGACACCCAGTCGCGCTGCAGCGCGCACAATATCGTCTTTATTTGCTGTCTAGAAAAAATCGGAAGGACTTGGCAAGATACGCCTTCAGGTCCTGACGCGGAACCACCGCATCCAGAAATCCATGTTTCACCAGAAACTCGCTCCGTTGAAACCCTTCCGGCAGCTTCTGCCGAATCGTCTGCTCAATCACTCGCGGACCCGCAAAGCCGATTAAGGCCCCGGGTTCAGCAATGTTCAGATCTCCCAGCATCGCGAACGACGCCGTGACACCGCCCGTCGTTGGATCCGTCAATATACTAATGTATGGT